>JAZKDA010000037.1:6290-10977 GCA_040387815.1 Pseudomonadota bacterium | reverse complement strand
AGGACGACACCGACGAGGTGATGAACGAGATCAACATGACGCCGCTGGTCGACGTGATGCTGGTGCTGCTGATCATCTTCATCATCACCGTGCCGGTGATGAAGCATGCGGTCAACATCGACCTGCCGCAGGCCAGCAGCCAGCAGCAGCAGGAGCGGCCGCAGGCGATCCGCCTGTCGGTCGACGCGCAGGGCAACTATTTCTGGAACGAGGGGCGGGTGGACGACGCCGCCCTGCCCGGCCTGCTGGCCGAGGCCGCCGCGCGCAGCCCGCAACCGGATCTGCACATCCGCGGCGACCGCAATGTGCGCTACGAGCGTGTGGCCCAGGCCCTGAGCACCGCGCAGCAGGCCGGCCTGCGCAAGATCGGGTTCGTCACCGAACCGAAGGGGCGTTGAGGTGGCGCCGACGACCGCGCCAGCCGGCGGCACCGGCGTGCCAACCGTCCCTGCGCAGCAGGGTGTGCAGCGCCCGCCGCTGATCGACAGCCACCTGTTGCTGCAGGGTCAGCGCACCGTCGAGATCAGCCACAACGGCGAGCTGTATCGCCTGCAGGCGACCCGCCAGGGCAAGCTGATCCTGACCAAGTAGGCTCGAAGGGCTATCCGAGTCCCAGGGCGGCGATGCCAGCGCGGGCAATCTGCGCGTCTTCGGTCGACTTCACGCCGCTCACGCCGACCGCGCCCAGGCACTGGCCATCCTTCATGATCGGCACGCCGCCTTCCAGCATCCCGCTGATGCCCGGGGCGCTCAGGAAGGACACGCGCCCGCCGTTGATGACCTCCTCATACAGCCGGCTCTCGCGCCGCCCGAGCGCGGCGGTGTGGGCCTTGGCGGGCGCGATCTGCGCCGAGATGGCCGGCGCGCCGTCCAGGCGCTGCAGCCACAGCAGATGGCCGCCCGCGTCGGCAATGGCGATGGTCACGGCCCACTGGTGCTTGAGCGCTTCGGCCTCGGCCGCCGCGGCCATGGCCTTGACATCGGAAAGTTCAAGGAAAAAGGTGTTTTTCATAGGAACTCAAGCATAGCCTCTGGCACCAAGCCCGCAGGAGGGCCATTGAACTTCCTTAGAATGCGCCCATCCTATGGCCAACCCATTGCAAGGAAGGACGACCATGAACGAACAAGTCAAGACGCTCCACTACGGCGACGCACTGCCGTCGGCCACGCAGCGCAACAAGGTCCTGCGCAATACCTACTGGCTGCTGGCGCTCAGCCTGATTCCCACGGTGCTGGGGGCCTGGCTCGGTGTCGCCACCGGCATCACCCGCAGCCTAGGCGGCGGCCTGGGGCTCATCGTCTTCCTGGGTGGCGCCTTCGGTTTCATCTTCGCGATCGAGAAAACCAAGAACTCGGCCGCGGGCGTGCCGGTGCTGCTGGCCTTCACTTTCTTCATGGGCCTCATGCTCTCGCGCCTGATCGGCATGGTGCTGGGCATGTCCAACGGCACCAGCCTGATCATGACGGCCGCCGGCGGAACGGCCGGCGTGTTCTTCGTGATGGCCACCCTGGCCTCGGTCATCAAGCGCGACCTGTCGGGCATGGGCAAGTTCCTGTTCATCGGCGCGCTGGCCATCATGATCGGCGCCATCATCAACGTGTTCGTCGGCTCCACTGTCGGCATGATGGTCATCAGCACCATGGCCATCGGGGTGTTCAGCGCCTTCATGCTGTATGACCTCAAGCGCGTCATCGACGGCGGCGAAACCAACTACATCTCTGCCACCCTGGCGCTCTACCTGGACGCATTCAACGTGTTCCAGAGCTTGCTGGCCCTGCTCGGGCTGACCAGCAGCAACGACTGAACGGCGCGTTTTCACCACGCCAGATCAAGGGACCTTCGGGTCCCTTTTTCTTTGCTGACGAAACGCCGCCAACTTGCCGTGCCGGGCGAACGCAAGCGGTGGTTCGGTCACCCATGGCCATGCGCATGCAAGAGCTCATCGACACCCTGGCCGCCGCCTTTGGGCTGGCTGCACCCCCTCAGCCCGAGGAATCGGCCTTCGCGCTCACCTTCGGCGGCGTGATCGTCACCTTCCTGTGCCCAACGTCGGCCAGCGGCGACCTGTCGTCGCTGGTGCTGAGCACACGCCTGGGCACCGCCGATGCCGAGCCATCCATCGACCTTCTGGAGATGCTGCTGGCGGGCAACGTCGCGCACGACGCTCTGGCCCATCATGGTCTGTGCGCCGACGCTCAGGGCGGCATCTTCCTGATGCGCCATCTGGACGCCGCTGGCCTGGACACCGAGCTTGCGCTGCGCGCCCTGGACCGCTTCGTGGCCCATGCCGCCCTGTGGCAAGCCAAGCTGCTGGGAGCCCTCACCGCATGAACCTCGACCCCTTGCTCGACGAACTGTCGGCCCTGCTGAACCTGCCCCGCCTGCGCCTGGACGAGCAACATGCCTGCGCCCTGCGCCTCGAAGGCGAGGTGCGGGTGCAACTCCATTTCACGCCATCGGCCGGCACCCTGCGGATACTGGCTGTCGTCGGCCGGGCGAGCGCCGACGGCCGGCTGGCCCTGCTGTCCAGCCTGCTCAAGGGCAACCTCCAACAAGCGCTGGACGGCGAGCCCGTTTTTGGATTCGACCGCGAAACCGAGACCGTAGTGCTCACGCATGCGGTCGATATCGCCCAGCGGTCGGCCCATGCCCTCGCCTGGCAGATCACCCACCTGGCAGATCTATGCCGTGGTGCCCGCCAAGCGCTGATCGCCGACCGTGTCCTGGCGAGCTGATTGCGCACCACCGTCCCACAGGAGCCCACCATGTCAGTGTTCACCGGCCGCCACAGTCCCCCGTCGAGTCCCGTTTCGCAGTCCACCCCGATCGAGACGAAGGAAAATCCAATCGCGGTGACGATCCACATGCCGCAGTCGGCACCGGTCGAAGGCATGCCCGTGCAGCGCGCGAACGCCAGCGCCGCCAAGCCCCAGCCCGCCCAAAACCAGCCCGCCCCAGCCCAAGACCAAGCCAAGGAGCAAACGTCCGCGGTGGACGATCCCCACGGCTGCTGCTTCCGCGGCTGCTGGAGCTGCGTCGGCTGCGCATGTTTCGGCGGATTTCTCGGCGCGCTCTTTTGGGCGCGTGCGGCCACGGGCCACTGAGCCGGGGGGCGGCCCCTGAGCGGACCCGACTCAAGCCAACTCAAACACCGCCATGCTCTCCACGTGCGCGGTATGCGGGAACATGTTCACCACCCCGGCCGCGGTGCAGCGGTAACCCGCTTGGTGCACCAGCAGTCCGGCATCGCGCGCCAGCGTGGCCGGGTTGCAGCTGACGTAGACGATACGCTGGGGCGGCTGCCAGCCCGGCGCGAGCGAGGCGTCCTGGTGCAGGTCGGCCAGCGCCTTGGCCAGCGCAAAGGCACCCTCGCGCGGCGGGTCCACCAGCCATTTGTCGGCATGGCCGTCGGCCACCAGCATGGTCGGCGTCATCTCGAACAGGTTGCGCGCCACGAAGCGGGTGGGGGCCAGCGCCTGCTGCGCGGCATTGCGCTCGTAGTTCTCCTGCGAACGTGCCACCAGCGTCTGGCTGCCTTCGATGCCCAGCACCTGGCCGGCGCGCGTGGCGATCGGCAAGGTGAAGTTGCCCAGGCCGCAGAACCAGTCGATCACCCGCTCATCGGGCTGGGGATCGAGCAGGCGCAGGCCACGCCCGACCAGCACCTGGTTGATGTCGGGGTTGACCTGCGTGAAGTCGGTCGGCTTGAAAGGCATGGTCACGCCCAATTCCGGCAGCTTGTAGGCCAGTTGCGGCCCCTCGTCCAGCAGGTGAACCGTGTCCGGCCCCTTGGGTTGCAGCCACCACTGCACCGCCGGGTGCGCTGCTGCGAACGCGCGCAGCTTGGCGGTGTCGCCTTCGGACAGCGGCTCCAGGTGCCGCAGCACCAGCGCGATCACCTCGCGCGTGGGGTCGGCCGCATCGACCCCGCCGGCCAGCTCGATCTGCGGGCAGGTCTCGATCGCGTCCATGCCGCCGATCAGCGCACGCAGCGGCAGCAACAGATTGCTCACCTGCGGCGGCACCACATGGCATTCCTTGATGTCGGCCACGTAGCGGCTCTTGCGCTCGTGAAAGCCCACCAGCACCGCGCCCTTTTTGCGCACATGCCGCACCGAAAACCGGGCCCGCCAGCGGTAGCCCCAGGCCGGGCCCTCGATCGGCCGCAGCAGGGTTTCGGCCTTGACCTTGCCCAGGTGCCAGAGGTTGTCCTCCAGCACGCGCTGCTTGATGGCGACCTGCGCCCCGGCATGCAGGTGCTGCATCTTGCAGCCGCCGCAGGCGCCTTCGTGCAGACCGAAATGCGGGCAGCGCGGCGTCACGCGCTGGGACGACTCGCGGTACAGCGTCGTCAGCGAGGCGGCTTCCCAGTTGTTCTTCTTGCGGTGGACATTGGCGCCCACCCATTCGCCGGGCAAGGCGCCTTCGATGAACACCACCTTGCCGTCGGGGCGGCGGGCCACGCCCTGGGCCTCGATATCGAGCGCGTCGACCAGCAGGGCCGACTCGGGGATGTGCGCGGGGCGCGGCAGCGGGGCGGCGTTCGGCGCCTCGGGGGCTTGAGTTTCGATTTCGGAAGACATTGGGGGGATTTTCGCAGGGGCGAGGGGATGGCTCATGTCGATCACGGGGCGCCGCGCTCCTGGATCCCCGCCGCGAAGGCACGGAGCACGTCGGCCCGCTCCG
>JAZKDA010000037.1:5476-6280 GCA_040387815.1 Pseudomonadota bacterium | reverse complement strand
GATCCCCGCCTTCGCGGGGATGACAAATTTCCCGTCATCCCCGCGAAGGCGGGGATCCAGTCGCAGGCCGAGTGAAGCGACGGCCCGAAGCACCCTTCTCAAGCCCAAGCGGCCAGATACTCCTGCCAGTGCGGCTCCTGCGGCGCCAGGGTGCCGAGCGTGGCCTTGACCATGGCGATCTCTTGCTCGTACTCAGCCTCGGTGAGGCCGCCGCGCATCTTCTGGAACCGGCAATACACCAGGTAGGTGTTCATCACATCGGTTTCGCAGTAGCGCCGGATCTCCTCGAGCTTGCCGTCAAGGTAGGCGCTGTAGACCTGCGATCCGTCCATGCCCAGCTTGCCGGGAAAGCCGCACAGTTTGGCCAGGGCATCCAGCGGCGCGTTGGCGCGGCCGGAGTACATGGCCAGCAGGTCCATCAGGTCCAGGTGGCGGTTGTGATAACGGCTGATGTAGTTGTTCCACTTGAACTCACGGTCGTCCTCGCCGAGGTCCCAGTACTTGCTGGCCGTCACACCATGGCGCAGGCCCCGGTAGTTCAGCACCGGCAGGTCGAAGCCGCTGCCGTTCCAGCTGACCAGCTGCGGCACATGCCGTTCCAGCGTGTTGAAGAAGGTCTGGATGATCTTGCCTTCGCTGGCGTTGTCGCGGTCCACGAAGGAATGCACGCGCAGCCCCTCGGCATTGCGGAACACCGCACTGATCACCAGCACCCGCTGCAGGTGGTGCGGCATGAAGTCGCTCTGCCCCTTTTCCTTGCGCTCGGCCACCCAGGCCTCGTACACCTGGGCGTCGGTGTCTTCA
>JAZKDA010000037.1:422-5466 GCA_040387815.1 Pseudomonadota bacterium | reverse complement strand
GGATTCGATGTCGAAGACGAGAACGGGCCAGGCCATGCGGGGGTTCCTTCAATCGGTGGTGGTGGTGGCAGCCAGCAGCACGACCGCGCGCGCCTCGATGCTGCGGCCCTCGCCCACGGGACCCATCTTCTCGGCCGTCTTGGCCTTGACGTTGATCTGCGTTGCCTGCACCTGCAACACCTGGGCGATGCGCTGGCGCATAGCCTCGATGTGGGGCGCCAGCTTGGGTGCCTGGGCGATGACGGTGCTGTCGAGGTTCACGATCGCCCAGCCCTGCTCGGCCACGCGGCGGGCCGCTTCGGCCAGCAGCACGGCCGAATCGGCGCCGCGAAAACGTTCGTCGGTGTCCGGGAAATGGCGGCCGATGTCGCCCAGGCCGGCCGCGCCGAGCAAGGCGTCGGTGATGGCGTGCAGCAGCACGTCGGCGTCTGAATGGCCCAGCAGGCCCTTCTCAAACGGGATGGTGACGCCGCCGATCACCAGCGGGCGGCCGGTGACCAGGGCGTGCACGTCCCAACCTTCGCCGATACGCATGTTCATCATGGGTTCACGTCCTTTCGCAGCAAGGCCGCGGCGATGGCGAAGTCGTCGGGCCAGGTCACCTTGAAATTGCGGGCCGACCCGGGCACCAGGCGCGGGTGCAGGCCCAGTTGTTCGATGGCGCTGGCCTCGTCGGTCACGCCTTCGCCGGCCGCATCGAGCGCCCGCGCCAGCAGGCCGATGCGAAACATCTGCGGCGTCTGCGCCAGCCAGTGGCCTTCGCGCGGCACGGTGGCCAGCACCCGGCCCTCGGGTCCGTGCTTGAGCGTGTCGGCCAGGGGCAGGGCCAGCAGGCCACCCACGGCATCGCCCTCGCAGGCGTCGATCAGGCGGTCGATCAGCGCGGGGGTGACCAGGCAGCGCGCCGCGTCGTGCACCAGCACCCAGTCATCGGCGTCGGCGCCTCGTCGCAGCAGCTGCGCCAGTCCGCCGCGCACGGTCGCGGCGCGGGTCGGGCCACCACATTCGGCCAGCACGATGCCAGGCTGGCCGGCCAGGGTGCGGTCGCCCGGCGTCACGGCCACCAGCACGCTGGCCAGGCGGGGCACCGCCGCGAACGCGCCCAGGGTGTGCAACACCATCGCACGTCCGGCCACCGGCTCGTATTGCTTGGGGCCGGCGCCCCCCGCCCGGCTGCCGGTGCCGGCGCAGGGGATGAGGGCGTAAAACCGCGCGGCGCGCGCGCTGGATGAGGTTGGGCTCATGAGGGTCGGCCATTCTAGGGCGGCGCGATCCCGGGCCGACGATCGCCAGCCTTCTAAAATAGCCGCAACACACCCCTCGCCGTCCGGCGCGGGGTGTTTCGTATTGGCACCATGGATCTACCCAAGCTCACGCCCGGCAAGCGCTTCACCCTCCCCCGCCCGATCGGATCGGCCGATGCCCTGCTGCTGGCCCGCCTGGCCGAGCGCGAGGCCCAGGCGGGGCTGCGTACGGCCATCGTCACCGCCGACGCCACCGACGCCCAGCGCCTGCTTGACGAGATGGCCTTTTTTGCGCCCGCGCTGCGCTGCTGCCTGTTTCCCGACTGGGAAACCCTGCCCTATGACACCTTTTCCCCGCACCAGGACCTGATCAGCGAACGGCTGGCGACCTTGTGGCGCATCTCGCAGAGCGAGGCCGACGTGGTGATCGTGCCGGCCACCACCGCCCTGTACCGGCTGGCGCCGCCCGCCTTCCTGGCCGGCTACACCTTCCATTTCAAGGTCAAGCAGAAGCTGCAGGAGGCCAGGCTCAAGGCCCAGCTCACGCTGGCCGGCTACAGCCATGTCACCCAGGTGGTGAGCCCCGGCGAATACGCGGTGCGCGGCGGCCTGATCGACCTGTTCCCCATGGGTTCGACGGTGCCGTACCGGGTCGACCTGTTCGACGACGAGATCGACTCCATCCGCACCTTCGACCCCGACACCCAGCGCAGCCTCTACCCGGTGCCCGAGGTGCGGCTTTTGCCAGGGCGCGAGTTCCCGATGGACGATCCGGCCCGGGCCCGCTTTCGCAGCCGTTGGCGCGAGCTGCTCGAGGGCGACCCGACCCGCAGCCGCATCTACAAGGACATCGGCAACGGCGTGGCCACTGCCGGCATCGAGTACTACCTGCCGCTGTTCTTCGAGGACACCGCGACGGTGTTCGACTACCTGGGCGAGCGCGCCACGCTGGCGCTGCATGGCGACCTGGAAGCACCCTTCCAGCGCTTCTGGCAGGACACCAAGGACCGCCACCGCCTGATGCAGGGCGACCCCGACCGGCCCGTGCTGCCGCCCGAGGCCTTGTTCCTGACCGCCGAGCAGTTTTATGCACGGGCCAATGCGCACGCCCAGCTGGCCCTGCGCCCGGCGGTGGCCGACATTGACGACAGCGCCTGGTTCCAGAAGCTGGGCGAGCTGGCCGTGGTGCGTGGCGCCGACGAGCCACTGGCGCGGCTGAAAGACCACTTGCGCAACACCGCCCAGCGCGTGCTGGTGCTGGCCGAAAGCGACGGCCGGCGCGAGAGCCTGCTCGACTTCCTGCGCGCCAGCCACGTCAGCCCGCCGGCCTTCGACTCGCTCGCCGAGTTCCAGTCCAGCGACGAGCCGCTGGGCATCGCCACTGCCGCCCTCACCCAAGGGTTCAGCTGGCTGGAAGCGGGCATCGACTTCGTCACCGAGACCGAGCTGTTCGCCGCCGGCCCCACGGCCCGCCGCCGCAAGAAGCAGGAGCAGGTCAGCGATGTCGAGTCGCTGATCAAGGACCTGTCCGAGCTGAACGTGGGCGACCCGGTGGTGCACGCCCAGCACGGCATCGGCCGTTATAGAGGCCTGGTCAACCTGGACCTGGGCCAGGACAAGAACCCCGACGGCACGCCGCAGCTGCAGGAGTTCCTGCACCTGGAATACGCCGACAAGGCGGTGCTCTACGTGCCGGTCAGCCAGCTGCACCAGATCAGCCGCTACACCGGCGTGTCGGCCGACGAGGCGCCGCTGCACAAGCTGGGCTCGGGCCAGTGGGAAAAGGCCAAGCGCAAGGCCGCCGAACAGGTGCGCGACACTGCCGCCGAGCTGCTGAACATCTATGCCCGCCGCGCCGCGCGCGAAGGCCACGCCTTCCGCTTTTCCGCGCAGGACTACGAGACCTTCGCCAACGATTTCGGCTTCGAGGAAACCGCCGACCAGAACGCGGCCATCCATGCCGTCATCCAGGACATGGTCTCGCCCCGGCCGATGGACCGGCTGGTCTGCGGCGACGTGGGCTTCGGCAAGACCGAGGTGGCCCTGCGGGCGGCCTTCGTGGCCGTCACCGGCGGACGGCAGGTGGCCTTTCTGGCGCCCACCACGCTGCTGGCGGAGCAACACTTCCAGACCCTGGTGGACCGCTTCGGCAAGTGGCCCGTCAAGATCGCCGAGATGAGCCGCTTCCGCTCGCAAAAGGAGATCACGGCCGCGGCCAAGGGCATCGCCGACGGCACCGTGGATATCGTCGTGGGCACGCACAAGCTGCTGTCGGGCAGCATCAAGTTCAAGAACCTGGGGCTGTTGATCATCGACGAAGAGCACCGCTTCGGCGTGCGCCACAAGGAAGCCATGAAGGCCCTGCGCGCCGAGGTCGATGTGCTCACGCTCACCGCCACGCCCATCCCCCGTACCCTGGGCATGGCGCTGGAGGGCCTGCGCGATCTGTCGGTGATCGCCACCGCGCCGCAGCGCCGACTGGCGATCAAGACCTTTGTGCGCAACGAGGGCACCGGCGTGATCCGCGAGGCAGTGCTGCGCGAATTGAAGCGCGGCGGCCAGATCTACTTCCTGCACAACGAGGTCGAGACCATCGAGATCCGCCGCGACCGCCTGCAGGAGCTGCTGCCCGAGGCGCGCATCGCCGTCGCGCACGGCCAGATGCCCGAGCGCGAGTTGGAGCGCGTGATGCGCGACTTCGTGGCCCAGCGCCACAACCTGCTCTTGTGCTCGACCATCATAGAGACCGGCATCGACGTGCCCTCAGCCAACACCATCGTGATCAGCCGCGCCGACAAGTTCGGCCTGGCCCAGTTGCACCAGCTGCGCGGGCGCGTCGGCCGCAGCCACCACCAGGCCTATGCCTACCTGCTGGTGCCCGATGTCGACGGTCTGACCAAGCAGGCTTCGCAGCGGCTGGATGCCATCCAGCAGATGGAAGAACTGGGCTCGGGTTTCTATCTCGCCATGCACGACCTGGAGATCCGCGGCGCCGGCGAGGTGCTGGGCGAGAACCAGAGCGGCAACATGCTGGAGATCGGCTTCCAGCTATACAACGAGATGCTGTCCGAGGCGGTGCGCAGCCTCAAGGCCGGCCATGAGCCCGACCTGCTCGCACCCCTGTCCGTCACCACCGACATCAACCTGCACGCGCCCGCCCTGCTGCCCGAAGACTACTGCGGCGACGTGCACCTGCGCCTGTCGTTCTACAAGAAGCTGGCCACCGCCAAGACCGCCGACCAGATCGATGGCCTGCTCGAGGAGATCGTCGACCGCTTCGGCAAGCCGCCGCCGCAGGCGCAGAACCTGATCGACGTGCACCGGCTGCGGGTGCTGGCGCGGCCTTATGGCGTGGTCAAGGTCGACGCCGCGCCGGGGGTGATCCACATCACCTTCAAGCCCAACCCGCCGATAGAGCCCATGCGCATCATCGAACTGGTGCAAAAGAACCGTCACATCAAGCTGGCCGGCAACGACAAGCTGCGCATCGAGCGCGAACTCAAGGAACCCAAGGACCGGGTGCAGATGGTGCGAGACGTGCTCAAGGCGCTCGGTCAACCGAAGGCGGTCGAGGCAGCTTGAAGCCCAGATCCGAATGAGACAATCCCATCCCACATGACCTCTTCCACCCGCGATTTCGCACCCGGCCTGGTGATCCGGGGCTTCACGCCGCCCCTGGCCCTGAAAGACTTCGGCCTCATCGCCTTCGACATGGATTCCACGCTGATCAACATCGAATGCGTGGACGAGATCGCCGCCGCCGTCGGCCGCAAGGACGAGGTGGCTGCCATCACCGAGGC
>JAZKDA010000037.1:0-412 GCA_040387815.1 Pseudomonadota bacterium | reverse complement strand
GCGAGATCACCGACTTCAAGGACAGCCTGCGCCGCCGCGTGGCCCTGCTCAAGGGCGTGAGCGTGGCCGACATGCAGGCGGTGTACGACCAGCGCCTGAGGCTCAACCCCGGCGCGGCCGAACTGGTGGCCCGCTGCAAGGCCGCGGGGCTGAAGGTGCTGCTGGTGTCCGGCGGCTTTACCTTCTTCACCGACCGGGTGCGCGACCTTCTGGGCATCGACTACACCCGCTCCAACGTGCTCGATATCGAGGACGGCCGGCTGACCGGGCGCCTGGTCGACCAGCCCTGGGGCGACATCTGCGACGGCGACGAAAAGCGGCGGATGCTGCTGCAGACCTGCGCCGCGCTGGGCCTGACACCCCGGCAGGCGATTGCCGTGGGCGATGGCGCCAACGATCTGCCCATGATGGG
>JAZKDA010000036.1:2514-14244 GCA_040387815.1 Pseudomonadota bacterium | reverse complement strand
CCTCCAGGAAGCGAGGGTCCGACGAAGACAAGGCGGCGCTCAGCGCGGCGATGCGGTCGCCGTCGTGCGACGCCACATAGGTGCTGATGGCGGGGTCGACCCAGCGTTGCGCGCGGGCCTTCTTATCCGGCTCAGGGGATTTTCCGTCGAGGGCGTTGCGGGGCTCTTCATGCTCCGGCACTTCGCGCAGTCGCTTGAGGGCGCGCGGGGTGTGCTTGGTTTCGCGGTCTGATTCGGTCTTGCTTTCACGCGACGCCGCTGTGGGGAAGGCCGCCTGAAGCTCACCCTCGTCCGCCAGCTGCGCCGAGCGCTGACGCAGATCGCGCGCTGGCGTGCCTGGCAGGTCGGGCGATTGCGTTGTCGTCAGGCTCGACGCGATCCTGAGGTGCGCATCCGGCACCAAGCGGCTGCCGTCGCGAGGCAAGGGCGAGGACGATGAAGAGGACGAGGACGGCTGTGCCGGCGGGTGCGCGTTGGACCGCGCGGGTGAAGACGGCGCGAAGCCACCTGCCTGGATGTTGCTCACGGTGATTCTCCTGATGGACGGGGGCTTGGTCACCTTGCGTGGCCCGGGGTTCGACGGCTTGCGATCCCCCGTCAGCCCATGCTCAGGCACGAATGCGCGGCATCGCCTGCGTGAGCGCCTGGCGGCGGAACGTGCGCAAGTGGGCCGAGGTGATCGAGCGGGCCAAGATCCCGAAGCAGTGAAGGCGCAGGCCCGTCAGTGCGTGTCCATCGACGATGACGACGAACTGCTGGACGACGATGCGCCGGTCTGCTGCGCCTGGGTGAGCGTCGGGGCCTGGGGGGCCAGTGCCAATGCCAGCGAATCCCTGTCGTCGCGCAAGCGCTGCAGGTAGAGCGACGCCACCATCGGTGGCATCGGCGTCTTGGCGATGTGGTCGATCTGCCGGCCCAGCGCGGCCAGAAGTTCAGTGGCCTTTGCGCGGGCCTGCGGGCCCTCTGGCGGCAGGGGCGTCCCGGGCGCATCGTCGTCTTCGCGCCAGCCATTGGCGCGCTTGAAGCTCTCCAGAACGTCGCACAGCACCGCGAAGGCGTCGCCGACCGGTATGTTGGCATCCCCACTCTTGGAGTCCGGCTTGCGCGCAGCCTCGGCGATCGCGGTGTTCATTTCAGCGATGAAGAACGCCTGCGCCTGCTTGAAGGTGGATTCGGGCACCTCGGGCGCGCGTCGGTGCAGCAGGGGCAGCAGCTCAAAGAGCAAGGCCGGGGCCGCCTTTTCGATCAGGACGCCCTGCCAGTGCTCGAGTGTGGAGGGTGGCGATGCCATGAAGGCCGCAGCCAGCAGGTTCTCCTGGGCGCGGTGGCCCAGCGCACCCCATGCGAGGGCGTGCGCGGGCGTGGACGCTGGCCTGTACTCGCCCAGGCCGTAGCGCTGCGCGAACTCCAGCGGGTTGGCCAGGACGATGCCCAGCGCGATCAGCCGGGTGCAGGCGGCGTCGTCCGAGTGCAATTTCGTCTTGAGCGTTTGTAGGGGCTCGTGCTTGCTCACGCTGAACATCGCCAAGCCCGCGGCGAAGGCCGTGCGCTGCGCAGGGGTCAATGGCGTGGCGGGGTCGGTCACGAGCGCCAGCAGGATACCTTGGGCGCCATCCTCCAGTCGCGCTTTCTTGGCAATTTCCAGGCGGGAGTCGACCACATGTGCCAGGCCCCGCCCGAGCCGGATCAGCCGCGCCTCGGACCCGTCGCCCTCGCGCGCCACCTCGATGAGCCGGGCGAACATCTCACGGTGGATGGCGCTCATGTCGAGACCTTGGAGATCGTCCTCGTCATGCTGGGTCGGGTCGGATGGCATGAGGTGCGGCCTGAAGTCCAGGTCGGCGGTCTGAGGGTGCAGGCGGATCGCCGCTGCCCAGAGGACCTCCCCGCAAACACCATCGCTGCCGTCTGTTCTTTCCAAGGCACGCCGGATCAGGCGTGGGGCCAGGGCCGGGTGTTTATGAATCAGCGCCTCGGTGGCATTGGCCACGACGTAGGTCTCGCCCAAACCGGCCAGATGGTCGAAGTGATCGATGAGCGCCTCGACGGCCGGGTTCACTTCGTAGTACATGAAGTCGTCCAGGATAAGAGTGGCGTGAAGCTCGCTGGCGTCCTTCAAGGACGTGAACCCACTCGATTCGGGCAGCGTCCCATCCGCACCAGCGCCAAGCATGTGCGCCGGATAGGATGATGGAACCGCCACCTGCAGATACAGCGCGCGCGCGTGCTCCTGGCTCCGGGTGATCGCCAGCGCGGAGGACAGAAGTCGCGTGTTGCGTCCGAACCGCGTCAACGGCTCCCCTTTGCCTTCAGACAGACGCGGATCGCTCAAGCCTTGCACGATGTCGGCCAGGTCGGTCGTGCGGATGGCGCTGAAGGTGCCGTCGTGCTCACGCAGCAATCCGCGCAACAGGAGCACGCAGGCGGCATCGGGTTCGGGTCGGCGCGCGTCTTCCGCTCGCAGCGCCAGGCCGATCTCGCAGGCGACGGTCTGAACCGCCGTGCCATAAGGCAGTGACTGGGCCAGCTGATTGCGCAGGTGCTGGCTGAGCCCCTCGAGGAACGGAGGGTCCGAAAAAGACAATGCGGCGCGCAGCGCGGCGATGCGGTCGCCGCCGTGCGACGCCACATAGCTGCTGATGGCGGGGTCGATCCAGCGTTGCGCCCGGGCCTTCTTGCCTGCCTCGGGGGATTTTCCGTCGAGGGCGTTGCGGGGCTCTTCATGCTCCGGCGCTTTGCGCGGTCGCTTGAGGACGCGCGGGGTGTGCTTGGATTCGCGGTCTGGTTCGGTTTCGCTTTCACTCGACTCTGCTGTCAGCGACTCGGTTACGAGCTCCCGTGCGGACGGGATCCGTGCCGAGCGCTCACGCACATCGCGGGCCAGCGTGCCTGGCAGGTCGTGCGCTGGCGTCGTCGTCTGGCTCGAGGCGATCCTGGGGTGCGCATCCGGCACCAGCCGACTGTCGTCGCGGGGCAAGGACGAGGACGATGAAGAGGACGAGGACGGATGCGCCGGCATAAGTGCGGGCGGATGCGCGTTGGGCCTCGGGGGTGAAGACGGCGCGAAGCCACCTGCCTGGATGTTGCTCACGGCGATTCTCCTGCTGAACCTGGGGCATTTTCACTTTGCGTAGCGGGCGGTTCGACGGCTTGCGATCCCCCGTCAGCCCACACTCAGCCCCGAATGCACGGCGACGCGTTCGGCCAGAATGACGCCTTCACATCCTGATCGAGGGGGCAAGACATGGACATCCGTCGTGTCGGCGTTGTTGGCTATGGCGAGGTGGGAAAGATCTTTGCCGCGGGCATCCGTGCCCAGCGCGGCATCGCCTGCGTGAGCGCCTGGGACCTGAGGTTCGAGGCGCCGCACACGCGCCAGGTGGAGGCGGCACATGCCGAAGCAGCCGACGTCACGCCGCAAGCCTCGATGCGGGCGCTGTGTGAAGCCAGCGACCTCATCGTTTCCGCCGTCACCGCATCCAACACGCTGGCGGTTGCGCAGGAGGCGGCGGCGTGGCTTGGGCCAGGCGTGGTCTTTCTCGACCTCAACTCCGCATCCCCCGGCACCAAGCAGCAGGCCGCGGCCCTGGTGCAGGCGCGCGGCGCGCGCTATGTCGAAGCCGGCGTGATGACTTCGGTGCCGCCCTACGGCATCCGCGTGCCCATGCTGCTGGGCGGTGCGGCGGCGGCCGAACTGGCGCCGCTGCTGGTGTCGTGGGGCATGGACGCCAAGGCGGTGAGTGACCAACTGGGCGTGGCCAGCGCGATCAAGATGTGCCGCAGCGTGATGATCAAGGGCCTGGAGGCGCTGGTGATCGAAAGCTACGCCACCGCTCGCGCCTATGGGGTGCAAGACCATGTGCTGCCCACCCTGGCCGAGACCTTCCCCAGCATCGATTGGGACAAGCAGGGCGCCTACTTCTTCAGCCGCGTGGTGCAACACGGCCAACGCCGCGCCGAGGAAATGCGCGAAGCGGCCAACACCGTGCGCGAGGCCGGCTTCGCGCCGCTGATGGCGGCGGCCATTGCCGACAAGCAGCAGTGGGTGGCCGACCAGGCTGCCGCCGGTGTGTTCAAGGGCCTGGCCAAGGACGCACCCTGGCAGGACTATGCCGATCGGCTACTGAAGGCCCGTCAGGGCTGAGGGCCTGAGCGCCGGTGCACCGGCTTCATCCTGCCGGTTGCGTATACGGCGGGGCCGTGAGCGCCGCTGTCAGCGCTCGCAGTTTCATCACCACGGGCGCCAGGGTTTCGGCCTGCGGGCCAGCGGCCAGCAAGGCCGCCTCGGAACGCAGGAAAGCGATGCGCGGATCGGCGGCGCTCTGGCCGGCTGCCTTGCCGTCCTTGCCGTCCTTGCCCACCACGGGGGCCGTACTTTCCGGCGGTAGCACCCGCAGGCAGTAGTGCGAATAGAGGTTGGCGATCTCTTCCAGGCGCAGCGCCAGCAGGGTGTCGGCGTTGGGCCCCTGGTACTTGGCCGCCTGCCGCAGCGTCTGCGCCACCAGGGCGGCCCGCAGTTGGCGCAGGGCGCCTTCGTCGAGACACGCGCCGCTACCCAGCAGGAACCATTTGGCCGCCGCCAGCGCCAGGTCCACATCAGACGCCGACAGCAGGACGCACTGCAGCACCTCGCTGGACAGGGTGGCCGCATCCAGTCCGTCGGCCGCGCAGCAGGCCGCCGCAATGCAGCGCACCTGGTCGGGCCCGGACAGGACGCTGCCGTGCAGGGCCGTGAGCGGCCCCCGGCCCAGGGCGATGCCCAGGGCCAGGGCTTCGGGCAAGCCCGGTGCGCCCGGCGCAATGCCCAGCGCGCTGCGTTGGCTGGCGGACAGGGATGCCAGGGCCTGCGACAACAGCTGGGCGGGTGAAGGCGTCGGCGGCCCGCCTGCCGGGCCGCTCAGCGCCGGGACCAGATGGCAGGTGAGGGCGGTGCCGCGGGGAATGCCGGCGGCGACCAACGGAGCCGCCAGCGCGGCCAGGCGCGGCGCGTTCATGCCCGCACCGCCGGCGGCCAACGCCATGCCGTACAGCAGCAGGCCGGCGGCCTCTTCGTCCAGTGCGCTGGTCGCCAGGGCCTGCGCCATGGCGTTCAGTGCGACGGCGTCGATGGATGCGCCGCCCTGGGCCATGACCAGCGACCGACCGAGGTGGACCAGGGTCGGGCCTTCCAGGTTGTACACGTCGTCGAGCTCCTGCGCGGCCGACGCACCGGCCGACTTGCTGTCCCTGGCCTCCGGGCCGGGCAGCAGGGAGATGGTCAGCGCGATCACCCGCGCCACCTGGGCATTCCGCGCGGCGGCAGCAGCCTCGGTACCGGCCTGGCTGCCACTCCCCGTCGTGGCCGGCGGGTTCAATGCCGGCGGCAGGCTGGTGCCCGAGGTTTCGAGCGGTGTCAGCACATTGATCAGCCGGGCCGCCGTGAGCCGGCCGGGCAAGGTGAACTGGGCGCCGCCCGCTTGTGCCAGGGCTTGCACGACCGCCAGCAGGCCTTGCGCGCCCAGGCGGCCTTCGCTGGCGCGGGTCAGCCCCATGGCGATGGCTTCGCAGATGGGAACCTGGCCCTCGCCGCGCTCCATGGTCCAC
The DNA here is from genome assembly GCA_040387815.1 of Pseudomonadota bacterium. Taxonomy (GTDB): domain Bacteria; phylum Pseudomonadota; class Gammaproteobacteria; order Burkholderiales; family Burkholderiaceae_C; genus Ramlibacter. The sequence goes on along the minus strand of JAZKDA010000036.1, from coordinate 8,661 downwards.
TGCAGCAGCGGCAGCAGCCGCGCCGTCAACTCGGCCGGCGTGGGCTCTCCTTGCCGCATCACCATGCTGGTCAGTGTGACGATGACATTGGACACCACGCCGATGCTCAACCCGGGCGTTGCATCCAGCGCACGCAACACCTGGGGGACGAGGGCGGCCCCCTGGCCGTCGGAGGCGGCCACCTGCACCCAGCCACTCAGGCCGAGATGGTAGGCCGGCGGCTCCACCGGCATGGCGATGGCCTGGCGCAGCAGCTCCTCGGTCTGGCCTGTGCGGGCCGCCTCAGGTCGGGCCGAAATGATGCTGTCCATCAGCTGGCCGAGGGTGATCGACAGCGCCTGCAGCGGGCGCGCAGCAGCCAGCGACTGGGCGCATTCGAGCAGGGTGGCGATCCAGTCGGGCGGCAGGGCGTCATCCGGGAACAAGGCGCACAAGGACCGCATGGCCACGCAGGTGCGCACCACGTCCTTGCCCATGGATTCGTGCAGGATCTCGCGCAACACCGGCTTGAGCTGGGCCAGGCTGACCGCGGGGTGGCCCAGGTCGATCAGCAGGCCTTTGAACAGATTGGCGGCGCCGGCATCGGTGGCGGCCATGACCCGCTTGCGTACACGCTCGGCCAGCACGCCCACCAGAGCGGGCGGCACCGGCCGAGGTGCCTTCTCCAGTGTCTTGCTCACGAAGGTGGCTAGCTCGAAATCCTTTTGCAGCTCCTCGGCGGCTTCCGCGTCCAGGGCCAGTACCCCCGCAACCGTGGCCTTGCCGTCCGCGGCGGCTGGCCGGCGAATCACCAGACCATCGCCATCGATGGACAGAGCACCGATAGGCTGGGCGCCGCGGCTGCCGATGGACTTGCCGTCGACCGCGGCGGGCGGGTCGGTCTTGCGCAGGGTCTGGGCGCTGGTGCGCTTGGCATCGGGCGGCGTCGACACCTTCTGCTGCGAAGGCGGTGGTGGTGGCGCGGTTTCGTTGGCGCGGCGGGTATGTGCCTGGAAGGCGACCAGGTGCATGGAAGTGGGTTTCATCGGAGTGGCGCGAAGATCAGCGTTTGGCGTCGAGGATGGGAGCGGGTGAGGGCAAGAGCTCGCCCAAAGCCAGCGCCAGGGGGCGCAGCGGCGCCAGGGCCCTGCCCTGGCCCAACCAGGTAATTTCTTCCTGCAGAAAACGGCGCACGCTGTCTTGAGCGGCACTGCCCTTGACGGGTGCGACGGGGTGTCCCTTCTTCAGCTTGCCCTTGCCCGTCGCCGTCGCCGACGGTGCGCTGTCGAACACCCCATGTTCCAGGAACTGCCGGTACAGGCCGGCCATGGCTTGCGTCCAGGCCGGGGGCGGGCCCTTGGGGTGGACGGCCAAGGCCTGCGCCATCAGGGCGCCGCGCAGTTCACGCAGCTGCGCCACGGTGACGCCGCGGCTGCATTCCACCAACAGCGCGGCGGCCTCTATGGCCAGGGGGCCGTGGTCTTGCGCCAGCAAGGCGCAATGCCACAAATGGCCGGGCAGGCTGGCCGCGTCGAGGACGCCGGGCACGCGCCAGACCGCTGCCAGCAGGCGCGCGGCCTGCGGCACCGGCCAGCCCCACTGCGACAGCACGCTCAGGGGTTCGGCTTGCAACTCCAGGCCCAGCTTCAGCGGCGTGCACCCGGGCAGCCGGGTGGCCAGTTGGGCCCGCGCGGCCTCGCGGCCCGCGCCCACGGCGCCCAGGGCCTGGGCCAGATGGCCGACCAGCACCAGGCCGGGTTCCGTCACGCCCAAGCCTTCGGCCAGCGCCGACAGGCGGGCGTCGTTCATGTCCGCGCCGCCGGCCGCGCGCACCATGCCGCGCAGCAGAGCCGCAGTGCGCTGGGCATCGGGATCGGCGTCGACGTAGGCGGCGCTGATTTGTTCAGCCAGCGCACCCAGCACCGCGGGGTTGATTTGTGCGCCGCCCAGGGCTTGCACGATGGTTGTGCCGACGCGCTCCAGGTCGGCGAGCGATAGGCAGGTGAGCTGCGCGATGCGGCCCAGCGGCAGGGCCTCGGACGCGAGCTGCGCGGCCGTCATGTCCGGCGCCAGCGTGCCCCAGACCAGGCCGTCGAGCGTGGCCAGCACCTCGTCGCGGGGCATGGGCGCGGTGGCGGCCTGGCTGCGTGTGTGCAGGTGCTGCAGCAGGGCCAGCGAATGTTCGGGCAGCAGGCCGTCATCACCGGCCATGGCGTTCGCCAGTCTACGCAGACCGCGCAACGTATCGGCGGCCTGGGCATCGGCGCGCAGCGCCGCAACGGCCTGCAGCATCTCGCACAGGTGCGCCACCGTCCAGTGGGCCGAGGCATTGAGGCCCTGGCCCAGGCCGGACAGCCCCTCGCGCGCATGCTCGGGCGGCTGTCGCAGCAGCCAGCTGGCCAACTGGCCGAACTGCGGCAGCATTTGCTCGGGCTTGTCGGCCAGCCGCAGCATCCACTGGGTGGCGATGCGGCCCATCGCGTTGAGCAGGACGGCCGGTTCGGTCGGCGGCATCTGGTCGAGGGCGCGCACCAGGAAGGGCATGAACCGGTCTTCATCCATTTGCCGGGCCGCCAGCTCGAACCAGGCGGTGACCATCAGCGCCGCCTCGGGCGGGGCCTCGCTGCCGGGCAGCACGGCCGCGAGCAGCGACGTGAGCACCTTCTCGTTGGGCGGCTGCGCGATGCCGGCCAGCATGTCGTAGGCGAACTGGCAGCCCGCCAGCCAGTCGTCGCGACGCAGGGCCGCCGTGTGCACGCTCTCGACGAGGGTCTTGAGCAGCGGCGGCGCAATGGGGTCGCCGAGCACGCGGCAGATGCTGCGCAACGCGTTGGCGGCGCGCGCGTTCGACATCTCGCGGGCCGGATCGAGCAGCGGCGCCAGCAGGGCCGACAACTGCTGCGGGGTCACCGCGTTCTTGCGCAGGTCGAGGGCCTTGCGCTCCTTCAGCCAAGGGTTGACCACCGCCAGCACGTAGCTGCCCTGGGCCGTGTTGCGCGCGCTCGGAAATTGTTTGCTGTCGGGGCCCGCCGTTGGGCCGGCGGGCAGCCCCGCAGAAATGCCTGTGCGAGTCGGACGCGGTGCGTGGGTCGATGCACCGCTCGCGGAATGAAACATGCCACCTCCATGAATGGGGCGCGAGTATTCATCGTGATCGGGCGCAAGCATGTTGGCTGGCTGACGCCCGGTCTCCCGAGTCGGCCGGGTCCGCGTCCGGTGCGGCCGGCGCGCAAGTTGTCTCAGGTGTTCAGCAGGCGCTGCGCTGTCTCGCGGATCAGGTCCAGTGTGGCCTGTTGCGTCAGCGTGGTGGGCCGTTGCGCGCTGACCGCCATCGACAGCCGGCTGCCCATTTGCGGCGTGCCCACCGGCCGCATGTCGAAGGCTTGCGGCTGGCCCGAGGTCAGTACCGCATTGCGCGAAAGCACCGCGCTGCCGGCGCCGTCGGCCACCAGTTGCAGGATGGCCGGCACGCCGTCGATCTCCAGCGCGATGCGCGGCGTGTGGCCGGCGTCCGCCAGCGCCGATTCCACCAGCATGCGGATGGCATTGGGCCGGCTGGGAATCACCAGCGGCATCGTGGCCAGTTGCGCCAGGCTCACCGCCCGCTTGGCGGCCTTGCCGGCGGGCGCCGCGCCGCGCGCCTGCACCAGGAACAGCGCTTCCTCCAGCAGCGGCGTGAGCTCCAGCTCCGGGGAGGCGGTGGCGCTGTAGAGCAAGGCGATGTCGAGCCGGCCGATCGCCAGCGATTCGCGCATGGCGCTGGACAGCCCCTCGGTGATCGACAAGCTGGCCTCGGGCATGCGCTGGCGAAAGGCGTGGATCAGGGGCACGGTGAGCACCCGCGCGATGCTGGGCGGAATGCCCACCGCCACCCGACCGGCCATGGCACCGCGCGCGCGCTCGAGGTCGTCACGGGCGCGCTCGACCTGGTGCAGGATGCCGCGCCCATGCTCCAGCAGCAGCTTGCCCGCCTCGGTCGGCACCGCCCCGCGGCCGTTACGCACCAGCAGCGACTGGCGCAGCTCCACCTCGAGCAGGCGCACCTGGCGCGACAGGGCGGGTTGCGCAATGTCGAGCGCAACAGCGGCGCGGGTGAAGCTGCCCAGTTCGGCCACGCGCACGAAGTACTCGATCTGCTTGAGGTCCATGGATGCCGATCCTGCAATACCGCCATTAGTGAGATAGCTTTGTGATGATTATGCCGGTTTGATATATCTGATAGTGGCGGCCACAGCTTCCCCTGCGCGGTCGGGCGACCCAGAATGGCGTCCATGCAAGCGGCATCATCCTCAGCTCCAACCCTCAAGGGGATTTCCTCGATGGCCACCCGCCAGCTGCTGGCGGAGCTCACGGCGCTCTGGCGAGAACGCAGCGGCCAGAACGTGGCGGTCGAGTCCGTGGGCGGCGTCGATGCCGCCAAGCGAGTGCAGGCTGGCGAGGCCTTCGACCTGGTCATCCTGGCCTCGGACGCCATCGACAAGCTGATGGCCGCGGGCTGCCTGGAGCCGGGCTCCAAGGTGGACATCGTGCTCTCGGGCACTTCGGTGGCCGTGCCGGCCGGTGCCATCGTGCCGGACATCGCCAGCGAGGAGGCGGTGCGCGCGGCAGTGCGGGCCGCGCCCAGCGTGAGCTACTCCACCGGCCCCAGCGGCGTGGCCCTGGCCGCGCTGTTCGAGCGCTGGGGCATCGCCGAGCAGGTCAAGCCCAAGATCGTCACCCCGCCGCCGGGCACGCCGGTGGGCTCGCTGGTGGCCAAGGGCGAGGTGGCGCTGGGCTTTCAGCAGCTGAGCGAACTGATCCACGTGCCGGGCATCCGCATCGTCGGGCCGCTGCCCCCGGCGATCGCCATCGACACCGTTTTTTCCGGCGCTGTGCGCAAGGGTTCGGCCCATGCCGGCGCGGCGCGCGAGGTGTTGGCCTTCATGGCTTCGCCCGAGACCGAAGCCGCCAAGCGCCGCCAGGGCATGCTGCCCGTCTGACCATTCAAGAGACCACCAGGAGCCAACCATGATCATCGATTGCCACGGCCACTTCACCACCGCGCCCAAGGCGCTGGAAGACTGGCGCAACCAGCAGATCGCCGGCATCAAGGACGCGTCGGTCATGCCCCGCGCATCCGATCTGAAGATCAGCGACGACGATCTGCGCGAAGCCATCGAGACCAACCAGCTCAAGCTGATGAAAGAGCGCGGCAGCGACCTCACATTGTTCTCGCCGCGCGCCAGCTTCATGGCCCACCACATCGGCGACTTCAACGTCTCGTCCACCTGGGCCGCCATCTGCAATGAGCTGGTGTTTCGCGTCAGCCGCCTGTTCCCCGAGCACTTCGTGCCGGTGGCCATGCTGCCGCAGTCGCCCGGGGTCGATCCGGCCACCTGCATTCCCGAGCTGGAAAAGTGCGTCAAGGAATACGGCGCGGTGGGCATCAACCTCAACCCCGATCCCTCCGGTGGCCACTGGACCAGCCCGCCGCTGACCGACCGCAGCTGGTACCCCATCTACGAAAAGATGGTCGAGTACGACCTGCCGGCCATGATCCACGTGAGCACCAGCTGCAACGCCTGCTTTCACACCACCGGGGCGCACTATCTCAACGCCGACACCACGGCCTTCATGCAATGCATCCAGGGCGACCTGTTCAAGGATTTTCCGACACTGAAGTTTTTGATTCCGCATGGCGGCGGCGCGGTGCCCTACCACTGGGGGCGCTTTCGCGGCCTGGCGCAGGAGATGAAAAAGCCTCTGCTCACCGAGCATGTTCTCAACAACATCTACTTCGACACCTGCGTGTACCACCAGCCGGGCATCGACCTGCTCAACACGGTGATCCCAGTCAAGAACGTGCTGTTCGCCTCCGAGATGATCGGCGCCGTGCGCGGCATCGACCCGACCACCGGCCACTATTACGACGATACCAAGCGCTACATCGAAGCCAGCAAGATCCTCAGCAGCGAAGAAAAGCAGCAGATCTACGAAGGCAACACGCGCCGCGTGTTCTCGCGGCTGGACCAGCGGCTGAAAGCGCAAGGCAAGTAACGAACCCGAATGCCCGTCATCCCCGCGAAGGCGGGGATCCAGGCGCGAGGTCTTCCCCTGGATCCCCGCCTGCGCGGGGATGACGGCGCGAAGATGACTGATCGATCAAGGAGATGCAAATGTACGAACTCG
>JAZKDA010000036.1:0-2504 GCA_040387815.1 Pseudomonadota bacterium | reverse complement strand
ACATCAACAGGGCCGACCGCGCGGCGGCCGACGGCCTGGCCCGGTTGGGCTCGGCCACCGTCCACGAGGCCATGGGCCGCGTCGGCCTGATGAAACCCTATATGCGGCCCATCTTCCCCGGTGCCCAGGTCTCGGGCACGGCCGTCACGGTGCTGCTGCACCCGGGCGACAACTGGATGATGCATGTGGTGGCCGAGCAGATCCAGCCCGGCGACATCGTCGTGGCGGCGATTACCGCCGAGTGCACCGACGGCTATTTCGGCGATCTGCTGGCCACCAGCTTCCAGGCGCGCGGCGCGCTCGCCCTGGTGATCGACGCCGGGGTGCGCGATGTCAAGACCCTGACCGAGATGAACTTTCCGGTGTGGAGCAAGGCGATCAGCAGCAAGGGCACCATCAAGGCCACGCTGGGCTCGGTCAACGTCCCCGTGGTGTGCGCTGGCATGGTCGTCCACCCCGGCGACGTGATCGTGGCCGACGACGACGGCGTGGTCTGCGTGCCGGCCGCCCTGGCCGTCAAGACCCTGGAGACCGCCACCGCCCGCGAAGCCAACGAGGGCGAGAAGCGCGCCAAGCTGGCCAGCGGCGTGCTTGGCCTGGACATGTACAAGATGCGCGAGCCCCTGGCAAAGGCCGGCCTGCGCTACATCGACTAACACTAACCCCTCTTCCTGAATTCGAGCATTGTCATGAGATCCCTTATTTCCCGCCGCACGCTGATCGCCTTCGCAGGCAGCCTGGTCCTGGCCGCCCTCGCCATGCCCCGGCCGGCCAGTGCCCAGGAGTTCCCGACCAAACCGGTTCGCATCATCACGCCCTTCCCGGTGGGAAGCGGTCCTGAAGGGGTGGTGCGGCTGGTGGCCGACAAGCTCTCGCGCGCGTGGGGCAAGCCGGTGGTGGTGGAGAACCGGCCAGGTGGCAATGGCTTCATCGCGATCGATGCGTTCAAGCGCGGTGTGACCGACGGGCACGACCTGATCCAGCTGGACAACGTGCACATCTCGGCCTACCCGCACCTGTTCAAGAAGCTGCCCTACGACACGGCCAAGGATTTCGACGTTCTGGCGCCGCTGTTCAAGACCTACTTCTTCGTCACCACCAGCACCAACAGCAAGTACAAGTCGGTGGGTGACCTGCTGGCCGACGCCAAGGCCAACCCTGGCAAGCTGAACTATGGCTCCTGGTCCGTCGGCAACCCGGTGCACCTGGGCTCGGCCTTGCTCGACTCGGTCGCCGGTGTGGACATGCAGCACGTCGTCTACAAGGAAACCTCGCAGCTGTACACCGGCGTGGCCACCGGCGAGCTGGCTTACGCGCTGGGCACCAGCGCCACCGCCGGCCCGCTGTACCGCGCGGGCAAGCTCAAGTTCCTGGCGATCGCCGCGCCGCGCCGCCTGCCTGCGTTCAAGGATGTGCCCACGGTGGCCGAATCGGGCGGCCCGGCCAACTTCGAGGTCAGCGGCTGGACGGCGATCGCCGCGCCCAAGGGCCTGCCCAAGCCGGTGGCCGACAAGATCCGCCGCGACATCGAGAAGGCGCTGAGCGAGGCCGACGTCAAGGAGAAGTTCGTCTCCTTCGGCTACGAGACCTACGCCCCCACGCCCGAGCAGTTCGTGCAGTATCAACAGGCCGAGTCCAAGCGCTTTGCCGACGTGATCAAGAAGGCCGGCGCTTCGCTGGACTGAGGCAGACACCATGAGCAAACCCACTTCCGGTGATTTCACCAAGACGCCCGGCTGGCTCGACTGGTACGCCGGCCCGAGCAAGCCCAGGTTCCAGCTGCCCGCGGGCAGCGTGGATGCACACTGCCACGTGTTCGGCCCGGGCGCCGAGTTTCCCTATGCACCTGAGCGCAAGTACACGCCCTGCGACGCCAGCAAGGCGCAGTTGTTCGCCCTGCGCGACCACCTGGGCTTCGAGCGCAACGTGATCGTGCAGGCCACCTGCCACGGCGCCGACAACCGCGCCCTGGTCGATGCCCTGGTGCATTCCGGCGGCAAGGCACGTGGCGTGGCCACGGTCAAGCGTGGCGTCACCGACGACGAGCTCAAGGCCATGCACGAAGCCGGCGTGCGCGGCGTGCGCTTCAACTTCGTCAAGCGCCTGGTCGACTTCACGCCCAAGGACGAGTTGATGGAGATCGCCGCCCGCATCGCCCCGCTGGGCTGGCATGTGGTGATCTACTTCGAGGCGGTGGATCTTCCCGAGCTGTGGGATTTTTTCACCGCGCTGCCCACCACCGTGGTGGTGGACCACATGGGCCGCCCCGACGTGAGCAAGCCCATCGACGGGCCGGAGTTCTCGCTGTTCCTCAAGTTCATGCGCGAGCACGGCAACGTCTGGAGCAAGGTCAGCTGCCCCGAACGCCTGTCGGTCAGCGGCCCGCCCGCGCTGGACGGCGAGCAGGCCGCCTACCGCGACGTGGTGCCCTTCGCCCGCAAGGTCGTGCAGGAGTTCCCCGACCGCGTGCTCTGGGGCACCGACTGGCCGCACCCCAACCTCAA
>JAZKDA010000035.1:0-16317 GCA_040387815.1 Pseudomonadota bacterium | reverse complement strand
GGTAATGGACGAACTTGCTGCGCTTGTCGAAGAAGGCGGTGTCGTATTCGTCGGCTTCGATCACGAAGGCCTGACCCTTGCCTAGACGGGCCGACACGCCGAAGTTCATCGGCACACCGCCCACCAGAAAACCAGGTTCCAGCCCCGCATGCTCCAGGACCCAGGCCAGCATGGACGTGGTAGTGGTCTTGCCGTGCGTGCCCGCCACGGCCAGCACATGGCGGCCCCGCAGCACATGCTCGGACAACCACTGCGGCCCGCTGGTGTAGGGCTGGCCGGCGTCCAGGATGGCTTCCATCAGGGGGAACCTGGGCGAGCCGTCGTCCAGGCGCGCGCGCGAGACCACATTGCCGATCACCCAGATGTCGGGCTGGAGCGCCATCTGGTCGGCGCCGAAGCCTTCGATCAGGTCAATGCCCAGGGCGCGCAGCTGATCGCTCATGGGCGGGTAGACGCCGGCGTCGCAGCCGGTGACTTTGTGGCCGGCTTCGCGGGCCAGCGCGGCCAGGCCGCCCATGAAGGTGCCGCAGATGCCCAGGATGTGAATATGCATGGGCGCCGATTATCGTTTCGCCCGCAAGGGTTGCCCGGCCGATGCCTGCGCCCGGATGGGCACAATGGCGCCATGGAAAGCGTCAAATCGGAGATCGCCGCCACGGCCGCGCGCCTGGTGGTCGAGGAGGGCCTGGAGTGGGGGCCGGCCAAGCGCCGCGCCGCCCGGCAACTCGGCCTGGGGCCTCGCGCCGCCCTGCCGGACAACGAGGCGCTGGAAGACGCGGTGCGCGAGTACATCGACCTGTTTTGCGCCGACACCCAAGCGGCCGAGCTGGCCGCCCTGCGGCGCTTGGCGGCCACCTGGATGGAGCGGCTGAGCGAGTTCCGGCCGCATCTGTGCGGCGCGGTGTGGCACGGCACGGCCACCCGCTTGTCCGATGTCTATTTGCAGCTCTTCTGCGACGACCCCAAGTCGGCCGAGATCGCGCTGATCGACCACGGCGTCGACTACGAGCCGCGCACCGTCACCGGGTTCACCGGACAGCCGGTCGAGGCGCTGAGCCTGTCCAGCCGCAGTGATGAGCTGGGCGGGTATGTGGGCGTACACCTGCTCATTCACGACCACGACGACCTGCGCGGCGCCCTGCGGCCCGACGCCCGTGGCCGCCGCCCGCGTGGCAACCTCGATGATCTGCGTGAACGGATGAACGAAAAGGAGTCGGCCCATGGCCAATGAGCGAAGGCGCCGCGTGGTGTTCGGTGCTGCCGCCGCGGCGGCGGCCGTGGCCGGCGCGGGTGTGGCCTGGTGGCGCCTGCAACCCGATCCGATGGCGGCCGGCCAGGCCGCGCCCGGGGATTTATGGACCCGCCGATTCGACACGCCGGACGGCCGCGGTTTCGATCTGGCCAGCTTTCGTGGGCGGCATCTGCTGATCAATTTCTGGGCGACCTGGTGCGCGCCCTGCGTTGAAGAGATGCCGCTTCTGGATGCTTTCTACAAGGAAAACGCAGCCAACGGCTGGCAAATCGTTGGTTTGGCGATCGACCAGCCCAGCTCGGTGCGGCAGTTCCTGGCCCGGGTGCCCGTGAGTTTTCCGATCGGGTTGGCCGGGCTGGAGGGGACCGAGTTGGGCCGCAGCCTGGGCAACTCGGTGGGGGGATTGCCCTTTACGGTGGTGCTGGGCCAGGAAGGCCAGGTGCGGCACCGTAAAATGGGCAAGGTCTCTGCGGATGAGCTGGCTGCGTGGAAGGCGGCGGCTGGCGTCTGACGACCGCCTGACCTCCCGGCGGCTGGACTCTCATTCCTGCACGTTGGCGCAAAGAAAAACGTAAATAAAGGCAATTTGCGGTACATTCGCCGCTTTTATGCCATTCTGAGAATTCTCATGGACCTGCGCAAACTCAAGACCTTGATCGACCTCGTGTCCGAGTCCAACGTCTCTGAACTGGAAATCACCGAAGCCGAAGGCAAGGTTCGAATCGTCAAGGGCCTTCCCGCCGTGGTGCACATGGCCGCCCCGATGCAGGCGCCGATGCAGGCCGCGCCGCAGGGCATCGCCGCCGCGCCCCTTGCCGCTTCGGCCGCCGCACCGGCCGCCCCCGAGGCGCCCGCCGGCCATGCCGTCAAGTCGCCCATGGTCGGCACGTTCTACCGCGCTTCCAGCCCGGGCGCCAGCGCTTTCGTGCAGGTCGGCAGCCAGGTCAAGGCCGGCGACACCATCTGCATCATCGAGGCGATGAAGATCCTCAACGAAATCGAAACCGACAAGGCCGGCACGGTCACCCAGATCCTGTGCGAGAACGGCCAGCCAGTCGAATACGGCCAACCGCTGTTCATCATCGAGTGATCGCGGGATGTTCAAGAAAATCCTGATTGCCAATCGCGGCGCTCTGGCCAAAGGCCAGGGGGCGAAGCCACAAATTGCGCGTGGGCGCGCAGCGCACACGGGGCGATGAGCCGCGAAGCACTATGTTCAAGAAAATCCTGATTGCCAATCGCGGCGAAATCGCCCTGCGGATTCAGCGGGCCTGCCGTGAACTCGGCGTGCGGGCCGTGATGGTCTACTCCGAGGCCGACCGCGAGGCCAAGTACGTCAAGCTGGCCGAAGAGGCGGTGTGCATCGGCCCCGCCCCTTCGGCGCAGAGCTACCTGAACATGCCGGCCATCATCTCTGCGGCCGAGGTCACCGACGCCGAGGCCATCCACCCCGGTTACGGCTTCCTGGCCGAGAACGCCGATTTCGCCGAGCGGGTGGAAAAGAGCGGCTTCCAGTTCATCGGCCCCACGCCCGAGTCGATCCGCATCATGGGTGACAAGGTCTCGGCCAAGCAGGCGATGATCAAGGCGGGGGTGCCCTGCGTGCCCGGCTCCGAAGGCGAGTTGCCGGATGACCCGGTGCAGATCCGCCGCATCGCCAAGGCGGTGGGCTATCCGGTGATCGTCAAGGCCGCCGGCGGCGGCGGCGGGCGCGGCATGCGCGTGGTGCACACCGAGGCCGCGCTGGTCAACGCGGTTCAGATGACGCGGGCCGAAGCCGGCGCCGCCTTCGGCAATCCGGCGGTGTACCTCGAGAAGTTCCTGCAGAACCCGCGGCACATCGAGATCCAGATCCTGGCCGACAAGCACCGCAATGCCGTCTACCTCGGCGAGCGCGACTGCTCCATGCAGCGGCGCCACCAGAAGGTGATCGAGGAAGCGCCGGCGCCGGGCATCCCGCGCAAGCTGATCGAGCGCATCGGCGAGCGCTGCGTGGCCGCCTGCAAGAAGATCGGCTACCGCGGCGCGGGCACCTTCGAGTTCCTGTACGAGAACGGCGAGTTCTATTTCATCGAGATGAACACCCGGGTGCAGGTGGAGCATCCGGTCACCGAACTCGTGACGAGCGTGGACATCGTCAAGACGCAGATCATGGTGGCCGCCGGCGAGAAGCTGCCTTTCGCCCAGCGCGACATCCAGATTCGCGGCCACGCCATCGAATGCCGCGTGAACGCCGAGGACCCGTTCAAGTTCACGCCCTCGCCCGGGCGCATCACCCAGTGGCACGCCCCGGGCGGCCCCGGGGTGCGGGTGGACTCGCATGTCTACAACAACTACTTCGTGCCGCCCAACTACGACAGCATGATCGGCAAGATCATCACGCACGGCGACACCCGCGAGCAGGCCATGGCGCGCATGCGCACGGCCCTGCTGGAGACCGTGGTCGAGGGTATCCAGACCAACATCCCGCTGCACCGCGAGCTGATGGTCGACGCCAAGTTCATGGCCGGCGGCACCAACATCCACTACCTTGAGGAGTGGATGGCGCAGCACAAGCGCTAGAGGACGCCCGATGGCCCTGTTCGAGCTGCGCCTGATGTGCCCCGAGGAGCGCATCGAGGAGGTGAGCGACGCGCTCGATGCCCTGGACGCGCTCAGCGTGTCGGTCGAGGACGCCGATGCCCACACCGACGCCGAGCAGGCACTGTTCGGCGAGCCCGGCATGCCGCCGCCCAAGGGCGGTTGGCAGCGCTCGCGGGTGATCGCGCATTTTCCCGATCGGGCGGCCGCCGACGAGGCCAGCGGCCTGCTGGCGGCGCAAGACTTCTTTGCCGGCTGCCAGGTGCTGGGCGTGGCCGAGGTGCCCGAGCAGGACTGGGTGCGCCTGACGCAATCGCAGTTCACGCCAGTGGAGATCACGCCCGCGTTCTGGATCGTGCCCACCTGGCATGAGCCGCCGGCCCAGGCCACGAAAGTGATCCGGCTCGACCCGGGCCTGGCCTTCGGCACCGGCACCCACCCCACCACCCGCATGTGCCTGCGCTGGATCGCCACCCATGCCCTGGCCGGCCAGCGCGTGCTCGATTACGGCTGCGGATCGGGCATCCTGGCCATCGGCGCGGCCCTGCACGGCGCGGCCAGCGTGGATGCGGTCGACATCGACCAGGCCGCCGTGCGCGCCACCCAGGACAACGCCCAGGCCAACGGCGTCGCACTGCGCGCCGGCTTGCCCGACCTGGCGGCTGGCCACTATCACACGGTGCTGGCCAATATTCTGGCCACGCCGCTGAAGGTGCTGGCGCCGCTTCTGTGCCAGTACGTGGTGCCGGGCGGCTCGCTGGTGCTGGCGGGCATCCTGGAGCGGCAGGCCCAAGAGCTCACCGCGGCTTACGCACCTCACTGCGATCTGCGGGTGGCCGACGCCGAGGACGGCTGGGTGCTCATGACCGCGACGCTGGCACAGGGCCAGTGAGGCCGGGGGGCTGACTACAATCGTCGTCACATGAGCCTGATCACCCGTTGCCCGGCCTGCGCAACCCTGTTTCGGGTGGTGCCCGATCAGCTCAAGGTGGCCGATGGCTGGGTGCGCTGCGGCCAGTGTGCCGAGGTGTTCGACGCCAGCGACCACTTTCAACCCGCATTCCCCGACACGCCGGCCGAGCCCGCACCGATCACCGAACCCGCGCCGCTCGCGGCCCAGGCCGACGACGCGCCCGATGTGGGAGCGGATGAGCCCGGCCTTCACGAGCTTGACGCCGACCTCGCACGCGAACTCGCGGCCGCCCGCCATCGCCCGATCGACCTGCTGCTCGATGATGCGCCCAAGCCGGCCGCCGAACCCGGGGCCGACCCCCAGGACGGCAGCCGCCTTGTGCCGGTTGACGACGCCGCGCCCGACATCGAGGAGATCGTCGCCCAGGCTGCCGACGACACGCGCTGGCCCTGGCCGCCCCATGAGGCCGAAGGCATCGTGTTTCGCGCGGAGGCGGCGGACAAGGACGAAACATCCGGGGCCCAGGCCGCACTTGAGCCTGACCCCCTCATCGCACCCGCCAGCGCCGCGACGCTCGCCGCATCCAACGCCCCCGGTGAGGCGCCGAGCTTCGTTCGGCAGGCCCGCCGCCGCGCCTTCTGGCGCAGCCGCGGCGCGCGCGCGGTGCTTTCGGCGCTGTCCCTGGCCCTGGCGGTGCTGCTGCTGGCCCAGTTCGCGCTTTACCACCGCAATGCCCTGGCGTCTCTGCAGCCTGACCTCACGCCCTTGCTCGAGCGGCTGTGCCAGCCGACGGGCTGCCGCGTCGGGCCACCGCGCCAGATCGAGGCGATCGTGATCGATGGTTCCACCTTCAGCCGTTTGCGCCCCGATGCCTTCAGGCTCGGTGTCACGCTGCGCAGCCGCTCCATCATGGCGCTGGAGATGCCGGCCCTGGAGCTCACGCTCACCGACGCCGACGACCGCCCCCTCCTGCGCCGCGTGCTGCTGCCGGCCGACCTCGGCCCCGATGCGCCGGCTGTCTTGCTGCCTGGCGGCGAGTGGTCCACCATGCTGACCCTGGGCGTGAGCACAGGCAACGCGAGCCAAGGGGCCGGCGGCGTCGGCGGGCTCAGCGGGCGTATCGCCGGCTATCGGGTGCTGGCCTTTTATCCCTGACCCCGCTCCCACTTGTTCCAGAAACCTTCCCGGAGACCTTTCCCATGGCAGCACTGATCTGTGGCTCGCTCGCGTTCGACACCATCATGAATTTCGAGGGGCAGTTCGCGCAGCAGATCCTGCCCGACCAGCTTCACATTCTGAACGTCTCCTTCCTGGTGCCGGCGCTGCGCCGTGACTTCGGCGGCTGCGCCGGCAACATCGCCTATGCCCTCAAGCAGCTGGGTGGCCAACCGCTGCCCATGGCCACGGTCGGCAGCGACGGCGCCAGCTACCTGGAGCGCCTGCGCATGCTGGGCATCGGCACCGAGTTCGTGCGCCAGGTCCAGGACACCTACACCGCCCAGGCCATGATCATGACGGACCTGGACAACAACCAGATCACCGCCTTCCACCCCGGCGCGATGATGCAGGCCCACATCACTCGCATCGCGCCGCGCGCCGACATCAAGCTGGGCATCATCTCGCCCGATGGCCGCGACGCCATGCTCGAGCATGCCGAGCAGTTCAACGCCGCCGGCATTCCCTTCGTGTTCGACCCCGGCCAGGGCCTGCCGATGTTCGGCGGCGACGAGCTGGCGCGCTTCATCGAGCAGGCCAGCTGGGTGACCGTCAACGACTACGAGGGCAAGATGCTGTCCGACCGCACCGGATGGTCCAGCGCCGAGATCTCCCGGCATGTGCAGGGCCTGGTCGTCACGCTCGGCGGCGAGGGCTGCGAAGTCTGGATCGACGGCCACAAGACCCATGTGCCTGCGGTGTCGGCCAAGGACGTGGTCGACCCGACGGGCTGCGGCGACGCCTGGCGCGGCGCGCTGCTGTTCGGTCTTGAGCAGGGCTGGCCGCTGGAACGCTGTGCGCAGCTGGGCAACCGCGTCGGCGCGATCAAGATCGCCAGCCGGGGGCCGCAGAACTATTCACTGGAAGGTCTGGGTCACTGAGGGTGTTTCGTCACCCCCGCGAAGGCGGGGGACCAGGAGCGCGGTCCATCCGGCGTGCCAACGCCATCAAGGCGCCAGCCGCTCGCGGATCCACCCGCCGTCCGGTCCCGTGCGATAGCGCAGCCGGTCATGCAGCCGGCTCTTGCGCCCCTGCCAGAACTGCCACTCATCGGGCACCAGGCGATAGCCGCCCCAGTGCGGCGGCCGCGGCGGGTTCAGCATGAACTGCGCGCCATACTTCGCGGCGTTGGCCACCAGCACCGCGCGGCCGGACACTACCTGGCTTTGCGGGCTGGCCCAGGCGCCGATGCGTGAATCGAGCGGGCGGCTGGCGTAGTAGGCGTCGCTCTCCTGGCCGCTGGTCTTCTCGACCCGGCCTTCGATGCGCACCACCCGCTCCAGCTCGACCCAGTGGAACTGCAGCGCCGCGAAGGGGTTGCCCGCCAGCTCCTGCCCCTTGCGGCTCTCGTAATTGGTGTACCAGACGATGCCTCGCTCGTCATAGCCCTTGAGCAGCACGACGCGGCTGCTGG
The DNA here is from genome assembly GCA_040387815.1 of Pseudomonadota bacterium. GTDB lineage: Bacteria > Pseudomonadota > Gammaproteobacteria > Burkholderiales > Burkholderiaceae_C > Ramlibacter. The sequence goes on along the minus strand of JAZKDA010000035.1, from coordinate 8,943 downwards.
GCCTCAGATCGCTGCCGACCGTCGCCAGCGTCATGGCATTGGGCTCGGGGATCTTGCCGTCGATCGCCTGGGTCAGCCACAGGTCGAACTGCCGCAGCGGATCGGCGTGGCTGGCGTCCTCGCTCAGTTCGGCCCGCTCGTAGCTCTTGCGAAGGTCGGCGATCTGTTGGGCGGTCGTGCTCATGGCCCGCATTGTGAGCGATTCGTTAGAGTGCGGAACATGAGCGCCGACACGCCCCGCATCGTCGTCCTCGTCCTGGCCTCGGGCCGGGGCGAGCGTTTTGCCGCGTCGGGCGGGCAGGGCTCCAAGTTGCAGGCCATGCTCGGCGGTCGGCCGGTGCTCGCGCGTACGCTGGACGCGGTGCGCGCCAGCGGCCTGCCCTGGCACCTGGAGGATGCGGGCCATCCGGGCATGGGCGACTCCATCGCCGCCGCCGTGCGCGCCACGCGCCCGGCCGACGGCTGGCTGGTGCTGCCCGGCGATCTGCCGCTGGTGCAGCCGGCGTCGCTGCGCGCGGTGGCCGATGCCTTGCGCACCCATGCGGTGGTGGTGCCCGTGGTGCAGGGGCAACGGGGACATCCGGTGGGCTTCGGCGCCGATTGCGGCGACGCGCTCGCGGCCCTGTCGGGCGCGCGCGGCGCGGCGGGCATCGTGGCCGCGCGCGGCGCCTTCGAGTTGCCGCTGGCCGATGTGGGCTGCATCACCGACATCGACACCGTCGCCGACCTGGTCGTGGCGCAGGGCCGGCTTGGAGGTTGAGAGGGAATCTCTCAGCGGTGCTGCGCTATTCGCAGCAGCCGCTCCAAGTGGCGGTCGTGGATGTCGAGCTGGCGCAGCTCTTCCAGCGTGCGGGTGGCGTAGTCGAGGGTGGTGCCGTAGAGGCCGCAGGCGGTCTCGAAGATCGCGCGGTACTGTTCTTCGCTCAGCTCGCCCGTGTGGTTGGGGCTCTTGCGCGAGAGGGTGAAGGCCAGTGCGCGCACCTTGCCTTGCGGTGTGCGGCAGGCCAGCCACCGCGGGTCGTACACGCCGGTGGGCATCTCGCGCGACCAAAGTTGTGTCAGCACCGTGGGGCCGATGGCCCGCGGCACGCGGTAGGCCATGCCCTGGCAACTGCCGCCGGTGAGCAGGGCGAACACCAGGCCGGGTTGCTCGGGGGTGCCTCGGTTGATGCGGCTCCACATCTTGAGCGCGCGGTGCCAGCCATGCACCCGCGCCGGCCGCCGCTCGGCGTACTCGAACTCGGGGCGCCAGATCAGCGAGCCGTAGCCGAACAGCCAGAGGTCGTCGTGTCCACCCCACTCATGCAGGCAACGCTCGAGCATGGCGAGCGGGTCGCGCAGCGGTTTGAGGGCCGGGTGGGCCAGGGCCGCCTGCAAGGTGGCGGGCGGCCGGCTTGCGTGGGGGAGCGGGGCCTGCAGGCTCATGCGCAAACTGTATCAAGGGTGGTGCCTCGTGTTCTAGGGTTTTCGTGTGTCACCGTGCGGTAACCGGGCGCGCTGTGGGGGTGGATGTTGCGGCTACCATGAAACCATGACGCTTCATTCCGTGGTGGCCGCTGTCACCGACCGCATCCGCGCGCGCAGCCGCGTCGAGCGCGAGAACTACCTGCGGCAGATCGATGCGCTGGCCGGGCGCGACCGCGGCGCCGACCGCATGGGCTGCGCCAATGTGGCCCACGCCGTCGCCGCGCTGCCCGCCAGCGACAAGTTCAAGGTGGTGGTCGAGCGCCGGCCCAACATCGCCATCGTCACCTCGTACAACGACATGCTCTCGGCCCATGCGCCCTTCGCCGGTTATCCGCAACTGATCAAGGACGAGGCCCATCGCCAGGGCGCCACCGCCCAGGTGGCCGGCGGCGTGCCGGCCATGTGCGACGGCGTGACCCAGGGCACGCCGGGCATGGAGTTGTCGCTGTTCTCGCGCGATGTCATCGCCCAGGCCACCGCCGTCTCGCTCTGCCACGATATGTTCGACGCCGCGCTGATGCTGGGCATCTGCGACAAGATCGTGCCCGGCCTGTTGATCGGGGCACTGCACTTCGGCCACCTGCCCACGGTGTTCGTGCCGGGCGGCCCCATGACCAGCGGCCTGTCCAATGAGGCCAAGGCCAAGGTGCGCGAGCAGGCCGCGCAGGGCCAGGTCGGCCGCGCCGAGCTGCTCGACGCCGAGCAGAAGGCCTATCACAGCCAGGGCACCTGCACCTTCTACGGCACCGCCAACAGCAACCAGATGCTGATGGAGGCGATGGGGCTTCACGTGCCGGGCACGGCCTTCGTCAACCCCGGCAATGCCCTGCGCGAGCAGCTCACACGGGAGGCCGTGCGCACCGTGCTCGCCCTGGTGCGCGCCAGGCGCTTCACTCCCATTGGGCGCCTGGTCGACGAGCGCAGCATCGTCAACGCGATGGTGGCGCTGGTGGCCACTGGCGGCTCCACCAACCACTTGATCCACTGGGTGGCGGTGGCGCGCGCCGCCGGCATGCGCATCGACTGGGACGACTTTGCGCAACTGTCCGCCGTGGTGCCCCTGCTGGCGCGTGTCTACCCCAACGGCAGCGCCGACGTGAACCACTTCCAGGCGGCCGGCGGTCCGGGCTTTGTCATCCGCGAGCTGGCCGATGCCGGACTGATGCATGAGGATGTGCTCACCGTGCGCGAGGGCGGCCTGCGCGAGTACACCCGTGTGCCATCGCTCGATGGCGAGCGGCTGCACTGGACGGACACCGGCGCCTCGGGTGACACGTCCGTGGTGCGGCCGGCGGCCGAGCCCTTCAGCGCCCACGGTGGGCTGCAACTGCTGACCGGCAACCTGGGGCGTTCGGTGATCAAGGTGTCGTCCGTGCCCGATGATCGTCACGTGATCGAAGCGCCGGCGCGCGTGTTCGACAGCCAGGAGGACCTGCTGCACGCCTTCAACGCCGGCGAACTCGAGCGCGCCTGCGAGGCCAGCGGCGCGCGCGGGCTGGTCTGCGTGGTGCGCTGGCAGGGCCCGCGTGCCAACGGCATGCCCGAGCTGCACAAGCTCACGCCGCCGCTGGCGGTGCTGCAGGGCAAGGGGTATCGCGTGGCACTGGTGACCGACGGCCGCATGAGCGGTGCCTCCGGCAAAGTGCCGGCGGCCATTCATGTCTCGCCCGAGGCCGCCGCCGGGGGCGCGTTGGCGCGCCTGCGGGACGGCGATGTCGTGCGGCTGGACGCCACGGCGGGAACCCTGCAGGCCCTGGTGCCGGACGATCAATGGCAGGCGCGTGAGCCGGCCACGATGCCGCCGGCGCAGGCCATGGCCAACCAGCTGGGGCTGGGGCGCGATCTGTTCGCGGGCTTTCGCCGCAACGCACTGACCGCCGAGGAGGGGGCCTGCACATGGCTGTAGCCAACGTGCCCGACGTCAGCTTGCGGCGCCTGAGCGGTTAATATGTAGACAATTGACCGGCAACAGCCTTTGAGGACGGACCTTGTCTCAAGCACTCAAGCTCACGCCAGCGAACGTGCTGGCGCGTTTTGATCCTCACGACGGCACCTTGGAGTCGATGCTCGCGGCGCGCGTGCGCCGCCTGCCGGACCATCCCTTCATCGAGTACGACGGACAGACGCTGAGCTACGCGCGGTTCGCGCAGCAGGCGGACGCGATGGCCGCGATGCTCTGGTCGCGTGGCGTGCGTGCCGGCGATCGCGTTGCGCTGCTCTCGTACAACCACCCGTCGATTCCCCTGACGCTGTTCGCGCTGGCCCGTCTCGGCGCGGTGGCGGTGCCGATCAATCCCGATTTCCTGCGCGACGAGGCCCGCTACGTGCTTGAACACGCGCAGGTGTCCGGCGTGATCTGCGCGCCAGACCGTCTTGCGCTGCTCGAGCAGGCCTGCGAGGGCATCGAGCGACCGATGTGGAAGATGGTCAACCGCGCATCGGACGGTGTGGACGTCCAGGACATCGAATCGGCAATGCGCGAATCCGAAGGGGTGCGCTTCGACAACGCAAGCGACCCCGACCGCACGTGCATCCTGATCTATTCATCGGGAACGACCGGCTTTCCCAAGGGCGTCATGCACGCCCAGCGCACCTTCACGCTGGCCGGGGAAGGCTTCGTCGCGCGCATGCACCTGCAGCCCGACGATCGGCTGTTGTGCATCATGCCGATGTTCCACATGAATGCGATCTTCTATTCGCTGGCGGGGGCCCTCGCCACGGGGGCGACGCTGATCCTGCTGGCCCGGTTCTCCGCTTCGACCTTCTGGCGCGACGCCGCGCGGCTGCAGGCCACCGAGGTCAACACGGTCGCAGCCATCTCCAACATCCTGATGCGTCGTCCTCGCAGCGAATTTGTGCCGGGCCACCGGATCCGCTCGATCTACGGCGGCCCGTTCAGCCAGGAGGTCTACCGGGTGTTCAAGTCCGAATTCGGGGTGCCTGGGCTGGTGGAGGGCTACGGGATGTCCGAGATCCCCGGCGTGCTCAGCAACCCGATCGACGGCCCCAGGATCGGCAGCATCGGCCTGCCCTGCCAGCACCCGAACCAGACCGCGGCGTTCGCCCAGTTGCGCATCGTCGGCGATGACGGGCACGAGGTCGCGGCGGACGTGCCGGGAAACCTGCTGGTGAAGAACCAGCTCGTGATGCAGGGCTACTTTCGCGATCCGCAGCTCACGGCCGAGGTCTTCAAGGACGGCTGGTTCGTCACGGGCGACGTGGTGCGCCGCGACGCCGAAGGTTTCTACTGGTTCGTGGCCCGCAGCAAGGACATCATCCGGCGGCGTGGCGAGAACGTGTCGGGTGCGGAGATCGACCGCATCGTCAACGAGCATCCCGACGTGCTGATGTCCGCGGCCATCGCGGTGCCCTCGCCGGTCGGTGAGGACGATATCCTGGTGGCGGTCGTTGCGCGCGAGGGGCAGCAGGTGGCGCCCGAGGCGATCCGTCAATGGTGCGAAGCGCGCCTGGCCCGCGTCAAGCTGCCGCGGTACGTCGCGGTCGTGGACGCGCTCCCGCACAACCGGTCTTTTCGCATCGAGAAGTTCAAGCTGAAGGCGCGCAGCGAAAGCCTGGTGGCGTCGGCGGTCGATTTCGAGCCCTTCTCATCCACGGCACATCCTCAACCTGACCCACCCTAGCCACCACAAGAAACGGAGACCGACACATGACTTCATTCACATCCTTTGCCAGGGCGGCATTCGCCGCCATCGGCGTCGTTGCCTGCATGGGGGCGTTCGCCCAGGACTACCCGAGCAAGCCCGTCAAGTTCGTCGTGTCCTTTCCCGCCGGAAGCGGCAGCGACATCTACACCCGGCTCATCGCGGAGGATTTTCGCGCCGACATGAACCAGAGTTTCGTCGTGGAGAACCGGCCCGGCGCATCGGCGCAGATCGGCAGCGCCTACGTCGCCAAGTCGGCACCTGACGGCTACACCCTGCTGATGACGAGCAACACCGCGCACGCGGCGAACCCTTCGTTGTTCAAGAGCCTTCCCTACGACCCGGTCGCCGACTTCACCGGCATCGGCCGGGTGCTCTACATGCCGTACGTTCTGCTGGTCGCCAAGAACTCGCCGATCAACTCGGTCAAGGACCTCATCGACCGGGCCCGCGCCAAGCCCAGTTCGTTGAGCTACGGATACGGCAACAGCTCCTCCCAGGTGCTGTCGGCCGCGTTCAGCCGCCAGGCGCAGATCACGTCGGTGGCGGTTCCGTACAAGAGCGCGCCCGCCACCGTGACCGACCTGATCGGCGGCCACGTCGACTACGTCTTCAGCGACGTGTCCTCGGTGCTGTCCCACCTGCAGGCGGGCACCGTTCGCGCCATCGGGTTCAGCCTGTTGCAGCGCTCGCCCCAGTTGCCGAACGTTCCGGCCATCGCGGAGACGCCCGGCATGGAAGGCTTCGAGCTCACGTCGTGGGTGGGTCTGCTGGCGCCGGCGGGCACCCCGCGGCCCATCGTCGACAAGCTCAATGCCCAGTTGCGCAAGACCTTGGCCAAGCCCCAGGTGCGCGACAAGCTGATCGCGCTGGGCGCGGAAGTCGTTCCATCGTCACCCGCGGAAATGGACGAGTTCGTCAAGCAGCAGCTGGTGAGCTGGGGCTCCAAGATCCGCGCCGCGGGCATCCAGCCTGAGTGACATCGCGATGGCCAAGCGAAAACAACTGCGATCTGGCATCGCCTGGAGCACGGCCGACCAGATCGGCGTCTATGGCTACGACCTCTGCCAGGACCTGATCGGCAAGGTGACGCTGGGTGACATGGCGTTCCTGGAGATCACCGGGCGGCTGCCCCAGCCGAACGAGTCGAAGATGTTCGAGGCGATCGCGGTGACGCTGGTCGAGCACGGCATCAACCCGTCAAGCCTGGCGGCGCGGCTGACCTACGACGGCGCGCCCGAGGCGCTGCAAGCGGCAGTCGCCGCGGGCCTGCTGGGCCTGGGCAACGTGTTTGTCGGCTCGACCGAAACCGCCGCGAAGATGCTGTGGTCGGCCTTGCAGGACGAGCCTGAGACGGCTGCGCTTGAGCCGATCGCCCAGCGGATCGTCGAGCAGTACATGGCTTCGAAGACGATCATCCCGGGCATCGGACACCCCAAGCACAAGCCGCTCGATCCGCGCGCCGTGAGGCTGATGGCGCTGGCGCGCGAATACGGCTATGTGGGGCGTTACGTGCAGCTGATGGAGATGATCACGGTGGTTGGTGAAAAGGCCTACAAGCGGCCGCTTCCCATGAATGCGACAGGCGCCATCGGGTCCATCTGTTGCGAGCTTGGCTTTCCGATGAGCGTGGTGCGTGGCGTCGGCGTGATGGCGCGCGCCGTCGGCCTGGTCGGTCACATTCTTGAAGAATCCAGATCGCCCTTGGGATTCGAGATCTACCAGCGAACCGAGGATGAGGCCGCGACCGACATCATCGGAAAGCTGCGCAGCGATCGCTGAGTGCGGCTGGCCCACGTCAAAAAGCCCCGGCAGGGCCAGGGCTTTATTGCGAAAAATGCAGGTTTTCCGAAGGTTCAGTAGACGCCGTTGCTGTGGTCGATTTCGCCCGAGCGCAGCGCCTGGATCAGTTCGGCCCGCACTTCGTCGCGGCTCTTGGCGGTGGTGACAGCCGCCGACGTGTCGTTGACGAACGCGCCACCTTCGCCGTCGGTGTTGATGGTGCCTTCGCGTTGGGCGCTGACCAGTTCGGCCTGCACTTGCGCGCGGGTCTTGCCGGCGCCTTGGGCGACGGCGACACCGGGGAAATCGCTGTTGTCGGCGCCGCCGAACGTGTTTTGAGCCATGGCAGCACCTGTGGTGAAGAGGGACAGGGCGAGGGCAACGGGGACGAGACGGGATTGCATGACAGTTCCTTCAGTTGTGGCGGTCGGGCAAGCGCCGGCCGTGAATGAACTGTATTTTTTTGAGCCCCCCGGAGAAACCCTGAGAGTCTCAATTGGTAATTGCAAATTCCGCAACAATGCCGCCCCGATGACTGGCCCGATTACTTGACCAGAAGGACAGGAACCTCGGACTCGGTCACCACCTTCTGGGCCACGCTGCCCATGACGGCACGGCCCAGCAGACCGTGACCGTGGGTGCCCATGACCACCATGTGGGCCTTCATCTTCTTGACCGCCCGCAGGACCTGCTCGGCCGGATGGCCGACCACCCACTCGGCGCGATAGTTGATCGCATGCTTGTCGAGAAAGCGGCTGATCGGTTTGAGCACTTTCTCGGCTTCTTCGGTCTGGTATTCGGCCGCGACCTGCGCGCCGACGGCCGAGCGAACCCGCGGGGGCAGCGCCGGCTGTACGTTGAGCACCAGCACCTCAGCGCCTTCACCGGCCAGGTTCTCGTGGGTCACCAGGAAGGCCAGGGCCTTCTTGGTGCACTTGCTGCCGTCGACGGCCAGAACGATCTTCATGCAATTTCTCCTCGGAATGTGATTTCGGCTCAACGCAAAGCCATCACCATCAATGGTACTGTGCACTGGAACATGCCTGACCGGCGTTGATCCATGTCAACGCTGCGCGGCCGGCAGTGGGTACTCTGTGCTCATGCCAACGTCGCCCGCACTCGTCCTGCCCTTTGCGGCCGGGACCGCCGCCCGTGGTGCCGCCGACACCACGGCCGACTGGGCGAGCCTGGACGATCGCGCCGAATGGTCGGCGTTCAGCCGGCCGCTGGCCGCCGAGCCCGGCCGCTGGGAGTCGTACCTCGCGATCGAGGGCATGCACTGCGCCGCCTGCTCCCTGAACGTCGAGCAGGCGCTGTCGCAGGTGCCCGGCGTCTGCTCGGTCGAGGTCAACGGCGCCAGCCAGACCGCCCGCGTCACCTGGGCCGAGGAGCGCTGCCGCCCCTCGATGTGGCTGCCGGCGCTGCGCCAGGCCGGCTACGGCGCGATGCCGGCCGGCGACCAGTTCGATGCCGCGCCCCGCTTGCGCGCGCAGCGGCTGATGCTGTGGCGCTGGCTGGTCGCAGGCTTTTGCATGATGCAGGCCATGATGTACGCGGTGCCGATGTACGTGGCCGGCCCGGGCGACATCACGCCCGACATCGTGGCCTTGCTGCGCTGGGCCGCCTGGATGATGACCCTGCCGGTCATGCTCTTTTCCTGCTGGCCCTTCTTTTCCAGCGCCCTGCGCGACCTGCGCCATCGCCGCGTCGGCATGGATGTGCCGGTGGCCCTGGGCCTGCTCATCGCCTTCGGCGCCAGCACCGCCGCCACCTTCGAGCCCGCCGGGCCGTGGGGGGCGGAGGTCTGGTACGACTCGGTCACGATGTTCGTGTTCTTCCTGTTGTCGGGCCGGCTGCTCGAGGAGCGGCTTCGCAACCGCACCGCCGGCTCGCTGGAAGCCCTGATGCGCGGCCTGCCGCCCAGTGCCCTGCGCGAGGGCGCCGACGGCCGCTTCACGCGTGTGTCGGCGCGCACATTGGTCGCGGGCGACCGCATCCGGGTGCTGCCGGGCGAGACGTTTCCCGCCGACGG
>JAZKDA010000034.1:22727-36597 GCA_040387815.1 Pseudomonadota bacterium | reverse complement strand
TCTTGCGCAGGGTGTTGCGGTTCAGGCCCAGCCATTCGGCCGCGCGCGACTGGTTCTGGTCGGCCTTGTGCATGACCACCTCCAGCAGGGGTTTTTCCACCACCTTGACCAGCATCTCGTACATGTCGCTCGGCTCGATACCGCGCAGGTCGCGAAAGTAGCCCTCCAGGCTGGCGCGGACACACTCCTCGATGTTCTTCTTGCTCATTCGGTCACCTTGCCTCGTTCTGCGGTGTTTCTTGTTCGGAGTCTTCCCAGGCCGCAACGCCGGCCGGCGCCGCCGGCAGGCGGTCCATGCGCTGCGCCAGGGTGTCGAACCAGTCGGCAACAGCATGCCACTGTGCCGCGCTGTCCTCGATGGTGTTCATGCGCTCGCGAAATTCAAGCCCGCCCGGCAGCGCCTTGACATACCAGGCGATGTGCTTGCGCGCGCTGCGCACGCCGGTGAACTCGCCATACAGGGCATAGTGGTCCTGCAGGTGTTCCAGCAGCAGGCGGCGCACCTCCCCCACCAGCGGCGGCGCGAGTTCGCTGCCGGTGGCCAGGAAATGCGCCACCTCGCGGAAGATCCAGGGGCGGCCCTGGGCGGCGCGGCCGATCATCACCGCGTCGACGCCGGTGTAAGCCAGCACTTCGCGCGCCTTGGCTGGCGAGTCGATGTCGCCATTGGCCACCACAGGCACCCGCACCGCCGCCTTCACCGCGGCGATGGTGTCGTATTCGGCCTGGCCCTTGTAGCCCTGCTCGCGGGTGCGGCCATGCACGGTGAGCATCTGGATGCCCGCGTCCTCGAAGGCGCGCGCCAGCGTGACGGCATTGCGCTGCGCCTGGCACCAGCCGGTGCGCATCTTGAGCGTGACCGGCACGCCCAGCGGCGCGCAGGCCTCGACCACCGCGCGGGCGATGGAAACGGCCAGGGCTTCGTCCTGCATCAGCGCCGAGCCCGCCCACTTGTTGCACACCTTCTTGGCCGGGCAGCCCATGTTGATGTCGATGATCTGGGCGCCGCGCCGCACGTTGTAGGCGGCCGCCTCGGCCATCATGGCCGCCTCGGTGCCGGCGATCTGCACGGCGATCGGGCCGGGTTCGCCGGTGTGGTCGGCCCGGCGCGAGGTTTTCAGGCTGTTCCACAGCTCCTTGCGCGATGTCACCATCTCGCTGACCGCGTAGCCCGCCCCCAGGCGCCGGCACAGCTGGCGGAACGGCCGGTCCGTCACGCCCGCCATCGGCGCCGCGAACACATTGTTCGCCAGGGTGTAGGGGCCGATTCGCATGGGTGGAAAAAGGACGGGCGTGCTGAAAAAAGAGGCACGATTGTAGGCTGTCCGGGCGCCGTCGCCTGAAACCTTGGCGACGCACCAGGCAGGGGCGGCGCAACACCTCCTGCATACTGCCCCACCGATGGAAGCCTGGCTGAATTCAATGATGGCTCTGCTTGCTCTGCCGCAGTACGGCCTGAGCACGCTTTTCGTCGTGTCCTTCATCTCGGCCACGCTGCTGCCGCTGGGCTCCGAGCCGGCGCTGTTCGGGCTGCTCAAGCTGAACCCCGACCTGTTCTGGCCCGCCATCCTGGTGGCCACCGCCGGCAACACGCTGGGCGGCATGGTCGACTGGTGGATCGGGTACGGTGCGCACCGGGCAGTCGACCGCTGGAAACATTCGAGCGTGCACATCAAGGCGCTCGACTGGCTGCAGCGCCTGGGGCCGCGGGCCTGCCTGCTGGCCTGGCTGCCGGTGGTGGGCGACCCGCTGTGCGCGGTGGCCGGCTGGTTGAAGCTGCCCTTTTGGCCCTGCACGGTCTACATGGCCATCGGCAAGTTCATGCGCTACCTGAGCATGACCTGGGTGCTGCTGCAATTCTTCCCGGGGCAGATTTGACCCCCCCGGAGCGCTGTTGATGCCCGGTGCCTACACTGGCATGAACGAACGCCGCCCCATGACCCACACCGCTCCCCCGCCCCGCCTGTCCGTCTCAAAGGACAAGATCAAGTTCGTGCTGCTCGAGGGCATCCACCCTTCGGCAGTGGACACCTTGAAGGCTGGGGGTTACACGCAGGTGCTGACCTCGCCCAAGGCATTGGCCGGCGACGAACTGGGGGCGCTGATCGCCGATGCGCACTTCGTGGGCATCCGCTCGCGCACCCAGCTGACCGAGCAGGTGCTGGCCCATGCCGGCAAGCTCACCGCCATCGGCGCGTTTTGCATCGGCACCAACCAGATCGACCTGCGCGCGGCCATGCGGCGCGGCGTTCCGGTGTTCAACGCGCCGTTTTCCAACACCCGCAGCGTGGCCGAGCTGGTGTTGGCCGAGATCATCATCCTGATGCGCGGCATCCCGCACAAGAACGCGGTGCTGCACCGCAATGGCTGGGTCAAGAGCGCGGCGGGCTCCCACGAGGTGCGCGGCAAGACGCTGGGCATCGTGGGCTATGGCCACATCGGCACGCAGATCGGCGTGCTGGCCGAACAACTGGGCATGCAGGTGGTGTTCGTCGACATCGAGGCCAAACTGCCGCTGGGCAATGCCCGCCAGCTCGCCTCGCTGGACGCGGTGCTGGAAGCGGCCGACGTGGTCAGCCTGCACGTGCCCGAGACGCCGCAAACGCAGGGCATGATCGGCGCCGCGCAACTGGCGCGCATGAAACGCGGCAGCCATCTGATCAATGCCTCGCGTGGCACGGTGGTGGACATCGATGCGCTCGCCGATGCGCTGGAACGCGAGCACATCGCCGGCGCCGCGATCGACGTGTTTCCGGTGGAGCCGCAGGGCAATGATGCGCGCTTCGAATCGCCGCTGGTGAAGTTTGACAACGTGCTGCTCACACCGCACATCGGCGGTTCGACCGCCGAGGCGCAGGAGAACATCGGCCGCGAGGTGGCGGCCAAGCTGGTGCGCTACTCGGACAACGGCTCCACCGTCTCGGCGGTGAACTTCCCCGAGGTGGCCCTGCCCGAGCACACCGGCCGGCGCCGGCTGCTGCACATCCACCGCAACGTGCCCGGCATCATCGCCCGCGTCAACGAGCGCTTCTCTGCCGCGGGCATCAACATCGACGGCCAGTACCTGCGCACGAATGAGGAAGTGGGCTACGTGGTGATCGACGTCGACAGCGCGGCTGTGGAGGTGGCCTTGGATGAGCTGTGCGCCATCCCCGGCACCATCCGCTGCCGCGTGCTCTACTGAAGCGGCCCAGCCAACAGGGCCTGCTGACAAACGGTGCTTGCCGGCGTACGCTGCCTGCCCGGGCCGATCGATCCCCGATTGGCTCACCTTTCAGGAGCAAACCGTGAACCCCAACCAGGCACTATGGGAAAAAGGTGATTTCACCAAGCTGGCCGCCACGATGCGTGACAGCGGCGATGCGCTCGTCCAGCATCTGGGCATTGGCCCTGGGCTGCGGGTGCTGGACCTCGGCTGCGGTGATGGCACCACGGCGCTGCCCGCCGCGCAGCGTGGCGCCGACGTGCTGGGGGTCGACATCGCGCGCAATCTGGTGGAGGCCGGCAACCAGCGCGCGCAGGCGGCGGGCTTGTCGAACCTGCGCTTCCAGCACGGCGACGCCTCGGCCCTGAGCGATCTGGAAAATGATTCATTCGACCGGGTGGTGAGCATCTTCGGCGCGATGTTCGCGCCACGGCCCTTCGACGTGGCCAAGGAGATGGTTCGCGTCACCAAGCCTGGCGGGCGCATCGTGATGGGCAACTGGATTCCTGGCGACCCGACGCTGGTCGCGCAGATTCTCAAGATCGCCAGCGCCTACTCGCCGCCGCCGCCCGAAGGCTTCATCAGCCCCATGACCTGGGGCGTCGAGGCCAACGTGGCCGAGCGCTTCGGCGCGGCTGGTATCGACAAGAACAACATCCAGTGCGAGCGGGCCACCTACACCTTCCGCTATCCGGGCCAGACCGGCGGCTTTCTCGATGTGTTCCAGCACTTCTACGGCCCGACAATGAACGCCTTCGAGGCCGCCGGCAAGGACGGCCGCACCGCGGCGCTGCGCCAGGAGTTGGATGCGCTGTTCGCCAGCCAGAACCAGGCCACGGACGGCACGACGGTCATCCCGGCGACGTACTTGCGGGTGACAGTGAACGTGCAGTAACAGGCCGCCTGGGCCTGCCCGCCAACGTTCAGACGTTGAACAAGAAGTTCATCACGTCCCCATCCTTGACGACGTATTCCTTGCCTTCGCTGCGCATCTTGCCCGCATCCTTGGCGCCCTGCTCGCCCTTGAACTGGATGAAGTCCTCGAAGGCGATGGTCTGGGCGCGGATGAAGCCGCGCTCGAAGTCGCCGTGGATCACACCGGCCGCCTGGGGTGCGGTGTCGCCGATGTGGATCGTCCAGGCGCGCACTTCCTTCACACCGGCGGTGAAATAGGTCTGCAGGCCCAGCAGCTTGAAGGCCGCGCGGATCAGGCGGTTGAGGCCGGGCTCGGTCTGGCCCATCTCTTCCAAAAAGATCGAGCGGTCTTCGTCGCTCATGTCGGCCATGTCGGCTTCCATCTTGGCGCAGATGGCCACCACCGGCGCGTTTTGCGCGGCGGCGTACTCTTGCAGGCGCTGCAGCAGCGGGTTGTTCTCGAAGCCGTGTTCGCTGACGTTGCCCACGAACATCGCACGCTTGGCGGTGATCAGGCACAGGGGCTTGAGCAGGGCCTGCTCATCGTCGGACAAGTCGAGGGTGCGCACCGGCTTGCCCTGGTCCAGGACGGCCTGCACCTTGGTCAGGAGCGTAGTGAGCTTGGCGGCTTCCTTGTCGCCGCTGCGCGCCAGCTTGGAGGCGCGGTGCACGGCCTTTTCGACGGTGCCCATGTCGGCCAGGCACAGCTCGGTCTGGATCACCTCGATGTCGGAGATGGGGTCGACCTTGCCGGCCACGTGAATGACATTCTCGTCTTCGAAGCAGCGCACCACGTTGACGATGGCGTCGGTCTCGCGGATGTGGGCCAGGAACTGGTTGCCCAGGCCCTCACCCTGGCTGGCGCCGGCCACCAGGCCGGCGATGTCGACGAATTCGACGATGGCGGGCACCACCCGCTCGGGCTCGACAATCTTGGACAGCTGGTCCAGCCGCGGATCGGGCACCTCGACGACGCCGGTATTGGGCTCGATGGTGCAAAACGGGTAGTTCTCGGCCGCGATGCCGGCCTTGGTCAGCGCGTTGAAAAGGGTGGACTTACCGACGTTGGGCAATCCGACGATGCCGCACTTGAGGCTCATGGAAGACTTTCTCGGGATGGGTGCGCCGGCCGGGCCGCGGGTGGACGGCGCTCTCGCGGGGCACTGGGGAATCGCGGGATTTTACAGGCCCGCCCGCACCCGGCCGCGCAGCGCCCGCCTGCGAGGCGAGTCGCCGGGACTTGCGGTACTTAAATGGCCGCGATGGTGGCCGTGTGCTCCAGGCCCGCCGTATAGCTGCGGCTCGTGACCGTGTCCACGAAGAACCACTCGCCGGTGGCGGCGGTGGCCGTGAAAGTCATCTTCAGGAAGCCTCGCCGCGAAGCGTCCATCCAGTGGAGGTCATCGACAACGGCCTCGAAAATGGCTTTGATCTGCGCCCCACCCAGGGGCTTGAGTGTCTCCTCCAGACCTGGAGAGCTCACCGATCCGGTGGCGAACTCCTCACCCACTTTCACGCCGGCGACCGCCGGGTTGGTCAGGCCCATGAGGGTGAGGTCCGTGTGCCATGCGTTGTGGCTGTCACCCGAGAGCACCACGAGGCGCTTGTTCAACTGCGCCGCCATGCCGAGCACGGTCTCACGCGCGGCGATATAGCCGTCCCAGGCGTCCAGGTTGTAGCCGAGCTTGGGATTGAGGGCTGGGTCGAGCAACGCGATCTGGGCAGGACTGCGCAAGCCGGCGGGCGTGGCCCTGGCCGCCAGGTAGTCTGTGATGGCCTGTTGCCCGGCGGCCTGTGCGGCCGGTGAGCTGTCGGTCGAATTGAACGCCGCCAAAATGGAGGCCGGAAACTCCATGCGAGCCATCAGCACCTGCTGGCCCAGCACCTGCCAGGTGGACGCGCTGCCGGCCATCTGGCCTTGCAGCCACTGAAGTTGTTCCGCACCCAGCAGCTGGCGCGTCGGTGAAGAATATTCGGCCAAAGCCACGTTCCTGGCGTCCGCGCCCAGGAGTCCGGTCAAGGCTTCGATGTCGATGGGCTTGTCTCGCCCGATCAGCCGGGTATCGAGCATGTGCAGGCTCACCAGGCTGGCGAAGTTGAAGCTGCGGTAGATCTTGCCCTTGTCGGCGCCAGTGCGGATGGGCATCCACTCATGGTAGGCCTGGGCTGCGGCGGCGACGCGGGCGGCCCACGTACCCTCGGTGGCCGGGTCGTGGCCGGCAGCGCCGGCCGTGTAGGCGTCATCGGCAAACTCATGGTCGTCCCACACAGCGATCATGGGCAGCCTGGCGTGCAGGTTCTTGCTGTCCGGGTCGCTCTTGTACTGTGCGTGACGGGCGCGGTAATCGCTGAGCGTGAGCAGTTCGTGCGTCGGCACCGACAGGCGGCCCAGGGCTGCCGCACTGGCTGAAGCGTAACCGCCAACCGGATGTTCGTAGATGTAGTCCCCCAGGTGGATGGCGAACTCGGCATCGCTCTTGGCCACCTCGCTGTAGACGTTGAAGTAGCCGGCGGGGTAGTTGGTGCAGCTCATCACCGCCAACTTCACGCTGCTGGCGATTGCAGGCAAAGTGCGGGTCGTGCCCACTGGAGAAGGGGTGTCGTCGTGGACAAATCGATAGAAATAGCCGGTTCCTGGCGTCAGGCCGGCGGCGTCCACCTTGGCGGTATGGCCCGTCTCGGCACTGGCGACGACGGTGCCCTGGCTCACGATGGTGCCGAAGCTCGCATCGGTGGCGACCTGATAGCGCAAACTCACGGCCTCGGTAGAGTTCGCGAATTTTGCGTGGGTCCACAAGATGACACGATCGCCCAGGGGGTCACCGCTGGCCACGCCATACCGAAACTCCGGCTCATCGTCGTCGCCGCCACCGCCGCATGCCGACAATGCCCCGCCACCGGCCATGACGGCCGACACACTGGCAATACGGACGATGAACTCTCGGCGTGAAGTGCGATGGCCCATGGCAACCCCGTTCAAAGTCAACGAACCCAAACATGTTCGACTTCAGAATGCCGGGTGGATGCACCGAAAATCGTGGGATGCTGTCGGATAAGAGGCCGCCTTGAGAGATTGCACGCAGAAGCACGCCACTCCATGAGACCGCGCCACATCCTGCCGGTGATCGTGTTCGCCCAGTTCGCCGGCACCTCGCTGTGGTTCTCGGGCAATGCGGTGCTGGCCGAGCTGCAGCGGGCCCTCGGGCTGGGCGCGACTGCGCTGGCCGGTGTCACCTCGGCGGTGCAACTGGGCTTCATCGCCGGCACGCTGCTGTTTGCGATTTTCAATGTGGCCGACCGCTGGCGCCCACGCGATGTGTTTCTGGCCTGCGCTGTGCTGGGCGCGGGCGCCAACCTGGCCGTGCTGGGCCTGCCTGCGCTGGCCGAGGGGCGCTACACCGCGCTGCTGGCGCTGCGCTTTGCCACCGGGTTCTTCCTTGCCGGCGTCTACCCGGTGGGCATGAAGATCGCCGCCAGCTGGTACCAGCAGGGCCTGGGCGCGGCGCTGGGCTGGCTGGTCGGTGCGCTGGTGCTGGGCACGGCGCTGCCGCACCTGCTGCGCGGCGCCCTGCCGCAAGGCGCCTGGATGCAGGTGCTGGGCGGCGTGTCGGCACTGGCGGTGGCGGGCGGGCTGCTGCTGCACCGCGCGGTGCCCGAGGGCCCTTTCCTGGCCCGCGCGCCGCGCTTTGACCCGACGGCGCTGTTGCAGGCCTTTCGAAGCCGCGACTTTCGCGGCAGCGCATTCGGCTACTTCGGCCATATGGTGGAGCTGTACACGCTGTGGGCCTTCGTGCCGCTGATGCTGGCCGCGTACGTGGCTCGCCAGGGCTCCCCGCTGGATGTATCGTTCTGGTCGTTCTGCATCATCGGTGTCGGGGCGTTGGGCTGCGTGGCGGGCGGGCTGGTGTCGCAGCGAGTGGGCAGCGCGCGGGTGGCCTTCGGCCAGCTCGGGTTCTCGGGCCTGTGCTGCGTGCTGTCGCCGCTGGCGTTCCTGCTGCCGCCGGTGGCCTTCCTGGCGTTCATGCTGGCCTGGGGCGTGGCCGTGGTGGGCGATTCGCCGCAGTTTTCCGCGCTGAACGCGGCCACGGCGCCGCGCGCCTTTGTGGGTTCGGCGCTGACCATCGTCAACTGCCTCGGCTTCGCGATCAGCGTGCTGAGCCTGCAGGCGATGGCCGCACTGTCGGCCCGGCTGCCGCCGGCCTGGTGGTTCGTGCCGGTGGCGATCGGCCCCGTGCTGGGCCTGCTGGCGTGCCGGCGGCTGGCCAGCCGCGGCGCTTGATTCTGCCCGCCACGTCAGGAGTGTGATTCAAGGCGTCGCGGGCGGTTGCGGGCCGGCGTCGATGTCGGCGACCACCCGCGCGTAGCGCTGCGAGCTCCAGTAGGCCGTGGCCCAGTCGAGCAACACCACCAGACGGTTGCGAAAGCCGATCAGGAAGTAGATGTGGGCGAACAGCCAGAACATCCAGGCGAAGATGCCGCTGAAGCGAAACTGCCCCAGCGGGGTCCACAGGTCGACCACCGCCGAGTGCCGGCCGATGGTGGCCAGGTTGCCCCAGTCGCTGTAGCGGAAAGGCCGTGTCGGCTGCCCGTGCAGCCGGCGCACGATGCTGCCCGCCGCCGCGCGCCCCATCTGCTTGGCCGCCGGGGAGACCCCCGGCACCACACTTGGGGCCGCGCCGGCACGATGGCTTTGCGCCTGGGCCAGATCGCCGATGACGCTGATCTCGGGATGCCCCGGCAGGCTCAGGTCGGCCAGCACCGGCACCCGACCGGCGCGGTCGGCCTCGATGCCTGCACTCTGCGCGAGCAAGCGCCCCAGCGGCGAAGCCGCCACACCCGCGCCCCAGACGACGCAGCGGCTGCCGATGCGCACCCCCTCGGCCCCCACTTGCAAGGTGACCCCCTGGGCGTCGATGTCGGTCACGCGCGAGCCGGTGCGCACTTCCACGCGCAGCGCCTCCAGCTGGCGCCGGGCGCTGGCAGAGAGCGATTCGGGCATGGCCTGCAGCAGCCGATCGGCGCCTTCGACCAGCACGATCCGGGCGCGGCCGGGGTCGATCCGGCGGAACTCACCCGACAAGGTGCGGTGCGCGATCTCGGCCAACGTGCCGGCCATCTCGACGCCCGTGGGCCCGCCGCCGATCACCACGAAGGTGAGCCAGGCCTCGCGAATGGCGGGGTCGGCCTCCTTCTCGGCGGCCTCGAAGGCCAGCAGCACCCTGCGCCGGATTTCATACGCGTCGTGCAGGGTCTTGAGGCCGGGCGCATGGGCGGCCCAGGCGTCGTTGCCGAAATAGCTGTGCGTGGAGCCGGCGGCCACGATCAGGTGATCGTAGGCCAGCGTGCCGCCATCGGCCAGCTGCACTTGCCGCGCCGCGCTGTCGATGCCGGTCACCTCACCCAGCAAGGTGGTGACATTGGCCTGCCGGCGAAACAGGTGCCGGATCGGCGCCGCGATGGCGGGCCCGGCCAGGCCCGCCGTGGCAACCTGGTACAGCAGCGGCTGGAACAGATGGTGGTTGGTGCGGTCCACCACGGTGATGTCGACCGGGGCGCCACGCAAGGCCCGAGTGGCTTCGAGGCCGCCAAAGCCGCATCCGACGATGACGACGCGGGGGCGGGGTTGGGCATTCCTGTGCACTGTCATGACGCGATCCGCAGTCGACCTCTTAGCCGAAGTCCCACTCCCCCGTCACAGCCTGCCCCACCTTCAGCACCGCGCCGTCGCCCTCGCGTACGATGGCGTTCATGCCGAAGGCGATGGCGCCGCCCAGGCGTTCGCTGCGGCGGTAGCTTTGCAAGGTGTCCGCGACCACCGTGCCGGTGGCGGCGGTGGCGGGGTCGACGTCGGGGATGGTGCAGCGCGAGCAGGGCTTGACGGGTTGCAGCAGCACCGGCGCGTTGGCCGCCACGCGCAGGCGTGCAAGCCGGTCTTCGTCGTGCGCCTCCAGGCCCGCCAGCACGATGTTGGGCCGAAAGCGCTCGACACCGACCGGACCATGCCCCTGCGCAACCAGTTTTTCATTCAACGCGTCGAGTGAGGCCTGGCCCAGCACCAGCACCGGAAAGCCGTCGGTGAAGGCATTGGGCGCCTCGACATCGCCGGTCCACTGAAAATCGGACAGGCGACGGTGTTCAGGGTCGAAGCGCACCAGGCGCAGCCGCTGGCCCAGAAAATCGCTGAACCACTGGGCCGCGACCGCGCCCATGTCGTAGGCCGGCACCTCGTCGTTCCAGATGCGCACCTTGGCCGGCGCTTCGACGGTGTCGATCTGCAAATGCAGGGCCAGCATGCCGGGGGCGCGCAGCACCACCTCGTGCAGCTTGAGCTGCACCTTGATCAAGGCCATGCGCGGCAGCTGCCGCTGCGAGACAAACTCGCCCTGCTGGTCGACCACCATCCAGGCGCGGTCAAGGTCGAGCCCGGCCTCGGTCAGCACGGCCTCGGTCAGCTCGACGCCGGCGCAGGACTTGACTGGGTAGACAAACAGGCGGGCGATGCGGGCCTGCGGCTGCGCAGGGTCGGCGGGGGCATGGCCTGGGGCGGGGTTACCGGAAGATGTGCTCATGGATCGTGGTTCCTTGCCGCAGGCGGCTGCGGCCAGCATTGTGCCCGGCTCCTACAATGCACAGATGGCTGCGCCCCTTGATGTCTGTATACGCGGCGCCGGCGTGGTCGGCAGGACGCTGGCCCTGTTGCTGGCGCGTGACCGGCTGCGCGTCGGCCTGGTCGATTCGCCCGACTCCCCTCCCCAGGATGTTCGCGCCTATGCGATGAACGAAGCCTCGCGCGAGCTGTTGTCCGGCCTGCGCGCCTGGCCCGAACCCGCGGACGCCACCCCGGTGCTGCGCATGCAAGTGCATGGCGACCAGGGCGGGCAGGTGCATTTCGATGCCGGCGAGCAGGGCCGCGAGGCCCTGGCCTGGATCTGCGGCGCCACCGCCCTGCTCGAGCGCCTGGGCGAGGCGCTGCGCTACCAACCGATGGTCGAGCTGCTCTCCGAGCCGCGCCCGGCCGCACTGACAGTGGTGTGCGAAGGCAAGGCCAGCGCCACCCGCACCGAATATGGCGTGCCGTTCGAAACCACGCCCTATGCCCAGCACGCCATCGCGGCGCGGCTGAACGGCGAAATGCCGCACGGACAAGTGGCCAGGCAGTGGTTCAGCCAAGGGGAGATCCTCGCGCTGCTGCCGCTGGGTGGCCCGCAAGGGAACTCTGCCGCCCTGGTGTGGTCCGTCTCTCCAGAGCGTGCGTCACAGCTGCTGGCATTGCAGGGCGACGAGTTCGAGAGCCGCGTCACCGAAGCCAGCCACGGCGAGCTGGGCAGGTTGTCGCTGGGGTCGGGGCGGGTGCGCTGGCCGCTGGTCCTGGCACGGGCTTCTCGTTGGTGCGGTCCCGGCTGGGCCCTGGCGGGCGATGCGGCACATGCGGTGCATCCGCTGGCCGGCCAGGGGCTGAACCTGGGCCTGGCGGACGCGCGCGAGCTGGCACGGGTGCTGCACGAACGTGAGTCCTGGCGCACATTGGGTGACGAGAAGCTGCTGCGCCGCTACGAGCGGGCGCGCAAGTCGCAGGTGGCGGCCATGCAACTGGCCACCGACGGCATGCAGTTGCTGTTCGCACGCGATTCGCGCGCGGCAGGCTGGCTGCGCAACTGGGGCATGCGCGGCTTCGAGCGCAGCGGGCCGCTCAAGGCCTGGGTGGCGCGGCAGGCGGCCGGTCAGGTCTGAAGCTGGCGAGGCCATTGAAATTCGAGAAACGGAACATGAGATGAACATGATCAAGCGCACCCTGGTGGCCACCCTGCTGGCCTGCGGCCTGGTGGGTGCGGTGCAGGCGCAGACCGCCGAGGCGACGATCCGCAAGAACCTGGCCGAGCGCATTCCGCAGCTGACCAAGGTGGACGAGATCACCCGCTCGCCCATGCCCGGCGTGTGGGAGGTGCGCATGGGCAGCGACATCTTCTACACCGACGCCCTGGGCAACTACCTGATCCAGGGCCAGATGATCGACACCAAGGCCAAGCGCAACCTCACCGAGGAGCGGGTCGAGAAGCTGATGGCGCTGGACTTCGACAAACTGCCGCTCAAGGACGCCTTCACCATCGTGCGCGGCAACGGCAAGCGGGTGATGGCGGTCTTTCAAGATCCCAACTGCGGCTACTGCAAGCGCTTCGAGCGCGACATCCAGAAGCTGGACAACGTCACGATCCACATGTTCCTGTACCCCATCCTCGGCGGCGACAGCCCCGAAAAGTCGCGCAACATCTGGTGCGCCAAAGACAAGGCGCGCACCTGGGGCGATTGGATGCTGCGCGACCAGATGCCGGCCGAGGCCAACTGCGACGCTGGCGCGCTGGCACGCAACGTCGAGTTCGGCCGCCGCTACAAGGTCAACGGCACCCCCACCACGATCTTCGCCAACGGCACGCGAGTGCCCGGCGCCATCCCCGTCGCGCAGGTCGAAAAATACCTGGCCGACGCCAAGTGAGCGTCGCGCGCGCCGCCGGTGTGCGCTTTCGGGTGGAGGTGGCGGACCTTCATGCCCACCTGTTTCGCGTGTCGCTCACCATCGACCAGCCGGCCATCGGCCAGCGCCTGTCGCTGCCGGCCTGGATCCCCGGCAGCTACCTGGTGCGCGAATTCGTCAAGCATCTGCAGCGCCTGGTGGCACGCCAGGACGGCAAGCCGGTGCTGCTGCACCAGATGGACAAGGCCAGCTGGCAGGCCGAGTGCACCGCCAGTGAACCGTTGGAGTTGAGCTGGGAGGTGTATGCCTTCGACGCCTCCGTGCGCACCGCCTGGCTCGACGCGCGTCGCGGCTTTTTCAACGGCACCAGCCTGTTCCTGCGGGTGCACGGGCAGGAGGCGCAGCCGCATCTCATGGAGCTGGTGTCCCCCCTGCCCGCCTGGGAGGCCGCCACCGCGCTCACGCCCCACAAGCTCACCAAGCGGGGCTTTGGCACTTACATCGCGGAGAACTACGACGAGCTGGTGGACTGCCCGGTGGAGATGGGCAGCTTCTGGAGCGGCGAGTTCAAGGCCGCGGGTGTGCCGCACCGCTTTGTGGTGGCCGGCGCCACCGAGTCCTTCGACGGCGCGCGGCTGCTGGCCGACGCGCAGAAGATCTGCGAGACGCAGATCCGCTTCTGGCACGATCGCAAGCGCCCGCCGCACAAGAATTACCTGTTCATGCTGAACGTGGTTGACGACAACTACGGCGGCCTGGAACACCGCAATTCCACCGCCCTGATCGCCTCGCGCCGCGACCTGCCGCGCCTGGGCGAAGCCCGCGCCAGCGAGGGTTACACCACGCTGCTGGGGCTGGTCAGCCACGAGTACTTTCACACCTGGAACGTCAAGCGGCTGCGGCCCGCGGAGTTCGCGCGCTACAACTACCAAGGCGAGAACTACACGCAGATGCTGTGGTTCTTCGAGGGCTTCACCAGTTATTACGACGACCTGCTGCTGCGCCGCGGCGGGATGATCGACGACGCCACCTACCTGCGCCTGTTGAACAAGACCATCAACCAGGTGCTGCAGGCGCCGGGCCGTGAAGTGCAGTCGGTGGCACAGGCCAGCTTCGACGCCTGGGTGAAGTACTACCGCACCGACGAGAACACGCCCAACGCCACCATCAGCTACTACACCAAGGGCGCGCTGGTCGGCCTGTGCCTGGACCTCACCCTGCGCCGTGAAGGCCGCAGCTGCCTCGACGAGGTGATGCGGACCCTCTGGGAGCGCTGCAAG
>JAZKDA010000034.1:0-22717 GCA_040387815.1 Pseudomonadota bacterium | reverse complement strand
CCGGCCCCATGACCGAATCGGATGTCGCGGCGGTGCTGCGCGAGCTGGGCGGCCGCAGCTTCTCGCGCGAGCTGGCGGCCTGGGTCCATGGCACGCGCGAGCTGCCGCTGGAAGACCTGCTTGCCAGCCGTGGTGTCGCCGTGCAGCACGATCCCGCGCAATGGCAGCAACGCCTGGGCCTGCGCACCGCCGAAGCCAACGGCATGGTGCAGGTCAAGACGGTGCTGCGCGGCGGCGCCGCCGAGCAGGCCGGCATGGCCGCCGGCGACGAATGGCTGGGCGTCGAAGTGGCGGGCGCCGGTTGGCGCCTGACCAAGGTCGACGACCTGGCGCTGTACCTCGGCAACCATCGGCGCTTCACGGCATTGGTTGCGCGCGACCGCCGCCTGCTGCGGCTGGAGCTGACCCTGCCGGCCACCACCGCCACCACCTGGCGCCTGGTGCTGCGCGACGCCGCGCTGGCCCAGCCATGGCTCGCTCCCTCAACGCCCTGACCCCCAAGCGCCGTCCGGCTGCGCTGCGGCTCGGCCTGCTGTTGTGCGGTGTGCTGCTGGCCCACGCGCTGCTGCTGCTCTGGTTGGCTGGCCAACAGGTGCAGCCCAGCGCCCTGCGCAAGCTGGGGGACCCCATGTTCACCCGCGTGCTGGCGCCGCAGGCACCACCACCGCCCCCGGAAACACCCGCCCTCACTGCACCGCCGCCAGCGCCCAAGCCGCCGGCCATGACTTCCGTGGCGGCGCCGTCGGTGCAGCCTCAGGTGACGCGCACCGCCGCGTTGGAGCCTCCGCAGCCGCCGCCCCAGGCTGCCGAGCCTGCGCCGCCGGGTGCGCGCTCCTCCGAGGACGCCGCCACTGCCGTAAACGCGCAAACGCCAGGTGCTGCCGCACCGGTCGAGGCCGCGGCATCCGCGGCACCGTTCGCTGCCGAAGTCGCGTCGGAACCGGTCTCACCGCCGCCCCAGCAGGTCGCATCCGGCACCGGCGCCGACCCTCGGGCGCTCGACCACTGGCCGCGAGATTCGCGCCTGAGCTACACCTTGAGCGGCCAGTTCCGCGGCGGTCCGCTGTACGGCAGCGCCCAGGTGCAATGGCAACGCGCGGATGCGACGTACCAGACCCGGGTGACGCTGGACATCAGCCTGGCCGGCACGCGCGTGCTGACCAGCCAGGGTGAGGTCACCCCCACCGGCCTGCTGCCTCGGGTGTTCGAGGAAACACGCGGCGGCCGCCGCCGCGGGGTGCGCATGGGCGAGCGGCAGATCGTCCTGGACGATGGCCGCGGCGTGGCTCGCCCCGAGGGCGTACAAGACTCGGCCAGCCAGTTCGTCGAACTGGGCTATCGCTTCGCGAGCGGGCGTGACCGCCTGGAAGTGGGCCGCACCGTCGACGTGTGGCTGGCGCGGCCCGGCGGCGTCGACCTTTGGACCTATGACGTGGTGGAACGCGAGATGCTGCGCACACCCGGCCATGGCGACGTCCAAGCCTGGCGCCTTCGTCCCCGGCCGATCGACAAGGCGCGCGGCAACATCACCGCCGAGATCTGGTTCGCACCGGCGCTGCAGTATCTGCCGGTGCGTATCCGGGTGAGCATGGGCGACGAGGCCTTCGTCGACCTGCGGGTCGAGACGATCGAGCAGCGTTGAGCGCGGCGCGCACGCCGCCGCTTACTCGCCCTTGAACCTGGCCGGCCTCTTTTCCAGGAAGGCCGTCACACCTTCGATGTAGTCGTGCGTACGGCCCAGGGCCGACTGCCGATCGCGTTCGAGGTCGAGCTGCGCGTCCAGATCGTTGTTGCCGGCGGCGCGCAGCAGGTGCCGAATCTCGACCAGCGCACGCGTGGGCATGGCTGCCAGCCGCGTGGCCAGCGCGAGCGCCACTTCGACACAGTCTTGCCCCTCTGGCGCCACGTCCCAGATCATTCCCCAGGCCTTGGCGTCGGCGGCCGAGAGCTTGTCGCCCAGCAGGGCGCAGCCCAGCGCGCGGGCCAGGCCCAGTTTGCGCGGCAGGTAGTAGGTGCCCCCGGCATCGGGCGCGAGGCCGATCTTGCTGAAGGCCTGGATGAAGCTGGCCTGCGGTGAGGCGATCACCATGTCGCAACCCAAGGCCAGCGACACGCCGGCGCCGGCGGCTACGCCGTTGACGGCGGCGACGGTGGGCACCCGCAGCGACGCCAGCTGGCGGGCGACGGGATTGAAGGCCTCGTGGATCAGTGGGCCCGGGTCGGCGCGTTCGATCAGGTTGGGTCCGGGCGCGAGGTCGAATTCGGCCAGGTCGCCGCCGGCGCTGAAGGCGCGGCCGGCGCCGGTGATGACGGCCGCGCGAATGCCGGGGTCGGCCTCGATCCGGTCATACGCGGCGGACAACTCCGACTGCAGCTGCCGGTTGAGGCTGTTGAGGCTTTGCGGGCGATTGAGCGTGATCAGCGCCACGGCGCCGCGGATCTCGAAAAGAACGGTGGGTTCGGTCATGGTGTGTCAGTCTCCTGCGGCGCACTCTAGCATCGGCCCGATGGCCCAGTGCGCTTGGGTATAGTTGCCAGACAACAGGAGAGCCCATGGCATACGAACTCATCGAGGTACGCACCGAAGGCGGCAAGGTCGGGGTGGTGCAACTCAATCGTCCCAAGGCGCTGAACGCGCTGAACGACCAGCTGATGAACGAGCTGGGCGCGGCCCTCAAGGCCTTCGACGCCGACCCGGCCATCGGCTGCATGATCGTCACCGGCAGCGAAAAGGCTTTCGCCGCCGGCGCCGACATCGGCGCCATGGCCACGCTGGATTTTTCCACCGCCTATGGTGGCGACTTCATCACCCGCAACTGGGAAACCATCCGCACCATCCGCAAGCCGGTGATCGCGGCCGTCAGCGGCTTCGCCCTGGGCGGCGGCTGCGAGTTGGCCATGATGTGCGACTTCATCATCGCTGCCGACAACGCCAAGTTCGGCCAACCCGAGATCAAGCTGGGCGTGATCCCCGGCGCCGGCGGCACGCAGCGCCTGCCGCGCGCGGTCGGCAAGAGCAAGGCCATGGACCTGGTGCTCACCTCACGCATGATGGACGCGGCCGAAGCCGAGCGTGCCGGCCTGGTCAGCCGCGTCGTCGCGCTGGACAAGCTGATGGACGAAGCGCTGGGCGCCGCGCTCACCATCTGCGAGTTCTCGCAGTTGGCGGTGATGGCCGCCAAGGAATCGGTCAACCGCGCCTTCGAGGGCGGCCTGAGCGACGGCGTGATGTACGAGCGGCGCCTGTTCCAGGCCCTCTTTGCCACCGCCGACCAGAAGGAAGGCATGGACGCGTTCGTGAACAAGCGCAAGGCGCAGTTCAAGAACCGCTAACCTGCCCGCTCCCTGCGCCCGCCCCACAGCATCAGCAGGGCGCAGGCGCTGCCCACGCCCACCAGCGCCAGAAAGCCCGCGCGGAACGTGCCGAAGCCGGCCGACAGCGCGCCAAAGAGTGGCGGCCCCAGCACCACGCCCAGGAAGGTGAAGGCCAGCGTGCCGCCGGTGGCCATGCTGGCCATGCCGGCGGGCGCGCGGCGCGCCACTTGCGCCAGGTACACACCGTTCCAGCCGATCGCCGAAGCGCCGAACAACACCATCACCACGATCACCACGCCGCGCGAGGTGGCGGGCGTGAAGCCCGCGGTGGCCAGCGCGCACAGCGTCATCAACACGGCCAGCAGCAGCATCGTGCGTCCGGCGCCCAGCCCGCGGTCGGCGATCCAGCCCCAGAGAATGCGGCCCACCACGCCGCCCGCCTGCGTCACCGACAACATCAGCCCGGCGCCCACCAGGCCGTAGGCCAGGTCCTCGTGCAGGTAGGTCACCAGGTAGGTGCCCAGCGACATCTGCATCATGGACATGAGAAACGAACAGGCCGCCATCAGGGCCAGCGGCGGATGCGCCAGCACCATGCGCAGCGGCGCCAGCAGGCTGGCCCAGCGCACGGCGTGCTCGGGCCGGCGGTCGGCATCCAGCGAGGCCCGCAGCGGCTGCGAGGCCAGGGCAAACACCAGACAGGCCGCAGCCACCACAGCCAGGCTGGCCTGCCACTGCAGCCACAGCATCAGCGAGGGCACGATGGCGCCGGCCAGGATGCCGCCCACCGGCACACCCGTCTGCTTGATCGAAAACACCAAGGCCACCCGATGGGCGGGCGTGGTGCGGGCCAGCAGGTGTGAGCTGGCCGGTGTGATCGGCCCGTAGCCCAGGCCGATCAGCACGGCGCCCAGTGCGATCGCCGGCAGCCAGGCCACACTGCACAGCAGCAAGCCCAGAGCGCAAGCCACCAGGCTCCACTGGCTGATTCGAATCGCGCCCCAACGCATCACGGCCACCCCGCCCGCCAGGCTGGCCGTCATGGCGCCCAGGTAGGTCAGTGCCACATACACGCCCACCAGGGCCGGCGACACACCCAGGCCGCGCGCGACCTCGGGCGCCATCACAGGCAAGGTGAGCAGCGCCATCGCGGCCGCCGCCTGGATGGCCAAGGTCAGGACCAGGGGCAACCAGGCGTCGGTCGATGGTGCGGGCGTGGGACTGGAAGCGGGGGCGTTCAAGGTGGGATGGTCAAGGTCTGCGGGAACCTCGATTTTTGACCGTCAAGACCGCTGTTATAATTTTTGGCTCTCGGCGCTTTAGCTCAGTCGGTTAGAGCGATGGAATCATAATCCACAGGTCCGCGGTTCGAATCCGTGAAGCGCCACCAAAATCTAAAAAAACGCCTCGCAAGTCAACACTTGCGAGGCGTTTTTCTTTGGCCGGGGAATCTCAGTCCCCGCCAAGCTTCACCCTGTTCGGCTGCCGCTGCTCGATCGCATGCTTGAGCAGCGCCGCCGTGCGGTAGACGCCATGCGCGAACTTGCCGTACGGCATGGTGAGGAACAGCGCGAGCACGGTGCCCAGGTGCACGGCCAGCAGCAGGGCCATGGCGCCGGTGCCGCGCCCGGCCAGCAGGGCCAGGCCGGTCAGGCTGGTGAGAAACAGGAGCACGATGAAGGCGCGGTCCATCGGGCGTTGGGCCGCGTCGCCGTGCAGGGGATGACGCCGCAGGTTCAGCCACAGCAAGCCGGCCGGCCCGACCAGCAGACCGATCCCGCCCACCGTACCCAGCAGCACCGGCGCGCTCCACAGCGGGTATGGCGCCTGCAACCCCAGGGCGTAGTGCATCAAGGTGGCCACCGAGGTCGCCGCAAAGCACAGCATGAAGCCGTAGAAGGTGCAGTGGTGAAAGCGCCGGCGCAGCAGGGTGAAGCGGTCGTCCTCCTCGTTGCAGCCTTCGCCGTGGCCGCCGCCCAGGTAACGCAGGCTCAGCGCGTCGCTCGCCGCGGCGCGCACCGCCGGCCCGCTCGCGCGGCCGGGGGCCTGGCCGCGCCAGAAGCGCGTGACGCCGATGCCCAGGGCCAGCACCGCGAAGAGGAAGGGCACGCTGAACAGGGCGGCCATCATGTCGTGGGGAAACACGGCGTAGAAGTTGCCGGCCAGCGGCTCATGCAGCAACGTGCCGCGCAGTGCCAGCACCAGCACGAGAAACAGCGCCAGTCCGCCCGCCAGCGCCAGCGCCACGGTCAGGCCGTTGCGGCGGTAGAGTGCGCCGAAGGCCTGAGGCCAGGCGTAGTCCTGGTAGGTTTGCCCCCGCACCTGCGCCATCGCCTGCGGCACGTTGACCGCGAACGCGTGCGGCGGCGCGTACTGGCAGGCATGCAGGCAGGCACCGCAGTTGTGGCACAGGTTGGCCAGGAAGTGCGCGTCGGCCGGACCGAACTCCAGCCGGCGCGTCATCGCCGGGAACACGCCGCAAAAGCCCTCGCAGTAGCGGCAGGCATTGCAGATCTGCAGGATTCGGGCGACCTCCTGCTCGCTCGCGGTCGGCGGCACGACGGGGCGCACCGCGCCGGACGGGCGCAGCACCGGCGGCTGCGCATCGGCGCGTGCCTGCGCCACCAGTTCAATGACCCGTTGCATGGGTGAGTTCCTCGTCGAAATCAGGGTGCCGGAAACCGGCCGCCGCGCCCGCGCGGAAGCCGGCGATGCGCCCGAAGGCGGTGCCGATGCTCATGCCGACACCCGCGGTGTAGCCTTGCCCTAGCACGTTGCCGGCCATCATCTCGCCCGCGACGAACAGGTTGTCGCTGGGCGCACCGCCGAAGCGCACCGCGGCGCCCTCGTCCACCTTCATGCCCAGGTAGGTGAAGGTGATGCCGGGGCGCAGGGGGTAGGCGTAGTACGGCGGCGTGTCCAGCGGCAAGGCCCAGTGGGTCTTGGCGGGCGAAAGGCCTTCGGTGCGGCAGTCGTCCAGCCGGGTGTGGTCGAAGCTGCCGGGGCGACAGGCGGCGTTGTAGGCGCGCGCGGTGGCGGCAAAGGCGGCCGCGTCCAGCCCCAGCGCGGCGCCCAGTTCCTCCAGCGTCTGCGCGCTGGCGCCCTCGAACACCGGCGGCATGAAGCGTCCCACCGCCTTGCGGTCGATGACCGACCAGGCGATCTGCCCCGGCTGCTGCGCCACCAGGCGGCCCCAGATCGCGTAGCGCTTGGGCCAGAAATCCTCGCCCTCGTCATAGAAGCGCTGCGCGTCGCGGTTGACCACGATGCCTAGCGACACGCAGTCGATGCGGGTGCAAATACCGCCGTCATACAAGGGGGCGCGCGCGTCGATGGCCACGCAATGGGCCTGGGTCGGGTCGCCCACGGTGTCGGCGCCGGCTTCCAGCAGGAATTTCAGCAGCACACCCTGGTTGAAGCGCGTGCCGCGCACCAGAAAATTCTCGGCCGGCCATTCGCCGCGTTCGTTGATGCCCCAGGCCTCGCGCTGCCACTGCAGGTTCGATTCGAATCCGCCGCAGGCCAGCACGCAGGTGCGCGCCTCGATGCGCTCGCCCGATTCGGTGACTGCCGCCACGAAGCGCGTGCCGTCGAGCTGGAGCTGGGCGATGGGCGTGTCGTAGCGGACGCCCACACCCATTCGCTCGGCGCTGCGGTAGTAGGCATTGACCAGCGCCTTGCCGCCGCCCATGAAGAAGGCATTGGTGCGCGCCACGTGCAGCGCCCCCGACAGCGGCGGCTGGAAGCGCACGCCATGGCGCCGCATCCAGCCGCGGCAGCGCGCCGAATGCCGGATCACCAGCCGGGCCAGCCGCTCGTTGGTGATGCCGCCGGTGACCTTGAGCAGATCCTGCCAGTACTCCTCTTCGGGGTAGGCCTCGACCAGCACATCCTGCGGCGCGTCGTGCATGCAGCGCAGGTTGCGCACGTGCATGGAGTTGCCGCCGCGCCAGGCACGCGGCGCCGCCTCCAGCAGCAGCACCGAGGCGCCGGCCTCGCGTGCCATCAGGGCCGCGCACAGGGCGGCGTTGCCGCCGCCGATCACCAGGACATCGGGCTTCATGGGACTCACGCCACCCAGGGTTTGCCGAACAGCGGCTCCTTGTAGGGAATGGGCGGCAGCTGCCAGGTGCCGGTGGACGGCGGGCGCACGTCGGCGTCGATGTGCACGTCGATCACGCAGGGGCGGCGGTTGCGCACCGCCTGCTCGACGGCGCCGCGCAGGTCTTCGCTGCGCGTCACCGTGACGCCATCGGCGCCGCAGGCGCGGGCCCAGGCCGCGAAGTCAGGGTTGTAGCGCTGGCCGCCGGGACCTTGCTTGCCCTTGTAGAAAGCGGTGCCGTGCTCACGCCCTTCGAACAGGCCGTACTGCAGGTCGCGGATCGCGCCCCAGGCGAAGTTGTTCCACACCACCCAGACGCAGGGCAGTTCGTACTCCACCGCCGTGGCCACGACGTAGGGCGCCATCATGAAACCGCCGTCGCCCACCACGGCCACGCAGGCCCGGTCCGGCGCGGCGAGCTGGGCGCCCAGGACGCCGCACACGCCAAAGCCCATGGACGAATAGCCCCAGCTATTGAGCATGCTCTGCGCGCGCTGCGGCTTCCAGAACTGCATGAACCAGTTGTGGTGCACGCCCGAATCGAGCGACAGAATGACGTCGCGCGGCAGCACGTCTTGCAGCGCGCCCACCACATACTCGGGGCGGATCGGCGTGGTGATTGCGCCGAAGTTGGGCCGTACGAAGTCGTCCCACTCGGCGCACCAGAGCGCGACCTGCTCGCGCCAGGCGGCGAAGCGGCCCCGGCGCACGGTATCGGCCCGGCCCACCGCGGCCAGCAGCTGGCCGGTGAAGACCTTGGCGTCGGCGATGATGCCCAGCGTCGGCGGGTAGTTGCGCCCCAACTCGGCCGGGTCGATGTCGACATGCAGCAGCTTGCAGCTGGGGAAGTTCCACGAGTAGCCCGGATGCCAGGTGGACGACGAGCGGTCGTCAAAGCGCGTGCCGATGCAGATCACCAGGTCGGAATGCCGGCCTGCCTGGTTGGCGGGGTAGGCGCCGTTACGGCCGATGAAGCCCAGCGTGAGCGGGTCGTCGGCCGGCACGCAGCCCATGCCGTTGGGCGAGGTGATCACCGGGATGCCCAAGGTCTTTTGCAGCGCGGTGAGCTCTTCGCCGGCCTCGGCCAGCGAAGCGCCGTGGCCGATGAACAGCACCGGCCGCTCGGCGTGCGCGAGCAGGCGCATGGCCTGGGCCAGGTCGTCTTCGCTCGCACCGGGGCGGTGGCCACCATGCCGGTGCGATGCGGCGGGCACCTCCACCTCGGCCTCTTCCTGGAACACGTTGTAGGGAATGTCCAGGTTCACCGGGCCGGGACGGCCGGTGACCATGGTGTCGAAGGACTGGCGCAGCGCCAGCGGCAGCATGTCCACCCGGCTCGGCTGGAAGCTGCGCTTGACCACCGGCCGCAGCACCTGGGCGAAGTCCGACTGGTTGTGCGCGTACAGCTCCTGGAAGGGCGCACGGTTGGCCTGCGAGGTCGGCACGTTGGCCGTGATCGCCAGGAAGGCCGAGGAATCCGACAGCGCGGTGGCCAGCGGCATCACCATGTTGGCCGAGCCGGGGCCGGT
The DNA here is from genome assembly GCA_040387815.1 of Pseudomonadota bacterium. Lineage (GTDB taxonomy): Bacteria > Pseudomonadota > Gammaproteobacteria > Burkholderiales > Burkholderiaceae_C > Ramlibacter. The sequence continues at coordinate 13,771 of JAZKDA010000034.1, read as the reverse complement.
GGAGGTGAGCGTGGCGACGGGCTGGTGCTTCACCCGGAAGTAGGCGTCCGCCATGTGGCCGGCGCACTGTTCGTGGCGCGGCGACACCAGCTTGACCTGGTCGCGCACCTCGTGCAGCGCATCCAGGATGCCGACGTTGCCGTGGCCGCAGATGCCAAACACATAGGGCACCTTCTGCTTGACGAGGTACTGGGCGATCAGCTCGCCGCCTTTGATACGGGACATGGAATGCTTCTTTCGGAAAATTTCAGGGGGCGAGCAGCGTCACCATGCGCTCCTCGCTCATCTCGCGCACGGCATGCTGCGGACCTTCGCGGCCGAAGCCGCTGTCCTTGGTGCCGCCATAGGGCATGAGGTCGACGCGCGAACTGGAGGTCTCGTTGATGTGCACGCCGCCCACCTCGAGCCGGCGCGCCGCGGCCAGCGCATCACCAAGCCGGTTGGTGAAGACACCGGTGGCCAGGCCGAAGGGCGTGGCGTTGACGCGTGCTATGGCTTCGTCGAGCGTGTCGAACGGTGCGATGCACATCACCGGGCCGAACACCTCCTGGCAGCCCAGGGGCGTGGCCGCCGGTACGTCAGCCAGCAAGGTGGGCGGCACCACCGCGCCCTGGCGCGCCCCGCCGGCCAGCCGCCTTGCACCGGCCGCCACCGCCTGGTCGACCCAGGCCTCGATCCGCTCGGCCGAAGCCAGGTTGATCACCGGGCCGACCACGGTGCTGTCCACCGCGGGATCACCGAAGGCCAGCGCCCGCACCGAAGCGGTCAGGCGCTGTTCGACCTGTGCGACGCGCGAGCGATGCACCAGCAACACCTGCACCGAGGTGCAGACCTGGCCGGCCTTGCGGTAGGCGGCATTGACAATCTTGGGCAGCGCACGGTCGAGGTCGGCGTCGTCGCAGACGATGCAGTGGGCGATGGAGCCCAGCTCCATCTGTGTGCGCCGCAGGCCCGCGCGCTGCTGGATCGCCCGCCCCGCCTCGGTGCTTCCGGTAAACGCGTAAAAGCGCACCGCCGGCTCGTCCAGCAGCCACTGCGCCACCTGCGCGCCGCCGTGCAGCACCGACATCAAACCCGCCGGAAGGCCCGCCTCCAGCAGCGCCTGCGCCAGGATGCAGGCCGTCATGGGCGTGTGCAGCGAGGGCTTGAGCACCACCGCGTTGCCGGCCGCCAGCGCCGGGCCGACCTTGTGGGCCACGGTGTTCAACGGCGCATTGAAGGGCGTGATGGCGCACAGCACGCCCAGCGGCACCCGCAGCGTGAAACCGATGCGCCCGGCCTGGCCGGGCGCGCCTTCCATGGGGACGAACTCGCCGCCGAAGCGGCGCGCCTCCTCGGCCGACAGGCGCAACGTGATCAGGCCCCGGCGCACCTCGTTGCCCGCGTCGTGCGCGGTGAACCCAGCTTCGGCCCGCATCGCCGCCACCAGTTCGTCGGTGCGGCGCTCCAGGAGGGCGGCGGCGCGGTCGAGGATGGCGCCACGCGAATGCCCGTCGAGCGTGCTGGCGCGAAACGCCGCCTCGGCCGCGGCCACCGCGCGGGCGACCTGCTCTCGCGAGGGCAGCTCGGCGCGTGCCCAGTCCACCTGCCGGTACTTGTCGAGGACGGCGCTGCTGTCGCAGCCGTCCTGCCACTCACCAGCCACCAGGAGGCGGCAGGCATGGAGCTTGGCGCCCATCACACCACCTCCTCATCGCTCACGGGCGAGGTGATCACCAGGAACACCAGCGGCACCGTGCCGTTGTTGACGAAGCCGTGGCGCACGCCCGGCGGCACGAACACGTAATCGTGGCGGCGCAGCACCTCGCGCTTGCCGTCCAGCGTCAGCAGGCCCTCCCCTTCCAGCACGTGGTAGACCTGCTCCTGCACCTTGTGCACGTGCTCCTCGACGCAGGCCATGGGCGCATAGCAGGAGATGCGGTGGTCGATGCGCGCCGACTGGCAGGTCTGCGGCGCCACCAGCGGCTTGGACAGCGCACCGCCGAAATGCCCCGGGTACTGCAGCCAATCGATCTCGGCGATGTTGGCCAGGAATGCTTGCGCCATCTGTGTTCTCACTCCGGCTTTATGCCCGACGATTGCGCCACCTGCTGGAAGCGCTCGACCTCTTCGCGCTGGTATTTGGCGAACTCCGCCGGGCCCAGCGGCAGCAGTTGCGTGCCGGCTTTTTGCGCATACTCGCGCGCGGCGTCGGACTTCAGGATCTTCATCGTGGCCTCGGCCAGCTTGCGGGTCACGTCGTCCGGCGTGTCGGCGCGCACGTGGAGCGAGGTCCAGGTGTTGTAGACATAGTCCGGATAGCCGCTCTCCTTGACCGTCGGCACGTTGGGGTGGAAGGGGTGCCGGCCATCGTCGGTGACGGCCAGCGCGCGGATGCGGTTGGCCTGCAGCAGCGGGGTGGCGCCGGCCAGATCAACGACGGCCCAGTCCAGGCTGCCGCCGGCCAGGTCCGTCAGGGCCTGGCCGAGCCCCTTGTAGGGCACGTGCGCGTACTTGAAGCCGGCGAGGCTGGCGAACCAGTCGGCCGCCAGGTGGAAGCCGGCGGAGGCGGTGCCCGCGTTCAGCTTCGACCGCTTCGATGCCGCGACCAGATCGCCCAGCGTCTTGTGGGGCGAGCCGGCCGGCACCACGATGGCCGTCATGTTCTTGGTCAGGCCCGCGACCGGCTTGAAGTCCTTGGCCGCATCGTAGGGAAGGTCCTTGACCATCACCACATTGGTGACCAGGGGCGCGGTGCTGCCCAGGAGCAGTGCGTAGCCATCGGCCGGCAGGCTCTTGACCAGCGCCGTGCCGATCGAGCCGCTGTTGCCGCCCGGCCGGTTCTCCACCAGCACCGGCTGCCCTAGCGCGGTGGCGAGCTTTTCCGAGAAGAAGCGCGCGGCGGCGTCCGAGCCGCCACCGGGCGTGAAGGGCACGATCACGCGGATCGGCTTGTTCGGGAAGCTGGCGGCGCCTTGGGCAAAGGCAGTGCCGCACAGCGCGAGGCCGACGGCCAGGAACAGGCGGCGCGCGCCGCGAAGAGTCTTGTGCATGGTGTTGTCTCCTAGTTGGGGGGGCAGGTCAGGATGCGGTGGCGCCGCTGTCGACGAGCTCGATGCGGCCGGTGATCCGCTTCGATTCGTCGGAGGCGAGGAACACGGCCATGTGGGTCAGGTCCTCGATCTCGATCGGCCCCAGCAGGTGCGAGGGCACCTCCGGCCGGTGGTGGCGGTTCTTCTTGTCGAAGATGCGGTGGTTCGGAAAATCCTGCTGGAACTTGGTCATGCGCGGGCTGATCACCACGCCGGGCGCGATGCAGTTGACACGAATGCGGTCGCCAGCGTATTCCACCGCCATCGAGCGGGTCAGCGCAATGACCGCGCCCTTGGCCGCGGTGTAGCAATCGCGGCCGGCCGTGCCGATGGTGGCGTTGTAGGAAGCCGTGTTGATGACGCTGCCGCCCCGGCCGGCCTTTTGCATGGCGCGGATGCCGAAGCGGCTGGACAGGAAGGTGCCCAGCAGCTCCAGCTTGATGCAGCGCCAGAACTCGGCCATGTCGACCACGGTGACCATGTCGTCGTGCGGGGTGGAACCACCGGCATTGTTGTACAGGATGTCGAGGTAGCCGCCGAAGGCCGCGGTGCCTTCGGCCACGGCCTGCTCCATGGACGCCTCGTCGGTCACGTCGCACGGAACGAACTGGGCCTTGCCGCCGTGGGCGCGAATGGTCTCGGCCATGTCGCGGCCGCGCGCCTCGTCAAGCTCGGCCACGACAACCGACGCGCCTTCACGGGCGAAGCGCATCGCGGCGGCGCCGCCGATGCCGGCGCCGGCACCGGTGATGAACGCGACCTTGTCTTTCAAACGCATGGGATGAGTCTCCTGGTGGGATAGGTGGATGGGGAAAGGGTTTTCAGGCGGTCAGCGGCTCGGCGTGATCGGCCAGCACTTGCGCCCAGTCGGGGCAGCTGCGCTCTTCGTACGGCCGGTCCCACTCGGCGGCATTGCCCGCATCGATGATGTCGGGCGCCAGGTCGATGCGGCGCGGCACCGCCTGGCCGCGCAGGTGACGCAGCGCCATCTCCACGGCCAGGCAGCCGAACCGGTGGGTGTTGAAGGAGGCGGTGGCCGTCAAGCGGCCGGCCCGCACCGCGGCAATGGCATCGGGCGTGCCGTTGATGCTGACCATCGGCACGCTGCGGCCGGTCTGCGCGAAGGCCTCCAGCGCGCCCATCGCCATCAGGTCGTTGGCGCTGAGGATCGCGTCGAGCTGCGCATGGCGCGCCAGCAGCGTCAGCGCCGCCTGCCGGCCGGGCGCGTGCTGGTAGTCGCCCGGTACCACGTCCACCAGCCGCATGCCGGGGTAGCGCGCCAGCGCCTGCTCGAATCCGCGGCGGCGCTGCGGGGTGGTGATCGAGCCCGGATGGCCGTCGATGATCGCCACCTGCGCCAGCGGCCGCAGCCGCGGCAGCACGGCATGCGCGAGCAAGGCCGCCATGCGCGTGTCGTCGGAGCCGATGAAGCCCACCCACCGGCCCGCCGTCGGCTCGCTCACGAACAGCACGAGCGGAATGCCCGCCACATTGACGCGGGCGATCGCATCGTTGACGCGGCTCGCATGCGCGGGCAGCAGCACGATCGCGTCCGGCCGGTCGGCAATGGCCTGGTCGATCAGCGCCGACTGCTCCTCGGGGTTGTCCGCCACCTGCGGCGCGTGCAGGTCCAGTGTGCAGCCCATGCGCTGGGCCACGGCGCGTGCGCCGACCAGCGCGCCGCCGTATGCGGGGTTGGTGTGGTTCTTGGTGATGAAGCGAAGATGTTCCAAGGTGCGGGTTCTCAAGAAGGGTTGCGAGCGGCAAAGCACAGGCGATAGACGGCGCACTGCGCCGGTTCGCGGCAGCCGGTGTGCGCCCGGGCGGTCGCCAGCGCCTGCTCGGCGGCCTCCTGGCTGTCGGCGTCCAGCAGCAGCGCCCAACCGATCCGCGTATCCGTCCCGCCGCGCAGAACCTGCTCGGCGCTGGGGGCGGCAGGCGCCTCGTGTATCTCGTGCGTCTCAGGGTCGGCGGCCAGCGCCGTGACCTGCAGCACGCCCGGCAATTGCACGAGCCGCTCGCACACGGCCTGTGCATCGGCCAGCGCGCCTCCGCGGCCGGCCAGCGCCGCCACGTGGCCGCCCTGGGCCCGCCCCGCGCAGCCCGCCACGGCGCAGACCGTGCGCGACATGTTGCGAAAGTGGCGCATCGCCTCGCGCGTCCACGTGCTCGGTGCGTCGACGCGGGCACGGTAGCCGGCGCTGCGCAGCACGCAGGGCGCCAGGACGCGGTAGGCCCCGAAGACCTCGGCGCCAGTGCCCGAGACGCGTTCGAAGCGCCGCACCTCGACAAAGCCCGCGATCGCAAGGCGCTCGAAATGGTGTTCGCGCCCATACCACTCCCGCAGCGCGGCGCCCTGCCCGGGCGCGACGTCGTGCCAGATCGCCAGCATGCCGCCGGCGTGATCCGGGGCCTCCAGCGGCAGGGTCGTGGGTGAATCCATGGGGACGGATGGTCAGCCCACGACGTTTAACTGTCTATTCGCTAATATTCCGTGATTGATAACCTGGAGTTTGGAATGGAGCTGAACCTGCGCGACCTGCGTTACTTCGAGGCTGCGGCGCAGACCGAGAACCTCGGCCGCGCCGCGGAGACGATCTCGCGCAGCCAGCCGGCACTGACCAAGGCCATCCGCCGCCTGGAGCAGACCGTGGGCGGGCCGCTGTTCGAGAAGGCCGGCCGCGGCGTGCGCCTGACCCCCGTGGGCCAGGTGCTGCTGGAGGAAGCCAGGCAATTGCGGGTTTCGGCCGACGAGGCCCTGCGCCACGTTGCGGATTTTTCGCAGGGCGTGGCGGGCCTGGTGCGCATCGGCAGCGGAACGGTCAGCATCGGCGCCCTACTGCCCCAGGTGTGCCACATGCTGCTGGCCCAGGCGCCCCAGGCGCAGGTCAGCATCGAGGTCGGCGCGAGCCTGGACCTGCTCGAGCAGCTGCGGCAAAAGCAGTTGGACCTGGTCGTCGGCCTGCTGCCACCGGAAAAGGACGCCGCGTTCACCCGCCATCTGCTGACCTTCGATGAAGTCGTGGTGGCCTGCCGCAGCGGCCATCCGATCTTCAAGGCGCGGCGCATCAGCCTGGAGATGCTGCTGGACCACCCCTGGGTGCTGCCCAAGCCCGATGCGCCGAGCCGCCAGTGGCTGGACGCGGCCTTCACCTCACGCGGGCTGCCGCCGCCGACGGTGCAGATCGAAGCCAATTCCATTCCGCTGCTGCCGCACCTGATCGCCGGCACCAACCTGCTCAGTTTCGTGTCGCGGCACACCGTTGCGACGCAAAAGCGCGCGCGGCTGCGCGAGGTGCAGCCTTCGCTGCTGGTGTTGCGGCGGGAGTTGGGCGTGAGCTCGCGCGGCGGCGGTTACCTGTCACCGGTCGCGCGGCGGCTGCTTGAACTGCTGCAGCAGCAGATGCCGGCGTTGCTGACAGGGGGGTTCGAATAACGCGCGGCTGAACCGCCCCTCGTCACGGCGTCTTGAACGGATAGCTCATTTCGCTCGGCGCGGTGAAGCTTTGCCGCGCTGGCGGGTCGGACCCGGTGGCGAGACCGCCGCGCTCAGCCCAGGCGGTCACATATGCGCGGCCATCCAGGCGGAACCGCGCCCGAACCGTCCACAGGTAGCGTGTAGCCGGATCGAGCGCCGTTTCGATCTGGTGTGCGTTTGCAGCAAGGGCCGAGCGGCGGTAGACCACGCGGTTGACGCCGCCGTCTTCCCACTGCGCAATCACGAGGTCGTATTCGACATCGCGCACTCTTTGCATGGTGGCGCGGTCCGCCGCGAGATCGACGTCCCGCGGGAACGCCTGCCACCGGAACGTGGGTTTCAGGTCATCCACGGTCGCCCAATATGGATCCTTGAAACTTCCGGAACGCTTGGGATATTCGGCCTGCAAACCCGAAAACCATGTCCAGCCGCTGGGCAGCCCTTGGTAGGGAAACGGATAGAGCAGGAACACACACTCGGTGATGGCCTCGGCCAATGCCGGCATCGCCCGCTCGAGCACCGCGTTCACGCCTTGGCCGCCGTCGGCCGACCATTCGGCCAGGGAGCGCCGCTCACTGGGATATGAAAAGCTGCACGTCTTGACCGGGGCCTCGCCAGGGGCCCGCTCGACAGACGCTTGCACCCGCAACTGGAATGCCAGCAGCCCGTCCGAGTCGCCGCGGCCGATGAACGCGATCTTCGGAACGACCAGCACCAGGGGAGCCGCGGCGCCATCAGGCTCGATCTGACCAGGCGCGATGCGGTCGCCCGCCGCCAGCAGGGCGCGCCGCAAATCCTCCGCCATACGACGCACGGCCATTGCATCGCTGATGAGTGCGGTCGACCGGGTGACGTCGTCCGCGCTCATCGCCTTGTGACCGGCCACCCCGGCAGCAATCGGCGCCGCTACGGCACACCCGGCCAGCCAGAGCATGTAGGCGGCCGCGAGAAAGCTTCCGCCGCCACCACCCCCCGGCGCCACAGCGCACTGGGCAAAAAAGCGCCCCGCACCTTCCGTGGCGGCCTGCCCCTTGCCGCCCGGCACACCAATGAACTCGACAGCCACCGGCAACGGCTCCACCCGAAGTGCAACGCGGCTGACTTCGACCGGAGGCCCCAGGGTGCCCGAGGGCCCACCGAGCATGCTTGCGCAACCCGCCTGAAATACGGCGAGCGCCGCCGCAAGCACCGCCACCAAGCGACGACCACCTGGGCCTTCAATGTCGGGCAATCTGAGAAACCGCATGCTCCCGGCTCCTCGCGGGAGCCGTAAGGTAGAGGGATGCCGCGGCGCACTCATGTGGCGCTTGGGGCGCCGCCGACCACGCGCAAAGCACACAGCCGTTCGATCTCGTCCTCGCTGAACGCCAACTCCCGCAGCACCTCGCGTGTGTGCTGCCCCAGGCTGGGCGGCGGGTTCGCAACCCGGGCGATCTCGCCGTCGAAGCGCACGGCGCGCGCCACCGTCTTGACCTTGCCGAACTCGGGGCTGGTGTACTCCTGGACGATCCCCGACGCCGCCACCTGGGGATCGCGCGACAACTCGGGCAAGGTGTTCACCGGCGAGAACGGCACCCCGGCCGCCAAAAAGGCCCGCGCCCAGTGCGCGCGGGGCTGGCTCGCGATCAGCGGCCGCAGGATGGCCATCAGCGCGTCGTAGTGCGCGCGCCGCGCCGCGTTGACCTCATAGTCGGCGTGCACCGCCAGCTCCGGGCGTTCGATGGCCACGCAAAACTGCTGCCACAGCTTGTTGTTGCCGCAGGCGATATACAACCAGCCGTCCTGCGCCTCGAAGGCCTCGTAGGGAACGTTGTCCGACATCGCCTGCGCCGAGGCCGGCGGCGCGTTGGTGTTTTCCGCGGCCCAGGCCCGCTGAAGGCCCCAGGCCTGCAGGGCCATGGCCGAATCGGCCAGGCAGACCTCGACATGGGCGCCTTCGCCGGTGGCGTGGCGCTGCAGCAGGGCCGCGAGGATGCCCGCAAAGGCGTTCTGGCCGGTGGTGAAGTCGATCAGTGGAATATTGATGCGCGTGGGCGGCGGCTCGCCCTCCTTGGGGATGCGCATCATGCCGGCGAAGGCCTGCATCATCGGGTCGTAGCCGCGCGCGTGGGCCAGCGGGCCGGTCTCACCGAATGCCGAGATGGTGCAGTACACCAGGCGCGGGTTGTCCCTGCGAAGCTGCGCATGCCCCAGACCCAGACGGTCCATCACGCCGGCGCTGAAGTTTTGCACCAGCACGTCGCTGCGGCTGGCCAGGCGTTGGACGATGGAAAGTCCCTCCGGCTTCTTAAGGTCCACCACCACACTGCGCTTGTTGCGATTGACCACCAGGAACAGCGTTCCGGAACCGGGCTTGCCGGTGTGAAAGGGCTGCCAGTTGCGCGAATCATCACCCGCCAGCGGCTCGATCTTGATCACGTCCGCACCGTAGTCGGCCAGCAGCTGGCCACAGTGCGGCCCGGCAAAGATGGTTGAAAAATCCAGGACCCGAATGCCTGCCAACGGTTTCATGCGTCTCCTTTTCGTCGGAGTGACTTCGAGGGCCACGGTCAAGGCCGGCGAAGCGCATCCGTTAATCAGTTAGACATTAAACTGCATCATCTGGATCACCGCAACGTCGCCTGCTGCAGCGCCTCCCATACCCGCAGCGGCGTGGCCGGCATGTCCAGGTGGCGCACACCCGCCGGCTGAAGCGCGTGGCAGACCGCGTTGAGGGTGGCGGCCATCGCGCCCACGGTGCCGGATTCGCCCACGCCCTTGACGCCCAGCGGATTGAGCTGGGTGGGCACGCCCAGGTTCACGCAGACGATGTCGGGGATGTCGTCGGCCCGGGGCATCGCATAGTCCATGAACGAGCCGGTCACCACCTGCCCCGTCTCGTCGTGGGCAATCGCCTCCAGCAGCGCCTGGCCCATGCCTTGGACCACGCCGCCGACGATCTGGCCTTCGACCAGCGCCGGGTTCATCACCACGCCCACGTCCTCGACCGCCACATAGCCGACCGGGGTGACCAGCCCTGTCGCCGGATCGATCTCGACCTCGCAGACATGGCAGCCGTTGGGGAAGGTGGGACGCGCCGGCGTGAACTGCCCGGTGCCGGCCAGCGCCACCCGGCCCTCGCGCGGGTTGGCTTCGATGGCGGCTGCCAGCGCGCCCAGACTGATTTCGTGGTCCGTTCCCACGATGCGCAGGACGCCATTGGAAAACTCGATGTCCTGCGGCGCGGCTTCCAGCTGCTCGGCGGCGGCCTGGCGGGCTTTGTCGATCAGGTCGTCGACCCCTTGCGCAATGGCCGAGCCGCCCTGGATCAGGGCCGACGAGCCGCCGTTGCCGCGGCCGTTCTCCAGCAGGTCGGTGTCTCCCTGGGCATAGCGCACCTTGTCCAGCGGCAGGCCCAGCCGCTGCGCGACCATCCGTGAGAAAGCGGTTTCATGGCCCTGCCCCACCGACATGGAGCCGGGGGTGAGGGTGACCGAGCCGTCGGGATGCGCCCGCAGCGTGGCCCAGTCGGTGCCGGCGGCGCCCGCCATCTCGATCGGCATGGCGATGCCGATGCCGCGCAGCATGCCGCGTTGGCGCGCCTCCTCGCGGCGCTGCGCGAAGCCCTCGTAGCGGGACAGCTCCAGCGCCTTGTCCAGGTTTTGCTCGAAATCGCCGCAGTCGTATTCGAACAGGAAGGAGGTGCGGTAGGGCATCGCCTTGGCCGGAATCAGGTTGCGGCGGCGCAGGTCGGCGGCATCGATGCCGAGCTCGGCGGCGGCCATGTCGATGACGCGCTCGATGGCGTAGGTGGCGTCGGGGCGCCCGGCGCCGCGGTAGGCCGCGGTGGCCTGCGTGTGGGTGAAGATGCCCACCACTTCGCCGGCCACCGCCGGCGTGGTGTACACGCCGGAGATGCCGCCGAAGTTGCCCACCGGCGGGGTCGAGCGAAAGCACATGTAGGCGCCGACATTGACGTCATAGCGCACGCGCAGCGCGGTAAAGCGCCCGTCGGCATCAAGACCCAGTTCGCTGGTGACGCGCACGTCGCGCGCCTGTTCGTCACAGAGAAAAGCCTCGCTGCGCTGGGCCGTCCAGTGCACCGGGCGGCCCAGGCGCAGCGCGGCCCAGAACACCAGCACCTCTTCGCGCTGGGCGCCGAACTTCATGCCGAACGATCCGCCGACGTCGCCGACCAGCACCCGCAAGGCGTCGGGCGCCAGGCCGAACAGCTTGGCCAGCTCGCCGCGCATCTGGTGGGGGCTCTGGTGCGACACGCGCAGCACCGGGCGCCCATCGTCGCCCTGGTAGGCCAGGGCCGAGCGCGGCTCCATGGGCATGGCCGACACGCGGCTGATGTGCGAGGACAGGCGCGTGACGTGGTGCGAGGCCGCCAGCGCGGCATCGACCTTGGCCATGTCCCCAGCCCGCCAATGAAAGGCGATGTTGCCCGGGCGGTCGTCCCACAGCTGAGGCGCATCGTCGGCGCGCGCGGCCAGCGGGTCGAGCACCACGGGCAGATCCTCGTAGTCGACAGCCACCAACTCGGCCGCGTCCATGGCCACCTGCAGGCTGTCGGCGATGACCATGGCCACCGGCTCCCCCACGAAGCGCACGCGATCGCGCACCAGGTACGGCCGAGGTGTCTCGACGGCGAAGCTGCCGTCGCCCTGCGGCAGCTTGAAGGGCGCCGGGCAATCGACAAAACCTTCGGCCGCCATGTCGGCGCCGGTCAGCACGGCCACCACGCCGGCCAGCGCCAGCGCCGCCGAGGCATCGATCGCGCCCACCCTGGCGCTGGGGTAGGGCGAGCGCACGAACACGGCGCGCAGCGCGCCGGGATGGCGGATGTCGTCGGCATACTGGCCGCGGCCGGTGAGCAGGCGGTCGTCCTCCCGGCGGGCGCCGGAGGTTGCTGGGTGGGTGTTCATGCGCTGGTCTCCTGCACGCGGTGGCTGTATTCGTGGCGCCGGTGGCGCAGCACACACCTTACTCGAAGCGCGGCGGCGTCCACCACGGAAAGCCGTCGGGCATGTCGGCGGACACCTGGTCGGTGAAGTGCGGTTCGCGCTTTTCCAGGAAGCTGGCCACGCCCTCGCGGATGTCGGCCGCGCGCACGCGCGCCGCGCCCAGCTGGCTGTCGATGCGGTGCGCCTGCATGGGGTGGTCGGCGCCCAGCATCCGCCACAGCATCTGCCGCGTGAGCGCCACCGACACCGGGGCCGTGCCCTGCGCCATCTCACGCGCCAGGGCGCGAGCGGCGGGGAGCAGGTCTTGCGGTTCGTGCACCGAGCGCACCAGGCCGCCGGCCAGCGCCTCGGCCGCCAGGAAGGTGCGGCCGGTGATCATCCACTCCAGCGCCTGCGAGATGCCCACGATGCGCGGCAGGAACCAGGCCGAGGCCGATTCGGGAACGATGGCCCGGCGGGTAAAGGGAAAGGCGATCTTCACGGTGTTGCTGGCCAGGCGCACGTCGGCCGCCAGCGTGAGCGTGATCCCCACGCCCACGGCCGGACCATTGATGGCGGCAATGACGGGCTTGAGGCAATCGAACATGCGCAGCGTGATCAGGCCGCCCCAGTCGCGGGGCGGGTCGGCATCATCCGATGCGGCGGGCCGCGCTGCCGGCGGTTGCCCCAGGGAGGACCCGGGGCCGCTCAGGTCGGCCCCGGCGCAGAAAGCCCGGCCGGCGCCAGTGAGGATGACCGCGCGCACGGCGTCGTCGGCATCGATGCGGTCGAACAGCGCGACCAACCGCGCCGCCATGTCACGCGTCATGGCGTTGAGCTTGCCGGGGCGGTTGAAGGTGATGGTGGCCACGCCCTCGGCGAGTTCGTAGCGGATCGAGTCTTCCTGTGGGCTCATGGCGATGGCGCTTCCTGCCCGGCGGCAAGGCCGGATTCAAGTTGTGGATGGCATTAGACAGTATGGATGCATACTTCAACGGTTCCACCCTATTGTGGCGTCCCACAGGGGGGTGGGCAAACCCCAATTCGGATGCTTGCATACGGAACCTACGATTCGCATTCTTTCGCGTTCCCACCTCAAAGGCAGACTTCATGAAACTCACCCGCCTGCTCGTCGCCCTGTGCGCCTCGACGGCACTGCTGCCCGGCCTTGTGCTGGCCCAGAAGAAATACGACCCTGGCGCGACCGACACCGAAATCAAGATCGGCATCACCGTGCCGCTGAGCGGCCCGGCCTCGTCCTATGGCATTGCCTGCCCCGCCAATCAGGGCTACTTCGCCATGATCAACGACCAAGGCGGCATCAACGGGCGCAAGCTCAAGCTGCTGTGCGAAGACGATGGCTTCGTGCCGCCCAAGGCGATCGAGCAGACGCGCAAGCTGGTCGAATCCGACCAGGTGCTGTTCATGTACAACTCGCTGGGCACCGCCACCAACACCGCCGTGCACCGCTACATGACGGCGCGCAAGGTGCCCATGGTGCTGATCAACTCCGGCGCCTACAAGTGGGGCGACCCCAAGGCCAACCCCTACACCACACCCAGCCTGCCGTCCAACCGGTCCGAGGCCAAGATCTTCGCGGAGTACGTCGCCAAGAACATGCCCAACGCTAAGGTGGCGTTGCTGTTCCAAAACGACGACTACGGCAAGGACTACCAGATTGGCCTGCGGGAACAGCTGGGCCCGCTGGCCGACAAGATGCTCGTGGCCGAGCAATCGTATGAGCTGAGCGATCCGTCCATCGATTCGCAGATCATTGCCCTGCGCGCCAAGAACCCCGACGTGGTGGTGCTGGGCGCCCTGGCCAAGCATGCCACGCTGGCCATCAAGAAGATCGGCGAACTCGGCTGGAAGCCGCAGATCTTCCTGGGCTGGTCGTCCTCGTCCATCCCCAGCGTGCTCACGCCCGCCGGCCTGGAGTATTCCAAGGGCCTGCTGACCACCGCCATCATCAAGGATCCGCGCGACCCGAAGTGGGCCAACGACAAGATCACCAACGACTACAAGGCCTTCATGGCCAAGTACTACCCCACGGGCGATCCGAACAACATCTCCAACATCTATGCCTACGCCACATCTTCGGTGCTGGTGGACATCCTCAAGCGCGCCGGCAACGACCTGACCCGCGACAACATCATGAAGCAGGCGCAGAACGTGGACATCGAGCCGCTGATGTACCTGCCGGGGGTGCGCTTCAAGGTCAGCCCGCAGGACCACGACCCGATCAAGCAGTTCCAGATGGTGCGCTTCGACGGCGCGGGCTGGCAGACAGTCGG
>JAZKDA010000033.1:9384-24743 GCA_040387815.1 Pseudomonadota bacterium | reverse complement strand
CCGGGGGCAACGGCTATATCTGCGACAACCCCGGCACCGGCCCGAGCACCATCGGCTCGAGCATGACCTCGCGAGGCGCGGGCCTGAGTACAACCGGCTCGCGCATGGCCTCGCGAGGTGCGGGCAATGGCTGGCGCTCACGCTCGGGCCGCGCGGCGCGGTCATGTTGGCGCGCGCCGGGCAGGGCTGGCAGGCCTGGCATGCCCGGGAGCTGGCGCCCGTCGTGGTGGCCGACACGGTCGGAGCGGGCGACTGCTTCCTGGCCGGGCTTGTGGCCGCCCTGCTCGAGCGGCCGGCAATGCGGCAGGCGCACGACGCGCACGAGCCGCCGCTGCAAGCCGACGACATCGTGGCCCTGTTGCGCCGTGCCGTGGCCAGCGCCAGCCTGTGCGTCATGCAGGCCGGCTGCGTGCCGCCGACACGCACCGCGGTGCTCGAGCGAATCCTGCAGGCGGGTGCGCTCGTACAGCCCTTGCAGACCTTGAAGCTACCGGCAGGCCTTCCCCATGACGTCCTCCAACCCAATCACTGAAACCATGGTCACTACCCCCTCATCCTCGGATCCCGCGGCGACGCTCGATCTGGTCATCTTCGGCGGCGTCGGGGATCTGTCGGTGCGCAAGCTGCTGCCGGCGCTCTACATGGCGCACCTGCACGACAACCTGGGGGCGCACACCCGCATCCACGCGCTGGGCCGCCAGGCCTGGGACAGGGACGCCTTCGTGGCCTTCATCCAGGAGAAAGTCCCGGCTTTCATCGACCGCAAGGCCTTGAACGAAAACGCCTGGCGGGGCTTCGTGCAGCGCCTGCACTACATCAGCGCGGACGCCACGCAGGCCACCGACTTCCAGGCCCTTGCCTCGACGCTGCAGCCTGGCTCGGACCGCGTGTATTACCTGGCCACCGCCCCCAGCCTCTTCACCGGCATCTGCGCGCACCTGGCCGGGGCCGGCCTGATCGATGCGCGCGCGCGTGTGGTGCTGGAAAAGCCCCTGGGCCACGACCTGGCCTCGGCCCGGCGCATCAACGACGAGGTCGGCCAGTTCTTCCAGGAGCAGCAGATCTTCCGCATCGACCACTACCTGGGCAAGGAGACCGTGCAAAACCTCATGGTGCTGCGCTTTGGCAACAGCATCTTCGAGCCGCTGTGGCGCAGCCCTTACATCCGCAGCGTGCAGATCACCGTGGCCGAATCGGTGGGCGTGGGCAGCCGCGCCGGCTTCTATGACGGCACCGGCGCCATGCGTGACATGGTCCAGAACCACCTGCTGCAGCTGCTGTGCATTGTCGCGATGGAGCCGCCCGTCTCGCTCGATGCGGATGCGGTGCGCGATGAAAAGCTCAAGGTGCTGCGTTCGCTGCGGCCCATGAGCGTGGCCGACGTGGCGCGCGACACGGTGCGCGGCCAGTACGGCGCCGGCGCCTCCGGCGGCGAGGCCGCGGTGGGCTACCCGCAGGAAGACAACATTCCCCCGGGCAGCACCACCGAAACTTTCGTGGCGCTGCGCGCCCACATCAACAACTGGCGTTGGGCCAATGTGCCCATCGTCCTGCGCACGGGCAAGCGCATGGCCGAGCGCCGCTCGGAGATCATCATCGAGTTCGCGGGGCTGCCCTTCGCGCTGTTTCCGGACTCGCCCAGGCAGTCCGTCAACCGGCTCATGATCCGGCTGCAGCCGGAAGAACATATCCAGCTGCAGATGATGGCCAAGGAGCCCGGCAGCGGCATGCGGCTGCGCCCGGTCAACCTCGACCTCGACCTGGAGTCGGCTTTTTCCGGGCGCCGCGCCGAGGCCTACGAGCGTCTGCTGATGGACGTCATCAAGGGCCGCCTGACCCACTTCATGCGGCGCGACGAACTCGAGGCCGCCTGGACCTGGATCGACCCTATCCTGCAGGGTTGGAGCATGCTCAACGAAAAACCCAAGCCCTACACCGCGGGCACCTGGGGCCCGGCGGCCTCGTCGGCGCTGATGGCCCGCGAACAATGCTCCTGGGTGGAGGAATCATGACAACCGATACTGCAAGCGCACCGATGCCGCCCCTTCACCCCGTCGTTGCGTGTGTGACGCAGCGCATTGCCGAGCGCAGCGCGGCCAGCCGCGCCCGCTACCTGCACACCGTGGCCGCCCAGCGCAAGGCGGGCACCCAGCGGGGCGGCCTGGGCTGCGCCAACATGGCCCACACCACCGCGGCGCTTCCCAGCCATGACAAGCTCATGCTCCATGCCGAGCGTGCGCCTCACGTGGGCATCGTCACCGCCTACAACGACATGCTCTCGGCGCACCAGCCCTACGAGCACTACCCGCAGCAGCTGCGCGAGCAGGCGCGCGCCCTGGGCGCCACCGCCCAGGTCGCTGGCGGTGTGCCAGCCATGTGCGACGGCGTGACGCAGGGCGCCGCCGGCATGGAGCTTTCATTGTTCTCGCGCGATGTGATCGCGCTGGGCACGGCGGTGGCGCTCTCGCACAACGTGTTCGATGCCGCGCTCATGCTGGGTGTGTGCGACAAGATCGTCCCCGGCCTGTTCATGGGCGCGGTGCAGTTCGGGCACCTGTCCACCGTGTTCGTGCCAGCCGGCCCGATGGCCAGCGGCCTGTCCAACGAAGCCAAGGCCAAGGTACGCCAGCTGTACGCGCAAGGGCTGGTCGGGCGCGACGCCCTGCTCGAAAGCGAGGCGCAGGCCTACCACAGCCCAGGCACCTGCACCTTCTACGGCACCGCCAACAGCAACCAGATGCTGATGGAAATCATGGGCCTGCACCTGCCCGGCTCGTCCTTCGTCAACCCCGGCACCCCTTTGCGCGAGGCGCTCACGCACGAAGCCCTGCGCCGTGCCGTGGCCAACACCGGCCGCCTGGGCGCGCCCGCCATCTGCATGGCCGACATCGTGGACGAGAAAGCGGTGGTCAACGGCATCATCGGCCTGCTGGCCACGGGCGGCTCGACCAATCACACCCTGCACCTGGTGGCCATGGCGCGCGCGGCCGGCGTGCTGATCGACTGGGATGACTTTTCCGAGCTTTCCGGGGTCATCCCGCTGCTGGCCCGGGTCTACCCCAACGGCAGTGCCGACGTGAACCACTTTCACGCGGCGGGGGGCATGGGCTTTCTGATGCGGGAACTGCTGGCCAACGGGCTGCTGCACGGCGACGTCACCACGGTGATGGGCCGGGGCCTGGCCGACTACACGCGCGAGCCCTGGCTCGACCAGGGCGCCCTGGCCTGGCGCGCGGTGCCCGCGCACAGCGGCGACCTGGCCGTGCTGCGCCCGGTGAGCGAGCCTTTCAGCGCCGACGGCGGCCTGCGGCTGCTGAGGGGCAACCTCGGCCGCAGCGTGGTGAAGGTCTCCGCGGTCAAGCCCGAGCACCGCGTGGTGCGCGCCCAGGCGGTGGTGGTGGGCGACCAGCACGAGCTGCTGGAGCTGTTCAATGCCGGCCGGCTGCAGCGCGATCTGGTGGCCGTGGTGCGCTACCAGGGCCCGCGCGCCAACGGCATGCCCGAGCTGCACAAGCTCAC
Organism: Pseudomonadota bacterium; assembly: GCA_040387815.1. Lineage (GTDB taxonomy): Bacteria > Pseudomonadota > Gammaproteobacteria > Burkholderiales > Burkholderiaceae_C > Ramlibacter. The sequence continues at coordinate 21,224 of JAZKDA010000033.1, read as the reverse complement.
CCCCGCGCTGGCCGTCTTGCAGGACCAGGGCTTCAAGGTGGCCCTGGTCACCGATGGCCGCATGTCGGGGGCATCGGGCAAGGTGCCCGCGGCCATCCACCTCAGCCCGGAGGCCCTGGCCGGAGGCCCGATCGCCCGCGTGCGCGATGGCGACTGGATCACGCTGGACTGCGAACGCGGCCTGCTCGAACTTGAGGTCGATGCCGCCACGCTGGCGGCACGCACCGTGCAAGCCCCCGACCTGAGCGCCAACGTCCACGGCACCGGCCGCGAGCTGTTCGGCCTGTTCCGCCAGCATGCGGCCATGGCCGAAGCCGGCGGCTCGCCGCTTCTGGGCTGACCGGGCTGTGCCCATGCCATTTCATTCCATCTCATCAGACACACCATGACCACCACCTGCTTTACGCCTCCCGCCTTTCGCTCCCGCGTCGTGCCTGTGATCGTGCTGGCCGACCCCGCCCAGGCCGTGCCGCTGGCCCATGCGCTGCTCGCGGGCGGCATCGACGTGATGGAAATCACTTTGCGCTCCGACGCCGCGCTGGCCGGCATCGAAGCCGTGGCCCGGGCCGTGCCCGAGATGCACCTGGGCGCGGGCACGGTCACACGGGCGCAGGAGGTGCATCAGGTGATCGATGCCGGTGCGCGCTTCGCGCTCTCGCCCGGTTGCACCGACGCGCTGGTGCAGGCCGTGCAGGCCGCGCGGCTGCCCTTCATTCCCGGCGTGATGACGCCGGGCGAGGTGATGCTGCGCCGCGAGCAGGGCTTCTCGCTCATGAAGCTGTTCCCGGCCCAGCAGGCCGGTGGCCTGGGGATGCTCAAGGCGCTGGGCGCGCCCATCCCCGATGTGCGCTTCTGCCCGACCGGCGGCGTGACCCCCGAGAACCTGAAGGACTTCCTGAAGCTGCCCAACGTCGCCATGGCCGGTGGCTCCTGGCTCACCCCGGCCGATGCAATGGCCCGTGGCGACTGGGATCACATCACGCAACTGGCGCGCCAAGCCACCGCCCTGGCCGCGCAGGCCTGAGCGCCGCATCGCACACCCACCGCAGACCCTCCATACCCTTGTCCACCATGACCTCACCCACCCACCTGCCGGCCTGGCAACACTTGTCCGCGCTCGCCGCCGCCCCCCAGCCCCACCTTCGCGAGCGCCTGTCACACCCGGGCCGTGAGCGGATGCAGGCCGCCGCCAGCGGCACCGGCATCCATCTGGACTTCACGCGCCAGGCCTTCGACGCCCCGGTGTGGGCGGCCTTGCTGGACCTGGCCCGCCAAGCCCATGTGCCCGACCAGCGCGACGCCATGTTTCGCGGCGAACACATCAACACCTCCGAGCAGCGTGCCGTGTTGCATGTGGCCCTGCGCGGTGCGCCCGGTGCCAGCGGCGAGCAGGCGCCGTGGGGGCCTGCCATCCAGCAGCAGGTGCAGGCCGAGCTGGCACGGGTGCGTGCCTTCGCCGAGCGGGTGCGTTCGGGTGAACTCCGCAGCAGCACCGGCCTGGCCTTCACCGATGTGGTCAACATCGGCATCGGCGGCTCCGACCTCGGCCCGCGCATGGCGGCGGACGCGCTGGCCCCACTGTGCAGCGACGGACGGCAAGGCCTGCGCGTGCACTTCGTCAGCAACCCGGACGCCTGGGCCCTGCATAGCACGCTGCGTGCGCTCAACCCGCACACGACCCTCATCATCGTGGCAAGCAAGACCTTCACCACCCAGGAGACGCTGACCAATGCCGCCTCCGCCCGCCGTTGGCTGCAGGACGCCGGCATCACCGGCGCAGCCCAGGGCGCACACCTGGTGGCGGTGACGGCCGCGCCGGAAAAGTCGGGCCCGGCCGGTTACCCCGCCGAGCACACCTTCACCTTCTGGGACTGGGTGGGCGGCCGCTACTCGGTGTGGTCGGCCCTGGGCCTGCCGCTGGTCCTGGCGATCGGCGTTGCCGCCTTTGACGAGTTCCTGGCCGGCGCCCGGGCCATGGACGCGCACTTTCGCTCCGCGCCGCTCCAGGAGAACCTGCCCGTCATCCTGGCGCTGGCTGGTGTGTGGAACCGCAACTTCCTGCGCTGCCCGACGCAACTGGTCTCGTGCTATCCCAGCCGCCTACTGCGCTTTGCGCCCTTCGTGCAGCAGATGGACATGGAGAGCAACGGCAAGCGCATTCGCAAGGATGGCCAGCCCGTGGATGCCGACACCGGCCCCATCGTCTGGGGCGGCCTGGGCATCGACGGCCAGCATGCCTACTTCCAGTTGCTGCACCAGGGCACCCACCGCGTGCCGGTGGAGTTCATCGGTGTCGAAACCGAAGACACGCCCCTGCCGCTGGCGGCCGAACATCACCGCGTGGTCAACCTCAACCTGCGCGCGCAGGCGCAGGCCCTGGCCCTGGGCCGCGACGAAGCCGCCACCCTGCAAGCGCTGCAAGCCGAGGGACTGTCCGCCGAGCAGGCGCAGGCCTTGGCGACCCAGCGCAGCTTCCCCGGCGATGTGCCCAGCAGCACCGTCTGGCTCGACGCCCTCACGCCGCACCGCCTGGGCGCGCTGATCGCCCTGTACGAACACAAGGTGTTCACCCAGGCCGCCATCTGGGGCATCAATGCCTACGACCAGTGGGGTGTGGAGCTGGGCAAGACCATGGCCAAGGCGATGGAAAAGCGGTAGCTGCGCGCCTGAAGCACCGTCGGGCTGTCACTGCCTTGCGCGATGACTCGGCCGGCGTGTGCGCTTGCGTGGAAGCAAGGCCTGCGCGACGACCCGCTCGAACGCGCTTGTGTCGGCAGCGATGCCCAGTGCGAACGAGAACGCTGGCGCCGTTGCGCAAATCTCTTTTTCTCTCACGCCCGCCTTGCGTAAAGCAGGTTCCCAGCTGTTCGCAACGTAGGCGCTGGTTTCAGCCAGCCAGGCGGCGGCGTCTTCGACCGCAAGGGCAAAGCGCTCGCTCGTGGCGAGCAGGCGTTCTGCGCTGACTGCGGACGAGCCCTCTACGCCGGTTGCCATCGACAGCACGTTCTTGAAGTCGGCGAAGGGGGTGATGTCAAAAGCCGGTGCCAGCCGCCAATGCCCGTCTTGGAACAGCAGTCCGTGGTTTCTCGGATGGTCGTCGGCGTTTCCGACCAGCGCGTTGAACGCCATGCGGCGCCACAGCTCCTGCAAATCGGCCTCCAGGTGGGGGCTGCCTCGGCACCAGATGCGCATTTCATCGGCAAATCCGAGATAGGAGCGCCTCGGGTCACCCCTTACCGCGTCGAGGCCGAGCCGCAGCACCGTGTGCGCGCTGGCAAAAAGGCGTCGGCTCGGTTTGCGGGGATCGCCCGCTCTGTCAAACCGCTCGCAAAGATAGACCGTGTGCTCACCGACGGGTTCGAGGCGAACAGGCGGCGTGCGAATGCCGCAAGCGCGTGCCATCGACATCAACACGAACTCCTTGTGCGGCAGGAACGCAATGTCCGATCGGGCCTGCATCTTGACCAGGAACATGCGGCCCTTGTCCTGAATGGTCACCTTCGGGCGCTCACCGCCGGCGCTGGTCGACGCATCGTCGTTGAGCTTTCGGATTGCGCGGCTCGCGGGCTCGTTGGCTTGCATCAGCACCAGGATATCTTTGAGCTTTGAGTATTCCTGCGGAACCCAGTCGAGCTTCCTCCGTATGTCCTGGCAGACCTCGAGCGCCCCACACGCATCCGCCACGCCGTGCTCGAGCAGTTCCAGGGGAGTGAGCTTTCGCGACGCTGCCGCATCCAACCTGTCCGCGCCGTAGCCGGCGGGCATCGCATCCCGCACGACGCCGGGCAGGCCGTCCCTTTGCAGGAGTGCGATGCCTTTGCGGCTGGCCGTCAGGCGCAGCTGCCGCGGGTCCGGACTGACGGCATCTTTGTGCTCAAGATAGTTGTCCGTGAAAAGCCAGCGGTTGCCCGCTGCGGCGACTGTGATGCCGGCCGCCTCGACGGGTTCGGTCGCGCCAGGCAGCCAGAGCCAGACCGGAACGCGCGAGCCCTCAGCCGCCATCATGTCCTCCCAGCTTTCGGGTCGCGAACGAGACCACGGCCGGGTCCATCGACGGAGCGAGCCAGTTGTCAACTTGCGCCAGGAGGTCGAGCGCCTTGAGCACCTTCAGGAAGTTGCCGACACTCACGCCGTGATATCCAGCTTCGAGCGACGCGACTGTGCTGGTGCCGACGTCCGACAAGCGCGCCAGATCCGCCTGCGTCAGCGCGCGGGCCTTTCGGGCAATGGCGATGCGCGAGCCCAGCCCCGCAAGGCTGTTCTCGACCAGAACGGGGATCGGGTTTGCGCGAATCGTTGACATAGGAACTAAATGTACCAATATAGAGTTCCTATATCAACGACGTTCGATGCTGGTGCTGTTGAGCCCATGCTCGGGACATCCTACGCCGTCACCCCCGGAAAGCGTTGCGTCGCGTAGTACGCTACCAGGTGCTCCACCAGCGCCTGCGCATAAGCCGGCGGAGCTTCGCCATCGCGCACCAGCACAAACCGCTCGCGCACGCGCCATTCGTCGCTCAATTCCACCTGCACCAGGGGCAACTCCTGCAGGCAGCGCCGCGCGCTCATCTCGGGCACCACGCCCACGCCGACGCCGGCGCTCACCATGCGGCAGATGGCGTCGAAATTGGACAGCTCCACGCGCAATTGCATGGGCTTGCCCAGATGGGCCGTCACCTTGGCGAGGTGCTCGCGGATGGTGCTGCCCGCATGCATGGACACTTGCGGCTCGTCCAGTGTCTCGGCGAATGCGATCGACTTTCGCCGCGCGAAGCGGTGGCCGCGTGGCACCACCAGCACCAGGTTGTCGGTGCTGAAGTGGATGGCGCGCAGGCCCGGCGTGTCCATGCGGGTGGACACGATGCCCACGTCGGCGGCCCCGTCCAGCACGCCCAGCGCGATCTCGGGGTTGTGCTTTTCCTGCAGTTCGACGTTGACCTTGGGATGGGCCTTCAGGAAGGCCGGCAGCACCGCCGGCAGGATGTCGGTCACCCCGGTGGTGTTGGCATGGATGCGCACATGGCCGCGCAGGCCGCGGGCGTACTGCTGCAGGTCGGTGCGCAGCTGCTCGGTCTGGCGTAGGACGGCCCGCGCATGATGCAGGAAGGCCTCGCCGGCCGGTGTGAGGCGAACGCCCCGAGCCTCTCGAACGAGCAGAGGCACGCCGGCATGTGCCTCCAGCGCCTTGACGCGGGCACTGGCCGCCGCCAGCGACAGATGCTGGGCCTGCGCCGCGTGCGTGATGCTGGTGTGCTGCGCGATGGCGAGGAAAAGGCGCAGGTCTCGCTGGTCGAAGTCCATGGCGTGATTACATCAGGATTCGGAATCTCCGAAGGCTTGTTTCAGAATTCGCGCATTGTGGTCTGGCGCGCGCAAGCGCAGCATCTCGGGCCATGCACATCGAAATCCCCACCCCAGACGCCCACCAGCCGATCCGCGAGGCGCTGCGCGACCTGTGCGGCCAGTTCGACAGCGCCTACTGGCAGAAGGTCGACATGGACCGCGGCTACCCGGAGGCCTTCGTCGACGCCCTGACCGAAGCGGGCTGGATGGCGGCGCTGATTCCCACCGAGTACGGCGGCTCCGGCCTGGGCCTGGCCGAGGCCTCGGTGATCATGGAAGAAATCAACTTCTCAGGCGGCAACTCGGGCGCGCTGCACGGGCAGATGTACAACATGAACACGCTGCTGCGCCACGGTTCGCCCGAGCAGAAGCAGCAATACCTGCCGGGCATCGCCAGCGGCAAGCTGCGGCTGCAGTCCATGGCCGTGACCGAGCCGACCACCGGCACCGACACCACCCAGCTCAAGACCACCGCGGTGCGCAAGGGCGACCGGTATGTCGTCAACGGCCAGAAGGTCTGGATCTCGCGCATCCAGCACTCCGACCTGATGATCCTGCTGGCGCGCACCACGCCACTGGCCGAGGTGAAGAAGAAAAGCGAGGGCATGAGCATCTTCCTGGTGGATCTGCACCAGGCCATCGGCCACGGCATGACGGTGCGGCCCATCGGGAACATGGTGAACCACGAGACCAACGAAGTTTTCTTCGACAACCTCGAGATCCCGGCCGAGAACCTGATCGGCGCCGAGGGCCAGGGCTTCAAGTACATCCTGGACGGCCTGAACGCCGAGCGCACGCTGATCGCCGCCGAGTGCATCGGCGACGCCTACTGGTTCGTCAACAAGGCGCGCGCCTACGCCAGCGAGCGCATCGTGTTCAACCGGCCCATCGGCCAGAACCAGGGCGTGCAGTTTCCGATTGCCGACGCCTACATCGAGACCGAGGCGGCCAACCTGATGCGTTTCAAGGCCTGCGCGCTGTTCGATGCCCACAAGCCCTGCGGCGGCGAGGCCAACATGGCCAAGTACCTGGCGGCCAAGGCCTCGTGGGAGGCGGCCAACGTATGCCTGCAGACCCACGGCGGCTTTGGCTTCGCCCACGAATACGACGTCGAGCGCAAGTTCCGCGAGACGCGCCTGTACCAGGTGGCGCCCATCTCCACCAACCTGATCTACTCCTACGTGGCCGAGCACCTGCTGGGCCTGCCGCGGAGCTTCTGAGATGCCGCGCCCGCTCGACGGCATCACCGTGGTGTCGCTGGAACATGCGATCGCCGCGCCCTTTTGCACGCGCCAGCTGGCCGACCTCGGCGCTCGCGTCATCAAGGTCGAGCGTCCCGGCAGCGGCGACTTCGCCCGCGACTACGACAGCCGCACACGCGGCCTGGCTTCCCACTTCGTGTGGGTCAACCGCTCCAAGGAGAGCCTGGCGCTGGACCTCAAGCAGCCCGAGGCACTCGCTGCACTCAAGGACCTGATCGGCCAGGCCGACGTGCTGGTGCAGAACCTGGCCCCGGGCGCGGCGGCGCGCATGGGCCTGGGCTATGAAGCGCTGAGCCAGCACCATCCACGCCTGATCGTGTGCGACATCTCCGGCTACGGCGGCGACGGGCCGTACCGGGACAAGAAGGCCTACGACCTGCTGGTGCAAAGCGAAGCCGGCTTTCTGTCCGTTACTGGCACGCCCGACGAGCCCTGCAAGGCCGGCAACTCCATCGCCGACATCGCCGCCGGCATGTACGCCTACAGCAGTGTGCTCGCGGCGCTGCTGCAGCGGCAGCAGACCGGCCGTGGATCGCACATCGACCTGTCCATGCTGGAGGCGCTGGGCGAGTGGATGGGGTTCCCCATGTACTACGCGTACGAAGGACAGCCGGCGCCCGCGCGCCACGGCGCCTCGCATGCCACCATCTACCCCTATGGCCCGTTCGCCGCCGGCGACGGCAAGACCGTGATGCTGGGGCTGCAGAACGAGCGCGAGTGGGTGTCGTTTTGCGACAAGGTTCTGCGGCAACCGCCATTGGCGACCGACCCGCGCTTCGATGCCAACGCCAAGCGCAGCGAACACCGCGAGCCCCTGCGCAAGATCATCCTGGAGACCTTCGGCGAGCTCAGCGCCGAGCAGGTGATTGCCAGACTGGATGAGGCGCAGATCGCCAACGCGCATGTCAACGCCGTGGGCGACCTGTGGGCGCACCCGCAGTTGAAGGCGCGCGAGCGCTTTCGCACCATCGGCTCGCCGGCCGGGCCGTTGCAGGCGCTGCTGCCGCCGGGCGCGAACGACAGTTTCGATTACCGCATGGACCCGGTGCCCGCCGTGGGCCAGCACAGCGAGGCGATCCTGCGCGAGCTGGGGCGCGGCGGTGGCGACATCGACGCGTTGCGGGCGGCGGGCGCGATTTGAAACCGATGCAAACAACGCCCACCCCATCGCGCGTCTCCCTCGAGGCCGTCGCACCCCTGCGCGCCTGGGAGGGCCGCAGCGAAACGCTGAACGAGCCGATCACGGCGGCGCCGGTGCGCGGCCTGGCTGCGGCGCTCGACCGCGATGCCGACCCGCTGGCTGCCGGCGCTGAACTCCCCGCGCTGTGGCATTGGCTGTACTTCCTGCCGCGCGCGCCGCAACGCGAGATCGGCGCCGACGGCCATCCGCGCCTGGGCGGCTTCCTGCCACCGGTGCCGCTGCCGCGCCGCATGTGGGCCGGTGGCCGCCTGCAGTGGCATGCACCGCTGCGGGTCGGCGACGATGTGCAGCGCACCTCGACCATCGCTTCGGTCACGCACAAGGCCGGCCGCTCCGGCGACCTGGTGTTCGTGGTGCTGCGCCACGAGCTGCGCGGCGGCGGCGTACTGGCCCTGACCGAGGAGCAGGACCTCGTCTACCGAGCGCCGGCCCAGCCGGGCGATCCAGCGCCCCAGCCGCAGGCCGCGCCGGCCAGCGCCCGCTGGTCGCGCGAGGTCAGGCCCGACCCGGTGCTGCTCTTTCGCTATTCGGCGCTTACCTTCAACGGCCATCGCATTCACTACGACCGCCCCTACGCCACCGAGGCCGAAGGCTATCCCGGCCTGGTGGTGCATGGGCCGCTGATCGCCACGCTGCTGGCCGACCTCGCCCGGCGCGAGCGGCCGCAGGCGCGCGTGAGCGCTTTCAATTTCAAGGCAGTGCGGCCGACCAGCGACCTGCATCCGTTTCGGGTGTGCGGCGAGCCCACGGCCGATGGCAAAGGCGCCACGCTGTGGGCGCAAGACCATGAAGGCTGGCTGACCATGAAGGCCGAGATCCGCTTCGAATGAGGAACACCGTGAGCCAGAATGCCTCCCCCGTCGGCGCCGCGCGCAGCTTCCTGTTCGTGCCGGCCTCCCGGCCCGAGCGCTTTGCCAAGGCGCTGGACTCGGGCGCCGATGTCATCGTCTTCGACCTGGAAGACGCGGTCGGGCCAGACCACAAGGCAACTGCCCGCGATCAGCTGGCCGACCGCCTGCCCGGCTTCGGCCGCGCGCAACTGGCGCGCACGCTGGTGCGCATCAATGCCGCCGATTCGCCCTGGCACGCGCAAGACCTGCGCCTGCTGGCGACCTGGATCCCCCAGGGCTTGGCCGGCGCCATGGTGCCCAAGGCCGATGACCCCTCGGCCCTGCGCGCGATCGGCATCGCGCTTGGGCCCGGCGCACAGTTGGTGCCGCTGATCGAATCGCTGGCCGGCCTGGACGCGGTCAACCTGATCGCCCGCACGCCGCAGGTGGCGCGGCTGGCCTTTGGGCATCTGGATTTCCAGCTGGATCTGGGCATGCGCTGCAGTGCCGAGGAAGCCGAGTTGGCCTCGGTGCGCTTTGCCCTGGTGGCGGCTTCGCGGCGCGCGACGCTGCCGCCGCCCGTCGATGGCGTCACCACCGACACCGGCAACGCGCAGCGCTTGGCGGCCGATGCGCGGCGTTCATTGGCCTTGGGATTTGGCGGCAAGCTGTGCATCCATCCGGCGCAGGTCCAGGGTGTGAACGATGCGTTCACGCCGTCGGCCGAGGAGGTGGACTGGGCCCGCCGTGTCGTCGCCGGCGCGCAAACGCATCGGGGCGCTGCCTTCAGCATGGACGGGCGCATGGTGGACCTGCCGGTCATTGCATTGGCGCAGCGCACGCTGACGAAGGCGCCGGCCCAGGACGTGGTGATGCGTTGATCGAGGCTTGCCGAGGCCGGCTGACGCCTGGGGGATAATCCCCGGCTTCATGCAAGCCCTACGCCGCGCTCGATCCCTGGCCCGCCTGGTGCTGGCCTGGTTCGTTCTCACCGTGGGCATGGCCGTGGCATCGCCTGTGTTCCAGCCACAGGGCTTCGAACTTGTGTGTTCTGGCGCAGGGGTGATGAAGCTGGTGGCCAAGTCGGACGGTGGCCAGGCCCAGCCTGCCACCCCATCGCTCGACTGCCCGCTGTGCGCACACATGCTGACCCCGCTGCCTGCGGTGGGGCCCCTGGTGGTGGCGCCACATCCGCTGTCCGATGCGCTGCGGCCCGCCGTCGCCGCGCATATCGCCTGGCTCACTGCCGCGCCGCTGCCGGCCCGCGGCCCTCCCTCGCTCGCCTGACCACGGTCTTTTGACCCGATGTCCTGCGCCGTCCCCCGGGATGGCGCACAGGTGCGGCTTGTTCCAGGAGAGTTTCATGCGGCAGTCCCGCGTCGCCACGGCATGGGCCGTGACAGTCCCGTTCTCGTTTTCGTTTTCCCTGTGCGTTCACGCGCAGGAGGTCGCCGCCCCGGTGAAGGATCTGGGGATGGTCACCGTCACCGGTGGGCAGCCCAGCTCCCTGCCTACCCAGATCCCCACGACGATGGAAGGCGTCACGCGCGAGCAGATCGAGCAGTCGATCAATGCGACCGACAGCGAGGATGCCCTCAAGTATTTGCCCAGCCTGCTGGTGCGAAAGCGCTATACCGGCGACTACAACCACGCCATCTTGTCCAGCCGCGCTTCCGGCACGGGCAACAGTGCGCGATCGGCGGTGTATGCCGATGGCATCCTGTTGTCCAACTTCCTGGGCAACGGTGTCGGCGGGCTGTCGTTTCCGCCACGCTGGGGCCTGGTCACTCCTGAGGAAATCGAGCGGGTGGATGTGATGTACGGGCCGTTCTCAGCCGCCTATCCCGGCAACTCCGTTGGCGCGGTGGTCGACTACGTCACCCGCATGCCGACCCGGCTCGAAGGCCACGCGAAGCTCGGTTACTCGGTGCAGCCCTTTCGCCTGTACAACACCGACGCCACCTACCGCGGCTGGCAATCGGGCATGTCGCTGGGCAGCAGGAGCGGCGACTGGGCCTGGTGGATCGGTGCCAGCCGAACCGACAGCCAGAGCCAGCCACTGGGCTTTGCGAGCCGGCTGGCTTCCAGCGGCACACCGGGGCCAGGCGGCACGCCCGTGACCGGGGCGGTGGCAGGGCGCAACATCACCGGTGCACCGGTGTACTACATCGGGCAGAGCGCGCAGTACCACACGATCCAGGAGCACGCGAAGCTCAAGCTGTCGTACGACTTCAGCCCGAGCATCCGCGCGAGCTATGTCTTCGGCGCTTGGCGCAACACGGCCACCCAGCGCTCGCGCTCCTATCTGTCCGATGCGGCAGGCGCATCGGTGACGAGCGGCGCGGTCAACATCGACGGTGCGCGCTACGCCGCGGTCACCGGCGGCGACCTTCCCCTGTCGGATGAATCCCTCACGCACACCATGCACGGCTTCACCGTGAAGAGCCGCACGCAGGAAACCTGGGATTGGCAGATCGCCGCGAGCCGGTACGACTACGCCAAGGACCACAAGCGCCTGAACGCCGCCAGCAACACACTGCCGGCCGCCAGCTTCGGCGGCGCTGGCACGCTGGCCGACGGCAGCGGCACCGGCTGGACGACCCTGGATGCGCGTGCAACCTGGCGGCCTGACGGCCTGAAGGGCGCGCACATCGTCGACTTCGGTGTTCAGCAGGCCAGCTATCAACTGGCCTACCTCACGTCGAGCATCGCCGGAGATTGGCGGGCGGATGCGCCCGGCGGCGTGGCCAGCAAGGTGGGCGGCAAGACACAGCTTCGCAGCATCTGGGCGCAGGACGCCTGGCGATTCGCTCCGGCCTGGAAGACCGTGCTGGGCCTGCGTGCGGAGCGGTGGACGGCCTTCGACGGCGTCACGCAGGTCACGGCCGCGGCGCCGCCGGTCGGTGCGAGATGGGCCCCCCGAGCCGAAACCCATCTCTCGCCGAAGGCGGCGCTGTCATGGCAGTGGCGCCCAGACACCGTCATCAAGGCGTCCGTGGGTCGGGCGGTGCGCTTTCCCACTGTGGCGGAACTCTACGGCGCGACGTCCACCACCAACGCCCAGTTCATCAACGACCCCGACCTGCGGCCGGAGCGTTCATGGACAGGGGAGCTCTCGGCCGAGAAAGATCTCGGCAATGCAATCCTTCGCGTCACGGCCTTTGCCGAGTCGACGCGGGATGCGCTGTACTCGCAGACCAGCTT
>JAZKDA010000033.1:0-9374 GCA_040387815.1 Pseudomonadota bacterium | reverse complement strand
AAGAACATCAGCCGCGTGCACAACGTCGGTCGCATTGCGACGCAGGGCCTGGAGGTGGCGTACAACGGCACCGACCTGCTCCTGCGTGGGCTGGATCTGAACGCAAGCGTTACCTACGCACATTCGGTGATCAAGGAAAACACCGGCTTCGTCGCCGTGCCCGGGGATACGCTGGGCAAGCATCAGCCGAACATTCCGCATTGGCGGGCGGCGGCGCTGGCCAGCTACCGCTGGACGCCCCAATGGTCCATCAGCATCGGCGCGCGCTACTCTGGCCCCCAGTTCCGCACCCTCGACAATGCCGACGTCAACGGCGCCACCTACTTCGGCGTGAGCAAGTTCTTCGTGGTGGACCTGCGTGCGCAATGGAAGATCGACAAGACTTTCACAGCCGCGTTCGGCGTGGACAATCTGAACAACGACAAGTACTGGAACTTCCACCCGTATCCGCAGCGCAGCTATGTGGCCGAGCTCAAGGCCGATTTTTGATGACACTACGGCCTGACCCATCGAAACCTCGGAGATCTCCATGACGACCGGCCTTTCACAACGCGACGTCGCACGTATCGAAGCGCCACCCATCCGCCGCGGCATGAGCGACGCCCACCGCGTGCGTCCGCTCATCGCGTCCGAGCAGTGGGCGGCAACGGACCCGTTTCTGCGGCTCATGGAGGACTGGTTCACGGGCGGTGTCTTTCAACCCCATCCGCATCGCGGCATCGAAACAGTCACCTTCGTCATTGATGGCGTGATCGACCATTACGACAACCACGGCAACACAGGTTCGCTCGGTCCCGGTGACGCCCAGTGGTTGACGGCTGGCCGTGGCGTGGTCCACAACGAGCTGCCTGCGCCGGGCGAGCTTGTGCACCTGCTGCAGTTGTGGATCAATCTTCCCAAGGCCGCCAAGCTGGCCCCGGCGCGCCATCAGGCGCTGCGCGCCGACGCGATGCCGGTGCGCCGCGAGCCGGGCGCCGAGATCCGGGTGTTCTCGGGTTCCTCGGGCGGCGTGCAGGCGCTGACGAAGAACCACGCATCGGTGACCATGGTCGAGGTCACCCTGGCGCCGGGCGCGCAAGTGGCGCAGGACTTTCCGGCCGGCTACAACTGCTTCGTCGTCGTGACCAAGGGAGGCGGGGCCATCGGTTCTTCGGCTGCGGCCGTGACGGCAGGCCAGCTGGTGTGGCTCGCGCCTTGCGAAGTGGCCAGCGCCGTGACACTGAGCGGGGGCGATCAGGGCCTGCATGCCTTGGTCTTGGGCGGACTTCCATTGCGCGAGCCGGTTGCGGCGGCAGGTCCATTCGTGATGAACACAGAGCGCGAGCTCGACGAGGCTTTCGCGGAGTTTCGCATCCGGGGTGAAAGCTTCGGCAACTAGCTCTTCGCGCCTTGCGCGTCGTATCCTTGACGCGTTCCTCCCAACGCACTGCCTGTCATGCAAACCCGTGAACTCGGCCGCTCCGGCCTGATGGTGTCTCCCCTGTGCTTCGGCGGCAACGTGTTCGGCTGGACCGCCGACGAGCCCACCTCGCACAGCCTGCTCGACGCCTGGGTGGACGCGGGCATGAACTTCATCGACACGGCGGATGTGTATTCGACCTGGGTGCCGGGGCACAGCGGCGGCGAGTCGGAAACCATCATCGGCCGCTGGCTCAAGCGTGGCTGGCGGCGTGACAAGGTGGTGATCGCCACCAAGGTGGGCATGGACATGGGCGGCGGCAAGACCGGCCTGAAGCCACAGCGCATCCGAGAGGCGGCCGAAGCCTCGCTGCGGCGTCTGGGCGTGGACACCATCGACCTGTACCAGGCTCACCGCGACGACCCCGACACGCCGCTGGAGGCCACCCTCGAGGCCTTCGCAAAGCTGGTGGAGCAGGGCAAGGTGCGCGCCATCGGCGCCTCCAACTACAGTGCGCCGCGTCTGGCGCAGGCGCTTGCCATCAGCGCCCGCATGGGGCTGCCGCGCTTCGAGTCGCTGCAACCGGCCTACAACCTGTATGACCGCGTGGGGTTCGAGCAAGCCGTGCGTGCGCTGTGCCAGGCCGAGGGCGTGGGCGTCATGAGCTACTACGCCTTGGCGGCGGGCTTTCTCAGTGGCAAGTACCGCACGGCGGCCGATGTCGGCAAGAGCGCCCGGGGCGGCTCGGTCACCAGCAAGTACCTCAACCCCCGCGGGCTGCGCATTCTGACTGCGATGGACGCGGTGGCCGTGCGCACCGGCTGCGCCCATGCCGAGATCGCCATCGCCTGGCTGCTGCGCCAGCCGGGCATCACCTCGCCGATTGCCAGCGCGAGCTCAATCGCGCAGCTTCAGACCTTGGTCAATGCCTGCCAGATCGAGTTGGACGACCAGGCACTGGCGTTGCTGGACGAGGCCAGCGCACAGACCGACTGACGCTGCGCCTGTGCCGGCCGTATCCTGTGTTCAGGCCGCGGGCGAGAGCGGCGCCACAGCCGCGCCTTCGATGTGATGGCGGGCCAACGCATCGGCCACCAAGCCGCTCGCCTTGGCTTCTTCGACAAAGCGGCGCAGCAACGCCACGGCGGGCTCCGGGCGTGACTTGGGCAAACCCATGGCCTGCTGGATCAGCATGAAGTGGCCGGGCAGCAAGCGCAGGCGCGCAAAGCGCCTGGATTCCATCTCCAGCTGCTGCTTCACGCCTGCGGCCACTTCGAGGTTTTGCGCCACGAAGTCGTCGATCACCGTGCGGGACAACTCGGACCGCACGATCTGCGCGTGCTTGAGCTCGCGGGTGAGGAACAGGTCGTAGGCGCTGCCCTTGCCCACCACCACCCGGTGGCCGGGCTGGTCGACCTCGGCGTTGTCGTGCAGGGGTGAGTCGTCACGCACCAGGTAGGCGCCTTCGATCAGCACATAAGGGCTGGTGAAGGCGATGCCGGCGCCGCGCACCGGGTCGATCGCGAAAAAGCCGATATCGGCCCGCTGCTGCGTGACGGCCTCGACCGATGCATTGGCCGACTCGAACACGAGCAGCTCCACAGGCAGCCCAAGCAAGCTGCCAAACGCGCGCGCCAGGTCGATGGAGATGCCAAAAGGCTGGCCCTGGGCGTCGCGGTTGGCCAGGATCGGGTTGCCGACGTTGATCGCCGCGCGCAGCGTACCGCCGGGGGCGATGGTTTCAGGAAGGTGCGGATCGAAGGGCAGGGTGATGGGGCGTGGCATGGCGTGATTTTGCTTCAGGAGCCCCGAAAAACGCTGATATACTTGCGGGCTCAGCGGCTGTAGCTCAGTTGGATAGAGTACTTGGCTACGAACCAAGGGGTCGTGGGTTCGAATCCTGCCAGCCGCACCAGAATTTCGGTTCTAGAACATTGCCCTAGAGGTTCCTGCCTCCAGGGCATTTTTCTTTGCGGCGTTGCGATGTGCAAGACTAGCGCCCTCGCTCAGGTGGCACATGCTCTCCGACACCGTCTACAAGTCAATTTTCGACCGATCCGCCATAGGGCAGTATCTGCTCTCCCCCAGCGCGGATCCGGTGATCCTTGCTGTCAATGACGCATTCTTGAAGGTGGCGGGACGAAGCCGCGAAAGCCTGGTGGGGGTGCGGCTCTTTGAGGCTTTCCCCGGCAACCCGGACGATCCGGGCGACACCGGCGTCTTTGCTTTCAGGCGGTCGCTTGAACGCGTGATCGAAACGGGAGAATCCGACGAACTCCCGCTGCAGCGCTATCCGATCCGGATCGTGTGCCCTGACGGCCAGCAAGCCTACGAGGAAAGATTCTGGAGCTCCGTCAGCACACCCATCCTGGACGAGTCGGGCGCGCTTGTCTGCATCTCACACCGCACGCGTGACGTCACGGAGGTCTGGCGCATGCAGGAGGCGCTGCGCCGCAGCAACGACAGGCAGATATTCCAGCTGCGGTTGGCGGACAAGCTCAGGTCGCTGGCCTCGCCTCGGGACATCGTGGGCGCCGCGCTGGAGATGCTGGCGCAGCGGATGAACATCTCGCGGCTGATGTACGGAGAGGTCGACGACGACCGGGGTACTTTCCTGATCCGCAACGAATGGCTCGCACCCGGGCAATTGAGCATCGCCGGCGAATCCAGGCGGCTCGATGATTTTGGCCCGGATGTCGTCGCCCTGTTGCGATCGGGACAGGCGATGGTCGTCGACGACGTCAACACTCACCCGGGCACGCGCGAGCAGGCGCAGGCCTACGCGGCCATCGGGGTTCGGGCGAACCTGGCCATTCCGCTGGTCAAGGCCGGCAAGTTGACCATCTTCCTGGGCATCCAGGATCACAAGCCCCACGACTGGTCCGAAGAAGAGATTCAGGTCGCGACAGACGTTGCCGAACGTACCTGGGCCGCGGCTGAGCAGGCTCGTGCGCAGCAGGACCTGCTGGACAGCGAGCGCTCGTTTCGTCTCCTCGCGGATGCCGTTCCGCAGATCATCTGGATCACGGACAGCGAGGGGCGCAACCTGTTCTTCAACGACAAGTGGCACGCATACACCGGGGCGCCGCAGCACCCCATCGCCACGGTGCCCGACGTCGTCAGCCGATTCGTTCACCCCGACGATGCCGACCTGACCCTGTCGCGTTTCACCGAGGCACTGCGCCTGGGCACCACGTTCTCGGTCGAGCATCGCGTCCGGCGAGCGGACGGGGTGTATCGCTGGTTCCTGGCCCGGGGCGAGCCCGCGCGGGACGCGAGCGCCGGTGAGATCACGCGCTGGTTCGGCTCGTCGACGGACATCAGTGCGCTCAAGGACGCCGAGCAGTCATTGCGCGACGCCGACCGCCGCAAGGATGAATTCCTGGCCACGCTCGCCCATGAGTTGCGCAACCCCCTGGCCCCGCTTTCGAACGCGATCACCATCCTGCGCTCGTCTCGGACCACCGAGGAGACTCGAACGCGAATGCTTGACCTCATGGAACGGCAAGCCAGCCATCTCGTGCGGCTGGTGGACGACCTGCTGGAGGTCTCCCGGATCACCAGCGGCAAGATCAACCTGCAGCTCGAACGCGTCGACCTGCGTGCCATCGCCCAGGCCTGCATCGATGCCGCGGCAAACGACATCAAGGAGGCTCGGCACGAGGTCAGGCTGCGCGTGCCGGCCCAACCGGTGTGGGTGCGGGCGGATCAGGCGCGCATGAAGCAAGTGCTGGACAACCTGTTGAACAACGCCATCAAATACACGCCGGTGGGTGGCAGCATCGACGTGGAGGTCGAGCAGTCCGAAGGTACTGGACGCCTGAACGTCAAGGACAACGGCGCCGGCATCCCGCCCGAGATGCTGGGCAGCGTGTTTACCTTGTTCGCGCAGGTGGACCATACGATCGGGCGGGCCAGGGGCGGTCTGGGGATTGGCCTGGCGCTGGTCAAGCAACTCGTCTCATTGCACGGCGGGGATGTGAACGTGGCCAGCGAAGGCATCGGCGCTGGCACGCGGTTCACCGTGCGGCTTCCGCTGGCGCAGCCCGAGGCGCCGCCAGCTGACGCCGGCAACGGCGGCCGGCTGCGGCAAACCAGCCGGCCCAGGCGTGTGCTGGTCATTGATGACAACAAGGATGCCGCAGACACGATATCAGCGGCGATCGCATTGAGCGGCCATGAGGTGGAAGTCGCCTACGACGGGCCAAGCGGTTTGGCCGCGGCCGATCGCATGCGCCCCGACTGCATCCTGCTGGACCTGGGGATGCCGGACATGGACGGTCATCAGGTGGCGCGGGCGCTGCGCAGCAACCCTGACCGAAACGCCTGCCTCATCGTGGCGGTCACCGGCTGGGGACAGCGCCACGACCGGACGATGACCCGGCAATCAGGGTTCGACTTTCACCTGGTCAAGCCGGCGTCGGTCGAGGCGGTACTGGACCTGCTGGAAACCGCGACCGTCCGGTAGGCGGTGGCGACACAATGATCGGGTCGCTCGCGCCACGCCAGAGTCAGCGGCGGCGCAGGCGGCGGCGGCGGCGGCGATGCCGCTTCCAGAGCACGGCCACCTTCCACGCCGCCGAGACCAGAAAGTAGGTCGTGAACCCGACCACGGTCGCCATGATCGCCAGTCCGAGCAGCAGCGGTTTGCCAATGCCCGAGATCCGCCGAACGCCTGAACGCCACCAGTTCTCGTTGACCGGCTCGCTTGGTGCGGTGACGTCCGGTGAGAGCCGCGCATCGCCGGGTTCGCCGAGGATCGCACTGCCCACGCGCCAGGCGGCGTAGTAGAGCGGCCCGAAGGTCAGCGGATTGGAGACCAGCGTGCTGGCGACAGCGGCCGGGACATTGGCCCGCAGCACTACCGCCGCCGCCGCGCTCAGCGGTATCTGGGCCAGAGGAACCAGCAGGCCGAAGAAGAAGCCCAGGGCCATGCCCAGGGCCAGTCCGCGCCGGCTGATATGCCACAGCCGCGGATCGTGCAACGCGGGGCCGAGCCAGCGCAGCCATCGGTTGGCGCGAATCGCCTCAGCCTTGGGCAGCCAGTCGCGCAGTCGTTTCATGGGCTCTTGTTTGCCTATGTGAGTCGCATGCTTCGGACCCCATTGTTGCGCGTCGGTCCCCGGCCGGCCGGACCGTCCATGGTTTGCGAATGATCAGTCGATCTCACTTACAAATTGACACAACGATGTAAATACTTGTTACATTGGTCTTCCGCTGTTTGTCATGAGGTGTGCCATGTCACTGATGAAGCTTTTTGGTTGTAGGCAAGGTGGCCTGTTCGCAGCTGTCCTGGCGAGCGCGGCCCTCGTCGCCTGTGGCGGCGGTGGCGGCTCGTCTGACGAAGCCATCGGCTATTACGCGCCGAAAGTGGGCGCGCAAGCGCACTTGTCGGGTGCGATATTCACCTCCGAGGTGGGGTGCACCACCACGAACGCCAACCAATATGCCAGCAAGGACGCGGTCTACCTCAGTGGTGGCCCGGTCCAGGAGGGCTCGGCCGGGTTGACGCCCGACACCGACTTCTGGGTCAAGGTCACGGATCCCTCGGGCGCGGTACTCCTGGGCTCCAGCACCGGCGCGAGCGTGAGATCTGACGCCAATGGCGAGCTGCCCTGCCTGCAACTGTCGGCCATCCTCACCACACCGGGCGGCGCGCCGGGCTACGACGATTCGCCAAACGGCGGCGGCGTGTACAAGGTCTGGGTGAGCAGCTCGTCCAGCTACAACGGCGGCATGACCCGCACCGACAACTTCCGCATTGGCGCGCCATCCGCATCAACGCCAGCGGCTGCGCTCACCGTGCGCAAGTGGTACGACACGAATGCGAACGGCACCTGGGACATTGACGAAGCGGCCATGGAGGGCAGCGATCCCAACACCGGATGGAAGGTCGAGATCGCCGGTCTGAGCTTCAAGTTCACGCCCGCCACCTGGACCGGCGCTCTGGACGGCCTGGGCCTGGGTTGGTTGACCGTCGGCGAGTACCTGCCCGCACTGGGCTCGTCGGATTGGCGGCCCACGAACGTGTACCGCGAAGGCGCGTTCTCGCTCGCGGCGACGCCCGGCACGGACGCCGTCTATCTGAGCCAGATCAACGTCGAACTCACCAGCGCAGTGCCCACTGCGACGGTGAATTTCGGCAACCTGTGCCTCGGTCCGGGCAACGGCCACACGCTGGGGTTCTGGTCCAACAAGAACGGCGCCAAGGCCATCGTCGACAAGGGTATCGACGTGTGGACGCCGCTGAATGCGCTGAACCTGGTCGACGCGAGCGGCAATGCGGTCACGCTGAGCAGCCACGCGGCCTTGAACAGCTTTTTGCTGGGCGGCACCGCCACCAACATGGCCAACATGCTGTCGGTGCAGATGGCCACGATGTGGCTGAACGCGAACGTGGGCGGTGTCAACGGCGCGGGCATGGTGTATGGCCGGCTCGACGGCGTGGCCGACCCTTCCTGGCTCAACGCGCTGGGCTACGTCTCGGTGAACGGGCTCATCCAGGCCGCCAACACCTCGCTGGGCAGCGACCCGCTGACGCTTTCGGGCAACGGCCAGCGCGCCTACCAGGAGCGCATCAAGAACCTGCTGGACAGCCTGAACAACAACAACCAACTCTACGTGCAGGCGCGGTCCAACTGCGCCCTGGCCTTCTGACGGAACCACGCTCAGGGAATGGGGGAGCCACAGGGCTCCCCCTTGTCTTTGGCGGCGTGCTTGCGGTGGGTCAAGCGATGCATGACCACCAAGGACACAATGGCATGATGCCTGCGCAACGCATCCTGATCATCCAGGGCCACCCCGACGGCACCCAGCGGCACCTGTGCCACGCCTTGGCCGAGGCCTACGCGGCGGGCGCTGGCGAGGGCGGGCACGAGGTGCGCACGGTCGAGGTCGCGGCGCTCGACTTTCCGCTCTTGCGCAGCCAGCGGGAATGGGAGTCCGGCGCCCTGCCGCCGTCCCTTGCCCAGGCGCAGCAGGACATCGGCTGGGCGCAGCACCTGGTGCTGGTGTTCCCCTTGTGGCTTGGCGACATGCCGGCCTTGCTCAAGGGCTTTCTGGAGCAGGTGGCGCGGCCGGGCTTTGCGTTCAGCACAGAAGGCGGCGGCCCCGCCTTCTCGCGCAAGGGCCTGACCGGCCGCTCCGCCCGCATCATCGTCACCATGGGCATGCCATCGCTGGTGTACCGCTGGTATTTTCGCGCGCACAGCATCAAGTCGCTGGAGCGCAATATCCTCGGCTTCGTCGGTATCGCACCGGTGTCGGCGACATTGGTGGGGGCGGTGGCGCAACTCGATGGCGACGCGGCAATGAAGCACCTGCAGGCGGTGCGAAAGCTAGGCGAACAGGCCAACTAGCCGCATTGCCCTAGGCCACCGGCCGGCCGTCCATCGCTGACGCCTTCAGAAAACACTGCCGCGCGCAGTAGTCCACCAGCGAATCGATCTCGGTGGACTTGTCGAACACCGCGTCCACGCCCAGTTGGGCGCAGCGCTTGCGCACACTGGCGTTCACATAGTTGCTAAAGACCACCACCTTCTGGTTGGCGCGCCTGCCGGCCAGTTTTTGAACCAGGTGCATGCCGCTGCCTTGCTGCAGGAACAGGTCGACGATCAGCAGGTCCCAATCGTTCGGGTGAGCGCTCAGCCACACCAGCGCCTGCGCTTCGGTGCTGCTCGTCTCCACCACCTTCACGGCGGTGAGCTCTTCGAGCGTGGCTACCAGGTTCTCGCGGATGGTCGCGTTGTCCTCGACGACGTAGGCGTGCAAAAAAGTGGCCTGCATGGGTGTCATTTTCGAGGAAGCAAGTCGTTACCACTCTATCGGTGGGCCTGTTGAGCCGGTAACGGACGCCGTCGCCTTCAGGTGTAGGACGTGGCCTATCGCGCGCCAGGCCGCCATGCCGGCCTGCCGGGCCTTAACATGCGGACATTCTCCGACGCACGCCGCAGGCTGTGAACCCTTCAATACCCAT
>JAZKDA010000032.1:8232-26304 GCA_040387815.1 Pseudomonadota bacterium | reverse complement strand
GGCCCTGGCCGCGCGCGGCTCGGTGCCCTTCCCCGATGGCAGCGTGTCGCGGCTGGTGCAAAACCGCACCTGTTTCAGCATGGTGCGCTTCGGTAACGTGCTTGACTCCAGCGGCAGCGTGGTGCCCCTGTTTCGCAAGCAGCTGGCCAATGGCGGCCCGCTCACCGTCACCGATCCCCGGGTCACCCGGTATTTCATGACCATTCCCGAGGCCGCGCAGCTGGTGCTGCAGGCCGGCGCCATGGCCCATGGCGGCGACGTGTTCGTGCTCGACATGGGCACGCCGGTGCGCATCATGGATCTGGCGCGCCGCATGGTCGAACTCTCCGGCCGCCGCCTGCGCGACGACGCTGACCCGGCCGGCGACATCGAGATCGTCATCACCGGGCTGCGCCCCGGCGAGAAGTTGTACGAAGAGCTGCTGATTGGCGACAACCCGGAGGGCACCCCCCACCCGCGCATCATGAAGGCGCGGGAAGACTTCGTGCCCTGGAGCGAGCTGGCGGCCTCGCTCGACGCGCTGTGGGACGCAACGCGGCACAACGACGTGCGCCGCATCCGCGACATCCTGCTGCAGCGGGTGAGCGGCTACTGCAGCGACACCGGCATCGTCGACCATGTGACGCTGGCCACCGGCGTCGAGGACGGCCCCGACTCGCCCTCTGACGCCGCCGGCGGGGCCCCGGCCGACGGCCAGCCGGGCCCCTCGTCCCGGAGCTCCCGGGCTTGAGCGCGCCGGCCGCGTACATCAGCGACCGCGGCGCGCGGGCCGGCGGCGGCGTCTCATGATGCGGGCCCGCCGCCTCGCCGGCGCGGCCCTGGTCTATGTGGCCGCCAATGGCATCAGCGCCGGCCTGCCCTTTCTGATGATGCCCGTGCTCACCCGGGTCATGAGCCCGGCGGAGTACGGCCTGGCCGCCATGTTCTCGGTGATGGTCGCCATCTTCAGCGCGGTGACCGGTGTCAACACCCATGGCGCGGCGGGCATGCGCTATTTCGATCGCGGCACGCAGGACTTTCCCCGTTTCGTCGCCGGTTGCCTGGTGATCCTCGCGGCCAGCACCATCGCCGTGCTGGCCGCGGTGCTGCTGCTGGCGCCCTGGCTGACCCGCTGGACCCAGCTGCCGCTGCTGTGGCTGGCGGTGGCCGTGGTGGTGTCGGCGGCGCAGTTCGTGCTGCAGCTGCAGCTGACGATCTGGCAATCGGCCTCGCAGCCCTGGCGATATGCCGGGCTCAAGGCCGCCCAAGCCGTGCTCGACGCCGTGGCCTCGCTCGGCCTGGTGCTGGTGTTGCGCGCCGGCTGGGAGGGCCGCGCCGGCGGCATCGCCATCGCCAACCTGCTGGTCGGCGTGGCCTCCCTGGCGCTGCTGGTGGCCAGCCGCTGGGCGCGGTTTCCGACCGCGCGCGAGGATCTGCGCTCGGCCCTTCGTTTTGGCGCGCCGCTGGTGCCGCACATCGCCAGCGGCATGGTGCTGGCCATGTTCGACCGCTTCCTGATCGGCAACACGCTGGGCATGGCGGCTGTGGGCGTGTACATGGTGGCGGTGCAGGTCGGCATGGCCTTGGGGCTGGTCACCGACGCCGTCAACCGGGCGTTCGCGCCCTGGCTGGTGCCCTTCATCAAGCAGCGCGACGACGCCCGCGACATTCGCATCGTGCGCTTCACCTACGGCTACTTCGTCGTGCTGCTGCTGGCGGCCGCCTTGGTCGCGGCCTTCGCCGCGCCGCTGCTGGACCTGCTCACCGGCAGCGGTTACGGCGAGGCCGCGCCGGCGATTGGCTACATCGCGCTGGGCTACGCCTTTGGCGGCATGTACTACATGGTCACCAACTACGTCTTCTATGCCGGCCGCACCGGGGCCCTGGCCACGGTCACCTTCGTCTCAGGCGCGGTCAATGTGGTGGCGGCGCTGATTCTCGTGCGCAGCAACGGCCTGGTCGGCGCCGCGCAGGCGGCCCTGATCGGCAAGGCGGTGCTGTTCGCCGCCACCTGGTGGCTGAGCGATCGCTGCCATCCGATGCCCTGGGGCCGGGCCTTGAGGCGGCGGGCATGAGCGTTCTTGAGTCCGCCGCGGCCTGGCAACCGGTGACGCCGGCCGCATCCAGGCGCCTGTCACGGCTGCATGTGCTGGCCGGTGTGCTGCTCGGGCTGCCCGTGTCGTACCCCGACGTTCCCTATTACTGGGCGGCCTTCGCGGTGATGCTCATCGCGCTGTTCACCACGCCCTTCGGCCGCCTCAACCGCAGCCCGGGGCTCGTGCTGTGCGTGCTGGCCCTGTGCGGCGTGGCCACGCTGTCGAACCTGCTCAGCCCCTATGCCTATGTGCGCGAGCCGGCGCGCTTTCTCACCAGCAGCGTGTTCTACCTGTTCTTCCTGGCCGGTTTGCTGGCCTGGGACCGGGCGCGCGAGCTCATGGCCGGGCTGGCGGCGGCCATCCTGTTGCAGGCGCTGGCGGTGCTGGCCATGTCGGTGGTCGGGTTCAGATGGTCGGCGGGCGTGTTGAACTGGACGGTGCCCGAGCTGCGCCTGTGGGGCAGCCCCTGGTTTCCCGACTGGCCCAACTTCTACGCCATCTTGCTGTCCACCGGTTTCCTGCTGTTCCTGCTGCATTACCGGCGGTGGCTGCCAGCCAGCGTGTGCATGGCGGCCGGCATTCTCACCACCTCGCGTTCGGTCTACCTGGCGCTGGCCATCGGGCTTGCCTGGCTGGCGCTGTCCGGGCGGGGGCGCAGCGGCGTGCTGCGCGCGGTCGGGGTGGCCGCACTCACGGTGCTGGTGGCCACGGGCCTGGTGCGGGTGCTGGCCGGATCCAGCGGGCTGGACGAGTTCGTGCTTCGCATGGGCCTGCTGTCCGATCGCCAGGAGATCTGGGCCAGCAGTCTGGCGTTGTTCACGCACAATCCCTGGTTGGGTGTGGGCGGCGTCATGCTGGACGAGAGCGTCGGGCATGCCGGCTATGCGTCCTTTCACAATTCGTTCGCCGAGGTGCTGGTGCGCCATGGGGTGATCGGCTTCGGGCTGTATCTGGCACTGTTGTTCATCCATGCCGCGCGTGTGCGACCTGGCCATGCCGGCTGTGCCATCTTGCTGTTCTACCTGCTGACGGCCTTGTTCCAGAACACCTTGCGCCATCCTCATTTCTTCATGATGTTCTCGTTCTTCGCCATTGCGGCGATCCCGAAGGGCCGCGAATGACCGTCGACCGCGTCATCCGCCAGGACGGCGCGCAAGTCTCGCTCGAACAGCTGTCGGGCGAGGTCTCGGCCAGCCTGTTCCAGACCGACGGCCACTATGCGCTGTGCGCCCAGGTGGCGCGCGCGCAAGTGCACGACGAGGGCGTGTACAAGGTGCTGCACAACCTGCTGGCCCTCAAGTCGCGCGTGCTCATGGGGCTGACCGCCTTGCTGTCCGAGCCCGAGCTGGGCCTGCCCCCGCCGCGCCAGGTGGTGCTGTCGCCCGTGCTGGCGCGGGCCGTGGGCAAGACGCTATCGGCCCGGGGCATCGAGGTGGTCGCGCTGGCACACGACACGCCCTTGCTGCCACGCTCGGTGGCCACGGCCTTCTTCCTCAAGGCGGTGCTGCATCGCCTGTATCGCCTGGTAGCCCGGCCGCTGTTGGCCGGCGTGCCGATGGTGCGCGCCTGGGTCGACATCACCGACGTGATGTACGGCCAGGTGTACCCGCAGGCCCAGGTGCGTGTCTTTCCCTTTTCCTACGGCCTGGGACGCCAGCTCGCCTATGTACGCAGCCTGGGACGGCGCGGCGTGCGCTGGTCCTTCGACGGCGTGCCCTTTCGCCTGTGGGATGCGCTGGCCGCGCTGCTGTCGCCCGGCGCCACGCGCCACCTGCGCTTGGCGCGCGCCGAATGGCAGGCCTATGACCGTTTCGGCCGCGATCTGCTGCGCGCGGGGGTGCGGCAGATCTATTCGAGCGACGAGTACGAAGTGGGCGCCGTGGCCGCCGGCGAGCGCCTGCGCCAGGGCGGGGCCGAGTACGTGAACACCGCGCACGGCATCGGCCTGTACTGCCCGCAGGTGGCCTACACCCGCTTCGAGTACCTCAACGACTACCAGGCAGCGTTCTACCGCCGCATGGGCAACCCCATGGCGCTGAGCAAGCGCGAGAAGATGAACTCGCGCCTGCCCTTCGAGCGGCAAGACCTGGAGCAGGCCGGCCCGCTGGCCCTGGTTTACGTGCACCAGAACTTCGAAGCCTACAACCTGCCTTCCGAGCGGGCGGCGCAAGATCGCATCATGGGCGCGTTGTCGCCGTTGGCGCGCAGCCTGGGCGTGCAGGCCGTGCTCAAGCTGCACCCGAACACGCCGGCCGCGCGCTTTCGCGCCGACCTGCCTTCGGACGTGCGCGTGGCCGGCCGCTGGGACGAGTTGCGCGGCCTGCGGCCGGTGTTCCTCACCATCTACTCCACCGCCTACTACGAGCTGGCGCCGGTGGCGCCGGTGCTGGTGTACCGGGCGCCGACCTACAGCCCGCAGGTCTACCTCGACGGCGAGTTCCAGACCTTCGATGTGTCCGACCTGGCCGAGCGGGTGGCGTCATTGAAAGACCGTTCCACCTGGTCCGCGCTGGTCGATCGGCAGCGGCAAAGCCTGGGGGTTCCCGCATGATCAAGAAGCTGCTCGTGTGGCTGCTCACGCAGTACCAGCTGCGCATCCTCTACCGCTTTCGCAAGGTGGGCCGCAACATCCGCCTGGACAAGTGCCTGTTCATCTACCCGAACCGGGTCAGCCTGGGCGATAACGTCTTCATCGGCCGCTATAGTTTTCTCGACGGCGACATCGAGATCGGCAACGGCGTGATGCTGGCCGGCTCGGTCGCCATCGTCGGCGGCGACCATGTCTTCCGAGAGGTGGGCGTGCCCCTGTTCGCCTCGCCGCGCGAGCACTGGAACAAGACCGTGGTGGGCGACGACGCCTGGATCGGCCACGGCGCCACGGTGCTCAACGGCCTGACCATCGGCCGCGGCGCCATCGTGGCCGCCGGCTCGGTGGTCACGCAGGACGTGCCGCCCTATGCCATCGTGGCCGGTAACCCGGCGCGGGTGGTCGCGCAGCGGTTTGACACATCTGAACAGGCCCGCCACGAGCAAGCCCTCAGAGCCCATCGAAGATAATCAAGCATTGCCATGAGCTTCACGCACAAGACCCTGTTGGTGACCGGCGGCACCGGTTCGTTCGGCACCGCCATCCTGCAACGCTTCCTGCGCACCGACATCGGCGAGATCCGTGTCTTCAGCCGCGACGAGAAGAAGCAGGACGACATGCGCAAGCGCTTCGCCAGCGACAAGCTCAAGTTCTACCTGGGCGACGTGCGCGACCCGTCCAGCCTGCTGGCGGCCACCCGCGGGGTCGACTACATCTTTCACGCGGCGGCCCTCAAGCAGGTGCCTTCCTGCGAGTTCCATCCGATGGAAGCCGTCAAGACCAATGTCATCGGCACCGAGAACATGCTGGAGGCGGCCATTGCCAACCAGGTGCGGCGCGTGGTGTGCCTGTCCACCGACAAGGCGGTCTACCCGATCAACGCCATGGGCATCAGCAAGGCGCTGATGGAAAAGGTGATGGTCGCCAAGTCGCGCGCCAGCGGCGGCACCGTCATCTGCGGCACGCGCTACGGCAACGTCATGGCCTCGCGCGGTTCGGTCATCCCGCTGTTCGTCGAGCAGCTGCTGGCCGGCCAGCCGCTCACCGTGACCGACCCGGACATGACCCGATTCATGATGACGCTGGAAGACGCGGTCGACCTGGTGCTGTATGCCTTCGAGCATGGCGACAGCGGCGACATCTTCGTGCAAAAGGCGCCCGCGGCCACCATCGAGGTGCTGGTGCAGGCCCTGCTTGAGCTGTTCGAGCGGCCGCAGCATCCGGTGAACGTGATCGGCACCCGCCATGGCGAGAAGCTGTACGAGGCCTTGCTGTCGCGCGAGGAAATGGCCGGCGCCGAGGACCGCGGCGATTATTTCCGCGTGCCGCCCGACCTGCGCGACCTCAACTACGGCAAATTCGTCGAGCAGGGCGAGCGCCGCATCAGCGAGAGCACCGACTACAACTCGCACAACACCCAGCGCCTCGATGTGGAGGGCATGAAGGCGCTGCTGCTTCGCCTGGACTTCATCCGCGACTTGCGGGACGGCAAGCCCGCCCGCCCGGTGGAGTGACGCGCATGAAAGTGCTGATCACCGGCGCGGACGGCTTCATCGGCCAGAACCTGCGCGCCCACTTTCGCGAGCAGCCCGACATCACCGTGCTGCCCCTGACCCGCGCCGCCACCGAGGCCGACTGGGCCGCCGCCGTGCGCGAGGCCGACGCCGTGTTCCACCTGGCCGGCGTCAACCGCCCGCAGGATCCGGCCGACTTTGCCACCGGCAACCGCGACCTCACCGCCCGCCTGTGCCAGCTGCTGCGGGACGCCGGCCGTGCCGTGCCATTGCTGTACGCCTCGTCCACCCAGGCCGAGCGCGACAACCCCTATGGCCGCAGCAAACGCGAGGCCGAGCAACTGCTGCTGGCGCATGCCGGTGCCACCGGCGCGCCGCTGCACATTCACCGCCTGCCCAATGTGTTTGGCAAGTGGTGCCGCCCGAACTACAACTCGGCGGTCGCCACCTTCTGCCACAACATCGCACGCGGGCTGCCGATCCAGATCAACGACCCGGCGGCGCCGCTGACGCTGGTGTACATCGACGACGTGGTGCAGGCCTTCCTGGCGCTGCTGCAGGCCCAGAGCGGCGACGCGCCGCAGCGGGTGGTGCAGCCGCAATACACGCTGACGGTGGGCGATTTGGCCCGCCACCTGGAGAGCTTTCGCGACTGCCGAAGCAGCCTTGCGCCGGGCGCGGTCGGCGCCGGCCTGATGCGGGCGCTGTACGCCACCTACGTGAGCTACCTGCCCACCGAGCAGTTCGCCTACGACATCCCCAAGCACGGCGACGCCCGCGGCGTGTTCGTGGAAATGCTCAAGACGCCCGACGCCGGGCAGTTCTCGTATTTCACCGCGCACCCGGGCATCACCCGAGGCGGCCACTACCACCACACCAAGACCGAGAAGTTCCTGGTGATCAAGGGCAAGGCCCGCTTCGGTTTTCGTCACCTCATCACCGGCGAATATTTCGAGCTCTTCACCGAGGGCGAGCAGCCGCGCATCGTCGACACCGTGCCCGGCTGGTCGCACGACATCACCAACGTGGGCGAGGGCGAGATGGTGGTCATGCTGTGGGCCAACGAAGTCTTCGACCGCGCCCGCCCCGACACCTTCACGCATCCCGTGGGCCACGCATGAAAAAACTCAAAGTGATGACGGTGGTCGGCACGCGACCCGAGATCATCCGGTTGTCGCGGGTGATGGCCCGGCTCGACCAGTACTGCGACCATGTGCTGGTGCACACCGGCCAGAACTACGACTACGAGCTCAACGAAATCTTCTTCCAGGATTTGCAGGTGCGCCGGCCCGACCACTTCCTGCAGGCGGCCGGGGCCAGCGGGGCCGAGACCATCGGCAAGGTGATCATCGCGGTCGACCCGGTGCTCGCGCAGGAGCAGCCCGACGCGGTGCTGATCCTGGGCGACACCAACAGCTGCATGGCGGCGATCCCGGCCAAGCGGCGCAAGATTCCGGTCTTCCACATGGAGGCCGGCAACCGCTGCTTCGACCAGCGGGTGCCCGAGGAGATCAACCGCCGCATCGTCGACCACACGGCCGACATCAACCTCACCTACAGCACCATCGCCCGCGAGTATTTGCTGCGCGAGGGCCTGCCGCCCGACATGGTGATCAAGACCGGCAGCCCGATGTTCGAGGTGCTCACGCATTACCGCGAGGGCATCGCGGATTCCGACGTGCTGCAGCGCATGTCCCTGCAGCCGGGCGGCTACTTCGTGGTGAGCGCCCACCGCGAGGAGAACATCGAGTCTGACGGCAACTTCGGCAAGCTGGTCGAGGTGCTCAACGCGGTGGCGCAAGCGTATGACCAGCCGGTGATCGTCTCGACCCACCCGCGCACGCGCAAGCGCATCGAGGCCACCGGCGCCACCTTCCACCCGCATGTGCAATTGCTCAAGCCCCTGGGCTTTCGTGACTACGTCAAGCTGCAAATGGGCGCGCGTGCCGTGCTGTCCGACAGCGGCACCATCTCCGAGGAATCGTCCATCCTCAACTTTCCCGCGCTCAACCTGCGCGAGGCGCACGAGCGCCCCGAGGGCATGGAAGAGGCCTCGGTGATGATGGTCGGCCTGGAGACGCAGCGTGTGCTGCAGGCGCTGGCCTTGCTGGCCGACCAGCCGCGCGGCGAGCAGCGCCTGCTGCGCCCGGTGGCCGACTACAGCATGCCCAATGTCTCGGACAAGGTGGTGCGCCTGATCCACAGCTACACCGACTACGTCAACCGCGTTGTGTGGCGCAAGCCAAGCTGAGCCGAGCGTGCGCTTGTTGGTCGTCAGCCAGTATTTCTGGCCCGAGAATTTTCGCGTCAATGACCTCGTGACCGAATTTGTCGCGCGCGGCCACGAGGTGACCGTGCTCACCGGCTGGCCCAACTACCCGGCGGGCCAGGTGTTCCCAGAATTCAAGGCCGACCCGGCCGCCTTCGCCACCTTCAGC
Source organism: Pseudomonadota bacterium (assembly GCA_040387815.1). Classification (GTDB taxonomy): domain Bacteria; phylum Pseudomonadota; class Gammaproteobacteria; order Burkholderiales; family Burkholderiaceae_C; genus Ramlibacter. The sequence goes on along the minus strand of JAZKDA010000032.1, from coordinate 17,690 downwards.
GGCGCGCGTGTGGTGCGCGTGCCTGTGCTGCCACGTGGCCAAGGCGGCCTGCGCCTGGCGCTCAACTACCTCAGTTTCGCGTTGAGTGGCATGCTGGCGGGCGCCTGGAAGCTGCGCGGCCAGGCCTTTGACGCCATCTTCGTGTTCGAGCCCTCGCCCGTGACGGTGGGTCTGCCGGCCATCGTGCAGCGCTGGCTCAAGAAGGCGCCGTTGGCATTTTGGGTGCTGGATCTGTGGCCCGAGACGCTGGAGGCCATCGGGGTGGTGCGCTCGAAGAAGGTGCTGGGGCTGATCGGTAAGGGGGTGAGCTTCATCTACCGCCGCTGCGACCTGATGCTGGCCCAGTCGCGCAGCTTCATGCCGCAGATCGGCCGCTATGCCGGCGCCACCGAGGTTCGCTACTTCCCGAGCTGGGCCGAAGCTGTGCACGAGGCCGGCCAGGCGCCGCCTGCGCCCGAGGTGCAGGCAGCACCCGGCGCCTTCACGATCGTGTTCACCGGCAACATCGGCGACGCGCAAGACTTTCCCACCGTGCTCGACGCGGCCGAGCGTGTGAAGGCCAGCGCGCCCCAGGTGCGCTGGATCATCGTGGGCGACGGCCGCATGGCGGCCTGGGTGCGTGACGAGGTGTTGCGGCGCGGCCTGCAAGAGCAGGTGCTGTTGCCCGGGCGCTTCGGCGTCGAGCGCATGCCGTCGTTCTACCGCCATGCCGATGCGCTGCTGGTGTCGCTCAAGCCCGAGCCGATTTTCGCCATGACGATCCCGGGCAAGCTGCAGTCCTACCTGGCCGCCGGCCTGCCTATCCTGGCCATGCTGGACGGCGAGGGCGCCAGTGTGGTGCGCGACGCCGGCGCCGGCCTCGCCAGCGCGGCGGGCGATGCACCGGCGCTGGCCGAGGCGGTGCTGCGCCTGGCTGCCATGGCGCCGGCCGAGCGGGCCGCAATGGGGCAGCGCGGCCGCCGACTGGGCGCCACCGAGTTCGACCGCGTCCGTCAGATCGACAAGCTGGAAGCCTGGCTGGCTGAACTGGCGGCGGCCGCCCGCCAGGGCCACCCGGGCCGCGTCAAGGCGCCACGGCCATGATCCTGGTCACCGGCGCCACTGGTTTCGTGGGGCAGGCCCTGTGCGCGCAGTTGCGTGCGCGCGGGCTGCCCTTGCGCGCGGCCAGCCGTAGCGCCGCGCAGGGCTGCGTGGCCGTGGGCGCACTGGACGCGCACACCGACTGGACCGACGCCCTTGGCGGAGTCGACCGGGTGGTGCATCTGGCGGCCCGGGTGCATGTCATGGATGAGCAGGCCGCCGATCCGCTGGCTGAGTTTCGCAAGACCAACGCCTTGGCGACCGAGCGCCTGGCGCGCCAGGCGGCCGCCGCGGGCGTGCGCCGCTTCGTGTTTCTCAGCTCGATCAAGGTCAACGGCGAGCACACGGCACCAGGGCGGCCGTTCAGCGCCGATGACATCCCGGCCCCGCAGGACCCCTATGGCATCAGCAAGCTCGAAGCCGAGCTGGCGCTGCACAGGGTGGCGGCCGAGACCGGGATGGAGATCTGCATTCTTCGGCCCCCGCTGGTCTACGGGCCGGGGGTGCGCGCCAACTTCCGCAGCATGATGCGCTGGGTGGCACGCGGCGTGCCGCTGCCGCTGGGCGCCGTGCGCAACCAGCGCAGCCTGGTGGCACTGGACAATCTGGTCGACCTCATCATCACCTGCCTGGACCATCCTGGCGCGGCCAACCAGGTGCTGCTGGCCGGCGACGGCGAGGACCTTTCCACGCCGCAACTGCTGCGCCGCGTCGCTCAGGCGCTCGATACCCGGGCGCGGCTCGTTGCGGTGCCGCCAGGGCTGCTACAGTTTCTGGCTGGCCTTGCGGGCAAACGGGCGGTCGTCGACCGGCTGTGCGGGTCGCTGCAGCTGGACATCGGCAAGACCCGCCGCCTGCTCCAGTGGACGCCCCCCGTCGGCATCGACACGGCGCTGCGCCGCACAGCGCAAGAATTCATTCAATCGGGTGGCCGCACCACCCACAGGGATCAGTAGGAGACCATATGGAGCGCATCGCCGCACCGCGCGAAACGGACAAGACCCCGTTCGCGCCCGAAGCCACAAACTCGCCGACCAAGTACGGCCTGCCGCGGGAGGTGAAGTACTGCACCTGCTGCGTCATCTCGAACCAGCGGCCGAACTCGGCGGTGGAATACAACCACACCAAGGACTCCAAGAAGACGACCATCGCCTTCGACGAGGACGGTGTCTGCGACGCCTGCCGCTTCGCCCTGCGCAAGAAGCAGGGCATCGACTGGGACGAGCGCGAGCGCAACCTGCGCGAGCTGTGCGACCGCCACCGCAGCAAGGACGGCAGCTACGACTGCATCGTGCCCGGCTCGGGCGGCAAGGACAGCTTCTACGCCTCGCACATGCTGCGCACCAAGTACGGCATGCACCCCATGACGGTGACCTGGGCGCCGCACATCTACACCGACTGGGGCTGGAAGAACTTCCAGGCCTGGATCCACGCCGGACACGACAACCTGCTGATGACGCCCAACGGGCGGGTGCACCGGCTGCTCACGCGCCTGGCCGTGGACAACCTGTTCCACCCCTTCCAGGCCTTCATGTTCGGCCAGAAGGCGCTAGCGCCCAAGATGGCGCTGCTGCACAAGATCCCGCTGGTGTTCTACGGCGAGAACGAGGCCGAGTACGGCAACCCCATCGGCGACACCGAATCGGCCAAGCGGGACTGGTCGTACTTCACCGCCGAAGACCAGTCGCGCGTCAGCCTGGGCGGCGTGACCGTGGCCGATCTCAAGAAGCACTTCGGCGTGGAGCAGCAAGACCTGCTGCCCTACCTGCCGGCCAATCCCAATGAGATCGAGGAGCAGAAGGTCGAGGTGCATTACCTGGGCTACTACCTCAAGTGGCACCCGCAAAGCTGCTACTACTACGCGGTCGAGCATGGCGGCTTCCAGGCCTCGCCCGAGCGCACGCCCGGCACCTACAGCAAGTACAACAGCATCGACGACCGCATCGACGACTTCCACTACTACACGACGGGTGTGAAGTTCGGCATCGGCCGCGCCACCTACGACGCCTCGCAGGAGATCCGCTCGGGCGACATCACCCGCGAAGAGGGCGTGGCCCTGGTCAAGCGCTTCGACCACGAATGGCCCGAGCGCTTCGCCGAAGAAATCTTCCGCTACCTCAGCATCCCGGCGCAGGAGTTCCCCGAGGCCAGCAAGATGTTCGAGCAGCCCATCATGGACCGCGAGTACTTTCGCAAGCTGGCCGACACCTTCCGCTCGCCCCACTTGTGGAAGTGGGAGAACGAGCGCTGGGCGCTGCGCGACGCGGTCTGGCACGACAAGCACCTGGCACGCTGAGCGCGCCCCGCCGCATGCGAAATCTGCGAATCATTCCCCGGCTCGACATCAAGGGCCCGAACCTGATCAAGGGCATTCACCTCGAAGGCCTGCGCGTCATGGGCGACCCGCAGGCCTTCGCGCTGCGCTACTACGAAGCCGGCGCCGACGAGCTGGTGTACATGGACATCGTGGCCAGCCTGTATGGCCGCAACAACCTCAGCGACATCATCCGCCGCACGGCCGATCAGGTGTACATCCCCATCACCGTGGGCGGCGGCATCCGCTCGGTCGACGACGCGCGGCTGCTGCTGCGCTCGGGCGCCGACAAGGTGGCGATCAATACCGCGGCCATCGCCCGGCCTGAGCTGATCACCGAGGTCTCGCGCCGTTTCGGCTCGCAGGCCATGGTGCTGTCGGTCGAGGCCAAGCAGGTCGCGCCCGGCCAGTGGGAGGCCTATACCGACAACGGCCGCGAGCGCACCGGGCTTGACGTCATCCAATGGGTGCAGCGTGGCGTGGAGCTGGGGGCCGGCGAGATTCTGCTCACGTCCGTGGACCGCGAAGGCACGCGCAAGGGCTTTGACATCGACTTGGTGCGCCGCGTCAGCCGCGCCGTGCCGGTGCCGGTGATCGCCAGCGGCGGCATGGGCACGCTGGCCCATTTCATCGAGGCGGCGCAAGACGGCGAGGCCGACGCCATCGCCATGGCCGATGTGCTGCACTACCAGCGAATGACGATTCCCGAGATCCGCGCCGCCGCGCGCGAGGCCGGGCTCGGCGTTCGCAAACTCTGAAAACCCGATGTCCGCCAAAGAGATCACCCTGCTGGATTACGGCATGTGCAACATGCTGAACGTGGCGCGTGCCTTCGAGCATGTGGGTGCGCGGCTGCGCATCACCGAAGATCCGGCCGACGTCGCCAGCGCCGAGCGCCTTGTGGTGCCGGGCGTGGGCGCGTTCCAGAACAGCATCCATGAAGTCACCACACGCGGCTTCGGCGACGCGATCCGCCGCTACGTGGACACCGGCAGGCCGCTTTTGGGTATCTGCGTGGGCATGCAGATTTTGTTCGAGGGCAGCGAGGAGTTCGGCGACCATGCCGGCCTGGGCATCCTGGCCGGGCGGGTCAAGGCCATTGCCGCCACCAGCACCGACGGCCAGCCACAGCGCGTGCCGCACATCGGCTGGAACCATCTGGTCGCGCCCGAAACCGGCCGCGACTGGCAAGGGACTTTGCTCGAGCCCCTGCGCGGCAAAGACCCGGCGGTGTACTTCGTGCACTCGTTCGCGGCCGAACCCGCCGACCCGGCGGATCGTCTGGCCGATTGCCTCTATGGCGGCCACCGCATCTGCGCCACCGTGCAGCGAGACAACATCATGGCCACGCAGTTCCACCCTGAGCGCAGCGGCGAGACCGGGCTGGCGGTTGTGCGGCATTTCGTTTCGATGTGAAGACCCTGGCCATCATTCCCGCGCGCGGCGGCTCAAAACGTTTGCCGGGCAAGAATGTGCGGTCCTTCCTGGGGCGTCCGCTGCTGCACTGGTCCATCGATTTCGCGCGCGGCCTGGGCCTGTTCGATGAACTGCAGGTGTCCACCGACGACGAGGGCATCGCCCAATGCGCCCGCGATGCGGGGTTGGCCGTGCCGGCCCTGCGTCCGGCGGCACTCGCCACCGACACCGCGGGCAGCGCCGACGTGGCCATCGACCTGCTGCGCAAGGCCAAGGCGCAGGGCCGCGATTTCGATTGGGTGGCCCTGCTGCAACCGACCTCGCCATTGCGAGAGCCCTTGCGCTGGCAGCGTGCCTTTGCGTTGGCGCGCGCGGGCGGATGCGATGCGGTGGTGGGTGTCTCGCCGGTGCGCGACCATCCGGCGCACGTACTGCGCATGCAAGACGACAGCGCCCTAACGCCCTGGGGCGGGGCCGAGGGCCTGCGCCAGCGTACGCAAGACTTGCCGCCGGCGGTGCGGGTCAACGGCAGCCTGTACCTGATTCGCAGCGCGGTGCTGATCGCGCAGGGCACCTTTTTTCCCCCGGCCACGCGCGGCGTACTGTGCGAGCAGCCCTGGGAGGACGTGGACATCGACACCGAGGCCGACTGGGTAGTGGCCGAGGCGCTGGCGCGGCACTACGAAAGAACCGCATGAAGACCTTCATCATTGCCGAGGCCGGCGTCAACCACAATGGCGACGAAGCGCTGGCGCTGCGCCTGGTGGACACGGCGGCGCAGTGTGGCGCCGACGCGGTGAAGTTCCAGACCTTCTCCGCTGACAAGCTGGTGCGTCCCGGCGCCGAGAAGGCCGAATACCAGAAGCGCCAGACCGGCGCCGGCGACCAGTGGGCCATGCTCAAGGCCTTGGAGATGTCGCCCGCATTGCACCGCCAGCTGGTGGCGCGCTGCGCCGAGCGGGGCATCGAGTTCATGTCCACGCCCTTCGACGAAGAGGCGGCCGACTTCCTGCTGTCGCTGGGCATGAAGCGCATCAAGGTGCCCTCGGGCGAGATCACCAACACGCCCTTCCTGGAATTTCTGGCCGCCAAGGATTGCCCGCTGATCGTCTCGACCGGCATGGCCGACCTGGCCGAGATCGAGACCGCCGTGCGCGTGATCGCCGACGCCCGCCGCGAGCGGGGCTTTGGTGTGCCGCTCGATGACATGGTGACGGTGCTGCACTGCACCTCCAACTACCCGGCCGCGTTCACCGATGTGAACCTGCGGGCCATGACCACCATCGCACAGTCCACCGGGCTGCCGGTGGGCTACTCCGACCACACCCTGGGGATCGCCATCTCCACCGCCGCGGTGGCCCTGGGCGCATGCGTGATCGAAAAGCATTTCACCCTCGACCGCACGCTGCCTGGCCCCGACCACGCGGCCTCTCTGGAGCCCGACGAGCTGGCCGCGATGGTGGCCCAGATCCGCGCCGTGGAAGTGGCGCTGGGCTCGCCCATCAAGCAGCCCACCGCGTCTGAGCTGCCGGTGCGCGCGCTGGTGCGCCGCAGCGTCACCACCGTGCGGCCGATCGCCCAGGGCGCGGTCGTTCAGGCCGATGACCTGGCCCTGATGCGGCCGGGCAATGGCATCGCCCCGGCCGACGCGCAGGGCGTGCCGGGCCGCCGGGCCCGCCATGCCATCGCGGCGGGCACCACGTTGCAGTGGTCTGATCTGCAATGAGCGCCGCGCCGAGCGTAGGAGTCAAATGAGCCGCCGCCGCATTGCCTACATCAGCGGCACGCGGGCCGATTTCGGCCTGATGCAGGCCACGCTGGAAGCCATCCACCGCGACCCGCGGCTTGAGCTGGGCATCATCGCCACCGGCACGCACCTGTCGCGCGATCACGGCCACACGCTGGACGACATCACCGCCAGCGGCCTGCCGGTGTGGGCCACCGTGCCGGTGGAGATGAACCCGCCCACCGGCGCCACCATGGCGCGCAACCTCGGGCAGATGCTGGCGGCCTTTGTGCCGCTGCTGCAGGCCCATCGGCCCGACATCGTGCTGCTGCTGGGCGACCGCGGCGAGATGCTGGCCGGCGCGTTGGCGACCATCCACCTGAACATTCCCGTGGCCCACATCCACGGCGGCGAGCGCTCCGGCACGGTCGACGAACCGGTGCGCCACGCCATCTCCAAGCTCTCGCACTTTCATTTCACCGCCACCGAGCAGGCGCGCGAACGGCTGGTGCGCATGGGCGAGGCACCCGAACACATCTGGGTGACCGGCGCGCCGGGCCTGGACGGCCTGCGCGAACTCGCCACCATCCCGCGCGAGGCCTTGCTGGCCGGCGCGGGCATCGCGCCCGATGCGGGGGTGGCGCTGCTGGTGTTCCATCCGGTGCTGCAGGAGGCGGCCTCGGCCGGCGCGCAGGCGCGGGCCTTGCTGGACAGCCTGCAAGCGCAGGGCTTGCGCGTGGTGGCGTTGCTGCCCAATGCGGACGCCGGCAGCGAGGCGATCCGCCAGCTGCTGATCGAACAGCAACAGGCCGGCCAGCTGTATCTGGCCACCCACCTGCCGCGCCGCGAGTTCGTCTCCTGGATGGCGGCGGCCGACCTGATGGTCGGCAATTCCAGCGCCGGCATCATCGAGGCCGCCAGCTTCGGCACGCCGGTGGTCAACATCGGGCTGCGGCAGAACCTGCGCGAGCGCAATGCCAATGTGTTCGATTGCATGGCAGAGCCTGCCGCCATCGCCCAGGCTTTGGACCGCGCGCTGCAACACGGCCGCTTTCCGATCGAAAATGTGTATGGCGACGGCGCCACCGCGCCGCGCATCGTGCAGCGGCTGGCCACGCAGCCGCTGGATGCACAGCTATTGCTCAAGACCAATGCCTACTGATTCCATCCTGATCCTGGGCGCCGGCGGCCATGCCAAGGTGGTGCTCGATGCCGTGCTGCGCCAGGGCCTGCGCCGCGAAAGTGTCGAGGTGGCCGACGATGGCGTGGCGCTGCAGGGCCGTGATTTTCTGGGGGCGCCTGTGCGTGCCCCCGCCGATTGCCAGGCGCGGCGGTTCCACGTTGCCATCGGCGCCGCCGCCGCGCGGGAGCGGGCCTTCGCCCGGCTGCGCGGGCAGGGGCGCGTCGCGCTGTCGGTGCTGCACACGACCGCCAGCATCTCGCCGCTGGCGGTGCTGGGCGAGGGCGTGTTCGTCGCCGCGCAGGCGGTGGTGGGGCCCGCCGCGCAGCTGGGCGAGGGCGTGATCGTCAACCACGGCGCGGTGGTCGACCACGACTGCGGGGTCGGCGCCTTCTCGCACATCGCGCCCAATGCCACGCTGGGCGGCGGCGTCAAGATCGGCCGCCGCGTGCTGGTGGGCGCCGGGGCCACACTCCTGCCCGGCGTGCAGGTGGGCGACGACAGCATCATCGGCGCCGGTGCGCTGGTCACGCGCAACATCGATGCCGGTGGCACCTGGGTCGGCGTTCCGGCGCTGCGCATGAAAGACAAGGAAACCTGAGTGAACGAGATCTCCCGCATCACGGTCGGCCGTGACACCAGCCTGCGCCAGGCGCTGGCCACGCTCGACAAGGCTGGCACCGGCCTGCTGCTGCTGGCCGGTGCCGGCGGCGCGTTCGAACGCACCGTGACCGACGGCGACCTGCGCCGCCTGCTGCTGGAGGGCTGCCCGCTGGAAGGCACGCTGGCTGCGCTGCCGCAGATCCGCTCGGTGGTGATCGACCAGGCCTTCTCGCGCCGCCAGGCCCTGGACCTCATGAACCAGCACGCGATCAACCACCTGCCGGTGGTCGGCCCCGACGGCCGCGTCTCGCAGGTGCTGGAGCGCCGCGAGATCGACGAGCAGATCCTGCTGTCCACGCCGCACATGGGCGACACCGAGCGCGACTTCGTCGAGGAAGCCTTCCGCACCAATTGGATCGCGCCGCTGGGACCCAACGTCGACGCCTTCGAGCGCGAGCTGGCCGAGTTGGTGGGCATCGGTCATGCGGCGGCCGTCAGTTCGGGCACCGCCGCCATCCACCTGGCGCTGATCCTGCTGGGCGTGCAGCCGGGCGACCGGGTGTTCTGCTCCACGCTCACCTTCGCCGCCAGCGCCAATCCGATCGCCTACCAGCATGCCGTGCCGGTGTTCATCGACTCCGACGAGGCCAGCTGGAACATGTCGCCGCGCGCGCTGGAGGCGGCCCTGGAAGCGGCGCGGCGCGACAAGCAGCTGCCCAAGGCCGTCATCGTGGTGAACCTGTACGGCCAGAGCGCCGACATGGACCCGATCGTGGCGCTGTGCGAGCGCTATGGCGTGCCGCTGGTCGAGGATGCCGCCGAGTCGCTGGGCGCGCGCTACAAGGGCCGCGCCAGCGGCACCTTCGGCCGCATGGGCATCTTTTCGTTCAACGGCAACAAGATCATCACCACCTCGGGCGGCGGCATGCTGGTGTCCGACGACAAGGCACTGATCGACCGGGCCCGCTTTCTGGCCACGCAGGCGCGCGACCCCGCGCCGCACTACCAGCACAGCGTGGTCGGCTACAACTACCGCATGAGCAACATCCTGGCTGGCGTGGGCCGGGGGCAGCTGAAGGTGCTGGGGCAACGGGTGGAGTCGCGCCGCGCCGTGTTCCACAACTACCGCGCGGCCTTGG
>JAZKDA010000032.1:0-8222 GCA_040387815.1 Pseudomonadota bacterium | reverse complement strand
ATCTTCGACTGGATGCCCGAGCCCGACTGGAGCTACGCCACGCATTGGCTCACGGCCTGTACGCTGCGCCCGGGCCTGGGCATCAACAGCGCCGAGTTCATCCGCCGTCTGGCGGCGGAGCTGATCGAGGCGCGGCCGCTTTGGAAACCCATGCACCTGCAGCCGGTCTTCACCGGCAGCAGCTACTTTGCCGACGGCGATGTGTCGGTGTCCGACCGCCTGTTCGAGCAGGGCGTGTGCCTGCCCTCCGGCTCGAACATGTCCGAGACGCAGATTGAACGGGTGGTGGACACCATCCGCAAAGTGCTCAAGTAAGCCGGCGGTGATGGCGGATCGGATCAAGCGCCTGTTCGACCTGCTGCTGGCCCTGGTGGCCACGGCCGTCTTGCTGGTGCCCATCGTGGTCGTGGCGCTGCTGGTGCGCCTGACCTCTCCGGGGCCGGTGCTGTACTGGTCCGACCGGGTGGGCGTGCGCAATCGCATCTTTCGCATGCCCAAGTTCCGCACCATGAAGACCGGCACGCCGGCGGTGGCCACCCATCTGCTGAACGACCCCGACGCCTGGCTGACGCCCGTCGGCGGCTTCCTGCGCAAGACCAGTCTGGATGAGCTGCCGCAGCTGTGGAGCATCCTCGCCGGCGACATGAGCTTTGTCGGCCCCCGCCCGGCGCTGTTCAATCAGCACGACCTCATCGCGCTGCGCACCGAGAAGGGCGTGGACGCGCTGGTGCCCGGCCTCACGGGGTGGGCCCAGGTCAACGGCCGCGACGAACTGTCGATCCCGGACAAGGTGGCGCTGGATGCCGAGTACCTGCGCAGCCGCAGCCTCTGGCTCGACCTGCGCATCATCGTCCTGACCTTCCTGAAGGTGGTGCGCAGCGAGGGTGTGTCGCATTGACGAGGTTTATCATCGGCGGTTTTGGTGAGGGGTCTGGATGACGGGAGCTGCAAAGACGGATGAGAGCGATGCCGAGCGCCATGGGCGTGTACCGACGGCGGTTGAGCCGCCTGTGACCCCGGTCAACGACGCTACCTTGTTCGAGTTGCTGCTTTCACTTCGCCACCGCTGGCTGATCGTCCTGGCCATGGCCATGGTGGGCGGTATCGCCGGCTGGTTCGCCTCCCAGTCGATCCCCCCTCGTTACGAAGCCGTCGGCATGGTCCGCATGGCCCAGGTCGCGCTGCTGGTCGGCGTGGAAGTGCAGCTCAAGCCCGTCGAAATGCCTGCCCAGGCCGCTGAGCGCGTCGTCATGCCCGGCTTCCTGCAGGCCAGCGGGCTGCTGCAGCCGGGTGAGCCGATGCACGATCTCAAGCGCAAGGTGTCGGCGCGCCCCGTGCGCGATTCGGACCTGCTGGAGATCAGTTACCGCGACCGCAGCCCTGAATCAGCCGGACAGGGCTTGCGCAAGATCTTCGATCTGTTGCGCCAGCGCCAGGATGCGCTGGCGCAGCCGGCCCGCGAGACCATCGCGCAGCAGCTTCGCACCGTGCAGGAGTTTCGCCGCGCCGGCGTGGCCGAGGGTGTGCGGTCGGCCCGCCTGGAGACCTCGCTGCAACTGAGCTTCGCCGGCCGCGAGAACGAGCTGCTGCGCTGGGAGGCGAGCCTGCAGGCCGCCATGGCACCGCCGTCCACCGCGCCGGCCACGCTGATCGAAGGCGTCGGCATCAATGAAGAGCCGGTCGGGCCGGGGCCGGTGCTGCTGGTCCTGGCGGGCGTGGTGGCGGGTCTGCTGCTGGGCCTGGCGGTGGCGCTCGTTCACTACGTGGCGCTTCGCCGGCGCTAGGCCGCGTTCCGGTTCAAGCGGCCGTCGAGGGGCCTCGGATGGGATGCGGCAAAATCCGCGGCATCCCACCCACTACCCCCCGCACACATGCCCGACCCCTTGAACATTTCGCCTCGCGACAAGGCGGAGATCCTCGCCCAGGCCCTGCCTTACATCCGCAAGTTCCACGGCAAGACCATGGTGATCAAGTATGGCGGCAACGCCATGACCGATCCGGAGCTGCAGGCCGATTTCGCCGAAGACGTGGTGCTGCTCAAGCTGGTGGGCATCAACCCGGTGGTGGTTCACGGCGGCGGGCCCCAGATCGAGACCGCCCTCAAGCGCCTGGGCAAGAAGGGCCAGTTCATCCAGGGCATGCGCGTGACCGATGCCGAGACCATGGAAGTGGTCGAGTGGGTGCTGGCGGGCGAGGTGCAGCAGGACATCGTCGGCCTGATCAACCAGGCGGGCGGCAAGGCGGTCGGCCTGACCGGCCGTGATGGCGGCCTCATCCGCGCCCAGAAGCTGCGCATGGTCGACCAGGACGACCCGACCAAGGAACATGATGTGGGGCAGGTGGGCGACATTGTCTCGATCGACCCCTCGGTCGTCAGGGCGCTGCAAGACGATCAGTTCATCCCCGTCGTGAGCCCCATTGGCTTTGGCGAGCACAACGAAAGCTACAACATCAACGCCGACGTGGTGGCGGCCAAGCTGGCCACTGTGCTGCAGGCCGAGAAACTGCTGATGCTGACCAACATCCCCGGCGTGCTGGACAAGCAGGGCCAACTGCTGCCGGAGCTGACCATGCGGCGCATTGACGAGCTGGTGGCCGACGGCACCATCTCGGGCGGCATGCTGCCCAAGATCGCCGGCGCCCTGGACGCCGCCCGCAGCGGGGTCAATTCGGTCCACATCATCGACGGCCGCGTGCCCCATGCCCTGCTGCTCGAAATCCTCACCGAGCAGGCTTTTGGCACCATGATCCGCTCGCATTAATCGTTTTTTCGCTCAAATACGCAATATCGCTCTTCCCGGGCGTCCTTTGGTCTGCTACTGTAGTGCTAAAGGATGGGCGAGATCATGAGACTGCTTCTCGTGGAAGACGATGTGATGGTGGCCAGCGGGATCAAGCTGGGCTTGACCGATGCGGGCTATGCGGTCGACTGGGTGGGCAGCGGCGAGCGCGCCGAAGAGGTTCTCAAACGGGGGGAAACCTTCGACGCCGCCATCGTCGACATCGGCCTGCCCAACATGGACGGCCTCGAACTCACCCGGCGCCTGCGCAAGCCGGAAATGGCCAGCGCCGCCATGCCGGTCCTGATCCTCACCGCCCGCGATGCGCTGCACGACCGGGTGCAGGGCCTGGATCTCGGCGCCGACGACTACATGCTTAAACCCTTCGAGCTGCCGGAGCTGCTGGCCCGCTTGCGCGCCTTGCTGCGTCGCTCGCAGGCGGCCACCACGGCGGTCCTGAGCTTTGGTCCGGTTGAACTCGACACCGCCACCCGCCGGGCCGGCGCACGCAAGGGCGAGCACTTCACCACCATCGAGCTTGGCCCGCGCGAGTGGACCGTCATGGAGTACATGCTCATGAACGCGCCCAAGCCAGCCAGCAAGGACAAGCTGCTGCAGGCCCTGACCGGCTGGGACAAGGAGATCACGCCCAACGCGGTCGAGGTCTACATCTCGCGCCTGCGCGGCAAGCTCGAGCCGCACGGCGTGGCCCTGCGGTCCATTCGCGGCTTCGGCTACCGGCTGGAGATGATCGAGGCGCAGGTGACCTGAGCACCTTCGCGCTGACGTCATTTCCCTGACCAGGCCCCAGTCCATGCTGGCCCACGCCGCATTTCCGGCGGACGCCCTGTCGGGCCGGCAGATGCTGTCGGGCCTGCGCCGGCGTCTGCTGTTCCTGCTGCTCGCCCCCTTGCTGCTGCTGGCCGTCGTCAACGCCTGGTTCGAGTACCGCTCCGCCGACAGCGTCGACAGCCTGCAGGACCAGCAACTGTCGGCGCTGCTGCCGCTGCTGGCCGACGCGGTGATCGCCCAGGGCGAGGCGGGCGGCCGCGGTTCGGTGCTGCTGCTGCCGCCGGCGCTTGAGCAGTTCCTCCAGGCACGGCGCGGAAACTCGGCCTACGCCCTGACGGACCCCGACGGCAATCTCGTCCATGGCAGCGCGTGGCTGTCGGGCATGCCGCTGACCAACGACCAGCCGGAGTTCCACAGCGAAGAGTACGGCGGCGTCACCTGGCGGATCGTGCGCCAACGCCAGAACACCGTGATCGGGCCGATGGTGGTGGCACTGGCCGACGCCTCCGACCCGCGCCAGCAGTGGGCGCGCGCCATCCTCACGCGGGTGCTGCTGCCGCATCTGGTGCTCATCGCCGCCGCCGCCTTCGCAGTGCGCTGGGCCGTGTCGCGCGCGCTGCGGCCCTTGCTCGAGCTCACCCACGTCGTCGCGCGGCGCTCGCCGCAAGACCTCAGCCCCATCGACACCCAGGTCTCGCCCGAGGAGGTGCGGCCGCTGGTCACCGCCCTGAACCGCCTGTTCGATCTGGTCAATGCCCAGGCCGACAGCCAGCGCCGCTTCATCGCCGACGCGGCCCACCAGTTGCGCACGCCCTTGGCCGGGCTCCAGGCACAGGTCGAGGCCTGGGCCCAGGCGGCGCGCCGCATCGCCCCGCCGGGCGGCCCCGGCGGCACCATGCTGCTGCCGGTCGAGCAGATCGAGAAGCTGCGCAGCGCCACCCGCCGCACCACGCAATTGGCCAACCAGCTGCTCGCGCTGTCGCGCGCCGACGCGCGCACCATGGGCGCACAGCCCATGCATCCGGTCGACCTCAAGGCCCTGTGCGAAGGCATCCTGGAGGTGCACCTGGACGCGGCGGCCCGGCGCGGGGTCGATCTCGGCCTGGATGCGCAGGCCGTCACCGTGCCCGGCCACGAGTGGCTGCTGCGTGAGTTGCTGGCCAACCTGGTCGACAACGCGGTGAAGTACACCCGCGCGGGCGGCAATGTCACGCTGCGCTGCGCGCCGGTGGGGAACGGCGCCCTGCTCGAAGTGGAAGACGACGGCCCCGGTGTGCCGCCCAGCGAGCGCCCCCGCGTCCTCGAGCGCTTCTACCGGGTGCAGGGCACGCTGGGCGAGGGCACCGGCCTGGGCCTGGCCATCGCCGACGAGATCGCCCGTGTCCACGGCAGTCAACTGACCTTGCACGACGGTGCCGACGGCAAGGGGCTGCGCGTGCGCATCGAGTTGCCTGGGTAAGTGCCAGTGCCTGCGGTTAGCGCCGGTCGGGCTGGCGGCGCCGCACCCCTGCTGTGCGAGAATGCCTTGCACTCTCTTACGTCCGCCATGCCAGACGCCGAGCCGATACTCACCAGCGACGCCCCCGCCGATCCCGCAGTGCGGGCCGATGCCTCGCCGGCGGCCGCTGTGCGCAAGCGGCCCAAACCCGGCGAGCGGCGGGTGCAGATCCTCCAGGCCCTGGCCACCATGCTGGAGCAGCCCGGCGCAGAACGCATCACCACCGCCGCCCTGGCGGCCCGCCTGGACGTCAGCGAGGCCGCGCTGTACCGGCATTTCGCCAGCAAGGCGCAGATGTTCGAAGGCCTGATCGAATTCATCGAGCAGAGCGTCTTCACCCTCATCAACCAGATCCTCGAACGGCCGGCCTCGGTCGGCGATCCGGCCGCCGCTTCGGCGCGGCAGGCGGCGGCCATCGTCACGATGCTGGTCCAGTTCGCCGAGCGCAACCCCGGCATGACCCGTGTCATGGTGGGCGATGCCCTGGTGTTCGAGCACGAGCGCCTGCAGCAGCGCATGAACCAGTTCTTCGACAAGATCGAGTCCACCCTGCGCCAGTGCCTGCGCGCCGGCATGGCGGCCGATCCCTCGGACACCCCCACGGTCGACGTGCAGGTGTGTGCCTCGCTGCTCACCAGCTTCGTGGTGGGCCGGCTGCAGCGCTACGCCCGCTCCGGCTTTCGCCGCCTGCCGTCGGAGCATCTGGACGCGAGCCTGGCGCGGATCCTCTGAACGGAAGATCCGCGCTCTTGGCGCGGAACCGGGCGCACGGTGACGTGACTCAGGTAAGTCGCACACCAAACCGAGGCGCTCGCCACGCGCCCGCATGCCCATGAAAGTCGCGTTATCGAGGGTCGGCCCTATCGCGCGCTCCGTGATTCCAATGGCGTCGCTCCCCCCGCTTTCCCCGCTCCCATGGCGGCGCACGCCTGTTGGGAGTTCGCTGCTGTGGTGCGCGCCAGGCCCGTCGCTGGCGGCCCGGGTTTCGGCAGGCGGGCGTGCGCCTCTGCACGGCGCGCACGCGATCATGTTCAACGATGCCCAAGCCTATGAGCGCATGACGGGTACCTGGAGCGCCCTGGTGGGGGAGGCCTTTCTGGACTGGCTCGCGCCCGCGCCGAACCTGCGGTGGCTGGACGCCGGCTGCGGCACCGGCGCGTTCACCCGGCGCATCGCCCTGCGCTGCGCGCCCGCCAGCGTCCACGGACTCGATCCCGAAGCGGCCCAGATCGACCATGCGCGGCGCCGGCCGGGCGCACCCAGTGCCCATTTCAGGGTTGGCGACGCCATGGCCATGCCCTATGCGCCCGCGAGCTTCGATGTGGCGGTCATGGCGCTGGTGCTGGTCTTTCTGCCCGATCCGGCGCGCGGTGTATCGGAAATGGTGCGCGTGTTGGCGCCCGGCGGGCTTGCCTGCGCCTACAACTGGGATCTGCTCGGGCGCGGCTCGCCGCTCGCGCCGCTGGGCCTGGCGATGCGGCAGGCCGGTGTACCGGCGCCCTGCGCGCCCAGCGAGCACGCGTCGCGCGAAGAGGTCATGCGCCAACTGTGGATCGCGGCGGGGCTGAAAGATGTGCAAACACGTGCCTTCACGGTGCAGCGGCGCTTCGACAGCTTCGAGGACGCGTGGGAGGTCTCGCAGTTGGGCGCCAGCACGGCGGCCGTGCTGCGCAGCCTGAGCCGCGACAAGCGCGAGGAGGTCAAGAGCCGCTTTCGCGAAAACCTGCGACAGGACACGGCCGGCCCGGTCACCTGCACGGCCAGGGCGATTGCGGTGCGGGGCAGGGTCGGGGGTGGCCAAGCAGGATGACCGGGACATCGCTAGGGGTTAACCCGCGATCCGGGGGTGGAATGAGCCCACGCACGTGAAAAGGGTATTTGCATCGGCCTCGTTTTCCTACAAAATAGCACGACCGTTCGTTTTATTGTTTTTAATCCGCCATGTCCGCCCCAGAGCCGCACACCAAGCCCCGCGCCCCGCGCGAGGCGCGTGCCTTGCACAAAGGCCAGCAGACCCGCGCCGTCATCCTGGATGCCGCGCTCGGCCTGGCATCGCAGGTGGGACTGGAGGGGCTGTCGATCGGTGCGCTGGCCGATGTGGCGGGCATGAGCAAATCGGGCGTGTTCGCCCATTTCGGCTCGCGCGAGGAACTGCAGATCGCGGTGGTGCGCGAGTACCACGAGCGCTTCGAGCAGGAGGTGTTCCACCCCGCCCTGAAAGCGCCGCGCGGCCTGCCGCGGCTGCGGGCGCTGTTCGCGCAGTGGATGGCGCGCACCTCGGTCGAGATCGATTCCGGCTGCATCTACATCAGCGGCGCGGTCGAGTTCGACGACCGGCCCGGCCCGGTGCGCGACGCGCTGGTCACCACCGTCGAGACCTGGATGACGGCCATGCGCCGGGCGATCACCGCCGCGCGCGATGAAGGCCACCTGCGCGCCGACACCGACATCGAGCAGCTGCTGTTCGAGATCCACGGCCTGATCCTGGCCCTGCATTACGAAGCGCGCTTCCTGCGCAAGCCCCATTCCTTCGAGCGCGCCAAGGCGGGCTTCGAGGGCCTGCTCACGCATCGCCTGACCGCAGCCGCCTGAGCCACCCAATCACCATTTCAGAGGAGACCCGCATGCCCACCTACACCCCACCCCTGCGAGACATGCAGTTCGTGATGCACGAGGTGCTTGCCGTCACGGACGATTTTCGCGCGATGCCGCGCCACGCCGAGGTGGACGTGGACACCATCAACGCGGTGCTGGAAGAGGGCGGCAAGTTCGCCAGCGAGGTGATCCAGCCGCTCAACGCCAGCGGTGACCAGGAGGGCTGCCGGCTCGACCGCGAAACCCACGCGGTAACGACGCCCAAGGGCTTCAAGGAAGCCTTCGCGAAATACGTCGAAGGCGGCTGGCCGGCCCTGTCCGCCGACCCGGCCTATGGCGGCCAGGGCTTGCCGATCGTGGTGAACCAGTGTTTCTACGAGATGCTCAACTCGGCCAACCAGGCCTGGACCATGTACCCCGGCCTCACGCACGGCGCCTACGAGGCGCTGCATGCGCACGGCACTGACGAGCAAAAGCGCCTGTACCTGCCCAAACTCACCAGCGGCGAATGGACCGGCACCATGTGCCTGACCGAGCCGCACTGCGGCACCGACCTG
>JAZKDA010000031.1:0-2229 GCA_040387815.1 Pseudomonadota bacterium | reverse complement strand
CGATGATGCGCTGGTCGAAGTCTTCGCCGCCCAGGAAGGTGTCGCCGTTGGTGGAAAGCACCTCGAACTGCATTTCGCCGTCGACGTCGGCGATCTCGATGATCGAGATGTCGAAGGTGCCGCCGCCCAGGTCATACACGGCGATCTTGCGGTCGCCCTTTTCCTGCTTGTCCAGGCCGAAGGCCAGGGCCGCGGCGGTGGGCTCGTTGATGATGCGCTTGACGTCCAGGCCGGCGATGCGGCCCGCATCTTTGGTGGCCTGGCGCTGGGCGTCGTTGAAGTAGGCCGGCACCGTGATCACGGCCTCGGTCACCGGCTCGCCCAGGTAGTCCTCGGCGGTCTTTTTCATCTTGCGCAGCACTTCGGCGCTGACCTGCGGGGGCGCCAGCTTCTTGCCGCGCACTTCCACCCAGGCGTCGCCGTTGTCGGCCTTGGTGATGGCGTAGGGCATGAGGTGGATGTCTTTCTGGACTTCCTTTTCCTCGAATTTGCGGCCGATCAGGCGCTTGACCGCGTACAGGGTGTTGCGGGGGTTGGTGACCGCCTGGCGCTTGGCCGAGGCGCCCACGAGGATCTCACCGTCCTCCTGGTAGGCCACGATGGACGGCGTGGTGCGTGCGCCCTCGCTGTTTTCGATGACCTTGGGGGTGTTGCCCTCCATGACCGACACGCACGAATTGGTGGTGCCGAGGTCGATGCCGATGATTCTTCCCATGATTTTTCTCCTGATGCGGTGGGCCCCGAAGGGCCGAAATTTCTAGCGTCCTGTGACTAACGTGTGGCTGGTGACGGTGGTTTCAAGGCGGGGGCCAGGTGTGCTTTTGAGGTGGGTCACACGCTTTGGCGCGGCGCCGACACCGTGACGAGCGCCGGGCGAAGCACCCGCTCAGCAATGGAATAGCCTTTTTGCAGCACCGCCACGATGGTGTTGGCCTCCTGCTCGCTGCCCTCGGGGGCCGGCACGACGGAAATCGCCTGGTGCTGGTGCGGATCGAACTTGGCGCCGGCGGCGGGGTTGATCTCAAGCACCTTGTTGCGCTCGAGCGCCGATTTGAGCTGGCGCAGCGTGGCCTGCGCGCCTTCGCGGATCTGCTCGGGGCTGGCGTCTTGGATGGCCAGGCCGGCTTCGAGGCTGTCGGTGACCGGCAGCAGGCTCTCGGCGAAACCTTCGATGGCGAACTTGCGGGCCTTGCTCATCTCTTCCTCGGCGCGCCGGCGGGTGTTCTGCATGTCGGCCTGGGCCCGCATGAACTGCTCGGTCAGCTCGGTGTTCTTGGTTTGCAGCGCGCCGAGCTCGTCTTGCAGCTTGGCGATGTCGGCTTGCAGCGCTGCCATGTCGGCCAGGGGCAAGGCGGCATTGGCATGCTGGGCAGCCTCGCGCTCTTCAGGCGACACGCCTTCGGGCAGGCCATCGGGGTCGAAAGTCGGTTCGGTTCGGGTGTCGGACATTTTGGTCGTCGGGGTACGGCGAAAGACAGGCGGCGCCTGAAATACAGGCTGCGCCGGAGCTTGGGGCGGGCAAGCCCCTTTTCAAGACGAGGAATTCGAAAAACTGTCACCCCGCCGCGTCGAGCGGGGCCGGCGCGGCCCGCTGCCGGCCGGGCGCGCAGCCGATCAGCGAACGCCGAGCAGCTCGACGTCGAACTTGAGGGTGGCGTTGGGCGGGATCACTCCGCCGGCGCCGCGGGCACCATAGCCGAGCTCGGCCGGGATGATCAGGGTGCGTTTGCCACCGATTTTCATGCCGGCGACGCCTTCATCCCAGCCGCGGATCACCATGCCGGCGCCCAGGGAGAAGGCAAAGGGGTCGTTGCGGTCACGGCTGGAGTCGAACTTGGCGCCTTGCTGGCCGTTCTGGTAGAGCCAGCCGGTGTAGTGCACCTGCACTTGCTGACCGGGGGCGGCCTGCGCGCCGTCGCCGATGGTGGTGTCCTCGTACTGGAGGCCGGAAGGGGTGGTGATCATGCGGATGGTCCTCGGATGGCGGGCCGGATAAAGGGCCCGAAAGGGGCCCCGGCGCGGGCGGCCAGTGTAGCGTCTACTTCTTTCGGGCTTGCGCCTGCGACCAGCGAGCCGCGAAGGGCTGAAGCTCGGCCAGCCGCCGGGTCAACTCGGCCCCCATCGGGGTGATGCAATAGCCGTCACCGCCGTGACCCAGCAGAGCGGCCTCGCGTAGTTCCTTGATGCGGGTGTTGAGCGTGTTGGGGGTGATGCCGCCCACGCTGTCCT
>JAZKDA010000030.1:0-3762 GCA_040387815.1 Pseudomonadota bacterium | reverse complement strand
TTCATCGAGGGTGA
The DNA here is from genome assembly GCA_040387815.1 of Pseudomonadota bacterium. Classification (GTDB taxonomy): domain Bacteria; phylum Pseudomonadota; class Gammaproteobacteria; order Burkholderiales; family Burkholderiaceae_C; genus Ramlibacter. Next base: position 3,748 of record JAZKDA010000030.1, on the reverse strand, counting down.
GCTCCGGCAGGGTGAGCATGTTGCCGAAGTTGGCGATCAGCTTGAGTGCGAGGTTTCGTTTGTCCACGTGATTCTCCTGTGAGGCGTGTCGGAACGTTCGAAGTCTATCGCCAGAGCGACATCAAATGAAACGTTTAGAAGTCGTTTGATTCAAGAATATGCTGCATTTCGTCCGTATTTCTCGCTGACATGAGCCGTTGGGCGAACCGAGCCGCCTGCTCGACGATGGCGTCGAGCTCGCCGCCGGTCAGCTCGCGGGTCGCCCACGGGCTGGCGGCCTCGCGCCGCAGCGTCGCGGTGGCATGCTCCTCGCTCAGGTGGATCAGGGCGTTGACCGAGCCTGAAACCTGGGTGTGGCCGGCGCAATCGGCCAGCAGGCGGGCCGCGACGCGTTGCCGGACACGGGCATCGTTGGCCTGTACCAAAGCGCGAGCCTGGGGTGTGGCCACGGCGGCATGGCGTCGCGCCAAGGGAGTCGAGCCGCCGGCCATTGCGCCATTTTCCGGTTTCAGGCCCATCCACCCGGACAAGAGGTCTGTGGCGCCGGCCAGCCAGCGGCGCGGTGCCGCTCGCGCCGCGGTGTCGGCCGAGGCTGCCGTGCCGTTGCGGGCAGCCGGCGAAAGCGCGGCCGGGCGCGGTAAAGGGGGGATCCTGGCGGGGTCGGGCATGGCACTCCTGGCATTCGACGACGCGTCGAACCCATCAGTGACCGCGCCAGCGCGTCGGTTCCGCCGAGGCGGCCCTGGCCTGCGAAAACCCTAGAAAACTACACTAGAACCGAATGCCCGCGGGGTTGTCGGGACGGGGGCCGGCTGGCGCCGCGGCCGGCGCCTGGGCGGGCGCCGCGTCGGCCTGCGCGGGTGCGGGGGCTGGCGGTGCCGCGGCGGACGCGGCCCGGGCGCTGGGCGTGGCGGGACGGGGTGCCAGGGGTGTCGCGGCGGCCTGGCGCCAGCCGCTGGGGAGCGCCGAGGCCTTGGGGTAGCCGGCCGCGTCGAGGTACTGCGTCCAGTCGGCGCTGGAGAATCCGCGCACCATCTGGCCGCCAACCATCAGCACAGGCAGCGTGCGCTCGCCGGCCAGCCGCAGCAAGGCCTCCACATCCTCGAAGGTCTGCACGCTGCGCTCGCTGAACGGGATGCCGCGCACGGTCAGCAGGCCTCGCCCCTGGTCGCAGGGGTTGCAGTTCGGGCCGGTGTACAGGGTGACGGGAAAGCGCGCGACGGTCTGGCGCAGCTCGAACGGCAGGCTCTGGGTGCTGCTGCCGACCCCGGGCGTTTCCTGGACGGACGTGCGCGCGTTCGGATCGGCGGGCGGGGTGTCGCTGAAGGTGATGCGGCCGTCCGGCCCCACGATGCGATAGACCTGCTGCGCGCCGGCAAGCGGTGCGGCCAGGGCCAGCGCCAGACAGGCCCACACGAGGGGTATGCGTTTATTGGTCATCGATTCAACTCCTGCGTCACCCCTATCTTGCCTCAGCTTTTCAGGTCATGCCTTGATGTCGCAGCAAGGCGTCGAGCGCCGGCTCGCGGCCGCGAAACGCCTTGAACGACGCCATGGCGGGCCGGCTGCCGCCAGCCTCGAGGATCTCCTGGCGATAGCGGCGGCCCGTTTCCAGGCTCGGGTGGCCGTCGGCGTCCATGGTTTCCTCGAACGCCGCATAGGCGTCGGCCGACAGCACCTCGGCCCACTTATAGCTGTAGTAGCCCGCCGCGTAACCGCCAGCGAAGATGTGGCTGAAGGTGTGGGCGGTGCGGCTGAAGGCGGGCGCCGGGATCACGGCGACCTCGTCGCGCACCGTTGCCAGCAGCGGCATGAAGTCCTGGGACGGGTCGTGCTCGGTGTGCAGCAGCATGTCGAACAGGGCGAACTCGATCTGCCGCAGCGTCTGCAGCCCGCTCTGGTAATTGCGCGCCGCCAGCATCTTGTCGAACAGCGCGCGCGGCAGCGGCTCGCCGGTGTCGACATGGGCGGTCATGTGGCGCAGAACGCTCCACTCCCAGCAGAAGTTCTCCATGAACTGGCTGGGCAACTCGACGGCGTCCCACTCGACGCCGCTGATGCCCGAGACGTCACGCTCGTTCACGCGGGTGAGCATGTGGTGCAGGCCGTGGCCGGCCTCGTGGAACAGGGTGGTGACGTCGTCGTGGGTGAGCAGCGGCGGCTTGCCGTCCACGCCATCGGCGAAGTTGCACACCAGGTGCGCCACCGGTGTCTGCAGCGCGCCGGTGTCGGGCCGCAGCCAGCGGGCGCGCACATCGTCCATCCAGGCGCCGCCGCGCTTGCCGCTGCGCGCCGCCGGATCCAGGTAGAACTGGCCCACCAACTCGCCGCCGCGCTCAATGCGGTAGAACTCCACGCGTTCGTGCCACACCGGCGCGCTGTCGCGGCGGATCGACACCTCGAACAGGGTTTCGACGATCTTGAAGAGGCCGGCGAGGACCTTGGGCGCCGTGAAGTACTGCTTGACCTCCATCTCGCTGAATGCGTAGCGCGCTTCCTTGAGCTTTTCGCCGATATAGGGCCAGTCCCAGGGCTGCGGGTCCCGTATGCCCAGGTGCTCGGCGGCGAAGGCACGCAGGTCGGCCACATCGCGCTGCGCATAAGGGCGGGCCTTGGCGGCGAGCTGGCGCAGGAAGTCGATCACCTCGCGCGGCGACTGGGCCATCTTGGGCACCAGGGAGACCTCGCCGAAGTTGCGGTAGCCCAGCAACCGGGCCTCCTCGAGCCGCAGCGCCAGGATCTCGCGGATCAGTGCGCTGTTGTCGAACTGGCGGGCGTCCTCGGGGGCCTGGTCGCTGGCGCGGGTGACGTAGGCGCGATAGAGATGCTCGCGCAGTTCACTGCTGCGGGCAAACTGCATCACCGGCAGGTAGCTTGGCATCTTGAGGGTGAGCTTGTGGCCCTCGCGGCCTTCCGCCTGGGCCGCCGCGCGGGCCGCGTTGATCACGTCCTGCGGCACACCCTCGAGCTCCTCGGCGGTCACGTAGTACGCAAAGGCATCGGTGGCGTCCAGCGCGTTCTCGCTGAACTTCTGGCTGAGCTCTGCCTGGCGTTCCTGGATCCGGGCGAACCGTTCCTTTGGAGAGCCGGTGAGTTCGGCCCCGCCCAGGACGAAATTGCGGATGGCGTTGCGCAGCGCCTGGCGCTGCTCGGGGTTGAGCGTTTCCGCATCGATGGCCTTGTACTTGGCGTACAGCCGCTCGTCGCTGCCCAGCCGGGTCCAGAAGTCGGTGATGCGTGGCAGGGCGGCGTTGTACGCGGCGCGCAACTCGGGCGTGTCGGCCACGCTGTTGAGGTGGCTCACCGCGCCCCAGGCGCGGCTCAATTTTTCGGTGGCGCAGTCCAGGGTGAGGGCCAGGCTGCGCCAGTCGGCGGGGAAGTCCGGGGCGACCACCGCCTCCAGGGCCTGTTCACCGCGGGCCAGCAGTTCGTCCATGGCCGGGGCCACATGTTCGGGGCGGATGCGGTCGAACAGCGGAAGGTTTTCAAAATCGAGAAGCGGATTGCTCATCCCCGGGATTTTGCGCCAGCACCGCTTCCCTCAAGGGCTGCCAGGGATAGATTTATCGGATGCCGATCATTGGGTGGCGCGTTCGGCCGCTTCCAGCGTGTTGACCAGCAGCATCGCGCGGGTCATGGGGCCGACGCCGCCGGGCACCGGGGTGATCCAGCCGGCCACCTGCTTGACGCCCTCGAAATCGACATCGCCGCACAGCTTGCCCTGGTCATTGCGGTTCATGCCTACGTC
>JAZKDA010000029.1:0-4779 GCA_040387815.1 Pseudomonadota bacterium | reverse complement strand
ATCAGCGTGCCCAGCAGGACGCCGACGAAGCAGTAGAGCAGGTTGATTGGCGTGACAGCGGCGCCGAAACCTATTGCGAGATTACTGAACAGTTCCATGTCGGGACTTCTTTCTTAGCGCACGATGAAGCTGGGCCACACCGGGAACTGCAGCTTGAGCATGTAGACGAAGGTGAAGTAGCTGAAGGCCGCCAGGACGGTGCCCAGGATCAGCACTTCTTTCCACCTGAACTCGTCGCTCGCCATGGCCGACACGATGGTCAGGCCATAGATGGCGGCGATCAGGCCCATGGCCGGCAGGCCGATCTTGGGCAGGCCGCCCAACAGCAGGCCGAACAGCACGTTGGCGGCGATGATGAAGAACAACGGCCGCCAGGCGATGCTGCCGATCTTGCCGTCGCCCTCTTCGTCGTCGGGTTCGACGACCATGCCCTCGAAGGTGATGAACAGCCCCAAAAGGGCCAGCAAGATACCGAGCACGAGCGGGAAATACCCCGGCCCCATGCGCGCCGCCTCGCCGATGTTGTAGTTGGTGGCCCCCCACGCGAAGGCCACGCCCACTACCGTGAACATGACTCCTGCGCCGAAGTCCTTCTGATTCTTGATCCGCACGGTTTCGTCTCCTCAAAACTGGATACAACCGCGCGATTGTGGTGGGGCGGGGCAAATGCGGGGATGTGGGTTCCACCTACTGTGGTGCGTCCACGCAACGCCGTTGCGTCGGGGGGGCAAACGCGTGGGCGCCGGCACGTCATTCCACCGGCCGGAACGCCCGAAGCCACTTGACGGCAGGCAAGCCCCAACGCGACTGCACCACTTCGGCGCGTTCGATCAGCGCCGCTCTGGCTGGCCGGCTGGGTGCGCGCTGCGCCAGCACCACGGTATTGCCCTCGCGGGTGGGTTTGAACGCCCACACCGCCTTGGCGCCAAAGGCTTCGAGGATCTTTTCCACGCTGCGGTCGTAGCTGGAGGCCCGCCCGAACAGGTTGACCGTCATGCAGCCGTCCTCGGTGAGCAGCTTGCGGCAGTCGGCATAGAAACCGGCGCTGTCGAGTACGGGCGCGGCCGCCTCCTCGTCGTACAGGTCGACCTGCAGCGCATCGACCTTGCCCTGCCAGTGCGGGTGCGCCGCCACCTCGGCCGCGTCGCCCACGATCACCGACAGCCGGGCGTCGTCGGCCGGCAGCTTGAACCACAGCCGGCAGGCCGCCACCACCTGCGGGTTGAGCTCGATCGCCGTGGTGGCCATGCGCAGCTTCTTGCGGCAGAACTTGGTGAGCGAGGCCGCGCCCAGCCCGAGCTGCATGGCGTGACGGCCGGCGACCGAGGCGGGCTCGACGAACAACAGCCAGGCCATCATGCGCTGGACATACTCAAGGTCGATCTCGAAGGGATCGTCCACCCGCATGGAACCCTGGATCCATTCGGAACCCAGGTGCAGGTAGCGCACGCCGGCATGTTCGGAGAAGTTGACTTCGGGCAGGCTGGGGGGTGCGGTCTTTGATTTCAAGGTGGGGGGATTATCCGCAGCCGAGGCAGGGCCTCGCGGGCGTTGTCGGCCGTGGCCTGGGCCAAGGCCAGCGGCTCGATGCCGCGCAGCCGCGCCAGCACCGCGCCGATGGCTGGCAGCTGTGCCGGCTCGTTGCGCGCCTGCGCGCCGGCCTGCACACGCTCGGCCGCCGTGCGATAGAGCCATTGCGGCGGCATGTCCGGCGCGTCGGTCTCCAGCACCAGCGCCGACAGCGGCAGCTGGACAGCCAAGCGGCGAATCTGGAGCGCCCGCTCAAAGGTGAGCGCGCCGCCGAAGCCCAGCTTGAAGCCCAGGTCGAGGAAGGCGTGCGCCTGTTGCAGGCTGCCGTTGAAGGCATGGGCGATGCCGCCGGCCACCGGGGTGCGGCGCAGCTCGCGCAGCAACGCATCGGCCGAGCGCCGCACATGCAGGATCACCGGTAGCCCATGGCGGGCGGCCAGCCGCAGCTGTTCGCGCAAGAACAAGTCCTGCCGCGCCCGGTCGAGCCCGGGCACGAAATGGTCCAGCCCGATCTCACCCACGGCCACCAGCGCCGGATCGCCCCGCGCCTGCCCCAGCCGCGCGTCGAGTGCGGCCAGGTCCGCCTCGGTTGCCGTGCCGGTGAACAGGGGATGGATGCCCAGGCCGTAGGCGTCGCCCCAGGCATGGGCGAGCGCGCGCACCGCATCGAAGCCGTCGGCGGCAACGGCCGGCAGCACGCAGCGCACCACATCGGCCTGGCGTGCGCGCTCACGAACCTGGGCCACGTCGGGTGCGAACTCGGCGGCATCCAGGTGACAGTGGGTATCGATCCACTCGGACATGCGCCCATCATGCCCGCACCATGGCCCCGGCGGCTGCACAGGGCGGCGATCCGTGCTACCGTGCGATTTCAAAGAGTCCCCTTCCCCCTTGTTTGGTCCCGAGGTGACGGATGCGCAGGTCAGCCCTTTACAGTTCCAGCCGCGCGGCTCGGCCCGATCCGGCCCGGGCGCCCGCCCCCGCCGCCGACACCCCGGCCATCGCGCGCAAACGACGGTTTCGCCGCCCCACTTCCATCGAAATGCTCTGGGTGCTGGTGATGGTGATGGCGGCCCTGCTGGCCTTCAGCCTTTCTGGCCAGCAGCAGCAGCGGCGCATCACCCAGGAAGACATCAACGCCGCCGTTCTCAAGACGATGGAAACCCAGGTGATGCCCTCCGAATATGCCCGGGCCTACGAGACCATCCGGCCCTCGGTGGTGCGGGTGGTGAGCTACGTCCGGCGCGACCGGCTCACACCCGATGCCGCTGCGAAGCTGGGCAAGGACAAGGAAAAGGGCAAGGCCGAGGCCAAGGCCAAGCCCAAGCCGCTCGGTCCGGCCACTGGCGAGGCCGCGGCCGAAAGCGACGAGGTGGAAAGCGGCGTCGGCAGCGGCGTCGTGATCATCGACAAGGGTGTGATCCTCACCAATCTGCATGTGGTCGCGGGCGCCGACCGGATCACGGTCACGTTTCACGATGGGCTCGAGGCCACCGCCAGGGTCATCAACATCCAGCCCGAAAACGACCTGGCCGTGCTGCAGGCCAGCAAGATCCCCGACGACATGATCGCCGCCACCATGCGCTCGACCAATGACCTGGGGCCCGGCGACAAGGTGCTGGCGGTGGGCTTTCCGTTCGGTATCGGCCCGTCCGCCTCGGGCGGCGTGGTCTCGGGCCTCAAGCGCGTCTTCCGATCGCCCGAGGGCAAGCAGGAAATGAGCAACCTGATCCAGTTCGACGCGGCGGCCAACCCCGGCAATTCGGGCGGGCCCCTGGTCACCATGGACGGCGAGGTGGTGGGCATCGTCACCGCCATTCTCAATCCCACCCCGGCCCGCACCTTTCTGGGCATCGCCTTCGCGGTGCCGATCGAAAACGCGGCCACCGCGGCCGGCCTGCCCCCCTTCTGACACTCCTGCCTCCACCATGAACGCACCCGCCTTCGAATCCGCCCGCCAGGAAGCCGCCACCGCCAAGCTCATGGAGCAGATCCTCTACGAGGTCAAGCGCATCGTGGTCGGCCAAGACCGCTTCCTCGAACGGGTCATGGTCGCCATGCTCGCCCAGGGCCACCTGCTGGTCGAGGGTGTGCCGGGGCTGGCCAAGACGCTCACCGTCAAGACACTGGCCAACACCGTGCGCGGCCAGTTCAAGCGGATCCAGTTCACGCCCGACCTGGTGCCGGCCGACCTGGTGGGTACGCGCATCTACAACCAGCGCGACGGCGAGTTCAGCACCTCGCTGGGCCCGGTGTTCACCAACCTGCTGCTGGCCGACGAGATCAACCGCGCCCCGGCCAAGGTGCAAAGCGCGCTGCTGGAAGTGATGCAGGAGCGGCAGGTCACCATCGCCGGCCAGACCCACCGCGTGCCCAACCCCTTCCTGGTGATGGCCACGCAGAACCCGATCGAGACCGAGGGCACCTACCCGCTGCCCGAGGCGCAGGTCGACCGCTTCATGATGAAGGTGATCGTCGGCTATCCCACCGACGAAGAGGAATACGTCATCGTCGAGCGCGTTACCGGCCCGTCGATCGAAGTCAGCCCGGTGGCCACAACCGAGCAGCTGGCAGCCCTGCAGGCCGAGTGCCGGCGCGTCTATGTCGACCCCTCCCTGGTGCAGTACGCGGTGCGGCTGGTGTCGGCCACGCGCGACCCGGACCGCCATGGCTTGCCGAACATGAAGCGCTTCATCACCTTCGGCGCCAGCCCGCGCGCAACCATCAACCTGGTCGAAGGCGCCCGGGCCCTGGCCATGCTGCGCGGGCGCACCTACGCCCTGCCCGAGGACATGACCGACCTGGTGCCCGACGTGCTGCGCCACCGCATCGTGCTGTCGTACGAGGCCTTGTCCGAGGGCATGAGCTCCGACGCACTGGTCGCGGACATCATGGCGAAGATCCCAGCCCCCGCCCGCCCGCTGGAACATGAAAAGCTGGCTGCGTAAGCTCACGGGCGCTGGCAGGCAGCCACCGCCCGCGGCACCCGATCCGCCGGCCACGCCCGCCGGCCAGGCCGAGCACGTCCTGCGCCGTCTGGAGTGGACCGTGATCCGCCGCCTGGATGGCCTGCTGCAAGGGGACTACCGCACCCTCTTGCGCGGCGCCGGGCTCGACCTGGCCGACCTGCGCGAATACCAGCACCACGACGACGTGCGCCACATTGATTGGAATGTGACCGCGCGAACCGGGGTGCCGCATGTGCGGGTGTTCACCGAAGACCGCGAGATGGCCGCCTGGTTCCTGCTG
>JAZKDA010000028.1:0-12690 GCA_040387815.1 Pseudomonadota bacterium | reverse complement strand
CGCCAGCGTTCAATCTGAGCCAGGATCAAACTCTATAGTTCGATCTTGATTTTTGTTTGCCGTCCGAAAACGGCACACTCATTAAAACGGAATTGAAGTGAACTTCACTTCTATTCTCATGAGCGTTTGATAGTTCCGAAGAACCTGGCAATCGCCACTCAAACGCCCACGCTTATCGGCTGTGTATTGTTAAGGATCCCAGCAGGCCTAGAGCGCTCTCGCTACCCTCTTCCCACTCCACCTCGCTGCGATCAGCGAAGCCTCGAATTATCACACGGATTTTAGTGATCCGTCAAACTTTTTTGCCTTGCCAATTAACTTGATTGATTCAATCTTGCCATTTGGCGCAGCCTTTGATTCTGCCACGATTTTTTCATCGCCCGCAAGCTCGAAGGCTCTTTTCTCCTGCCTGCCAACTTGCGTTTTCACGCTCGTCGTTGATCAGCAGAGCCGGCGATTCTATACCGAAAATTTGGTCTGAACCGCCGATTTCTAGCCCCTGCGGCCAGCCAGCGAAGAGCGGCGATTATGGCGACCCTCCGCGCTCCTCCGCAAGGGGATACACACTGTTACCCGCAGGGTCCTCGCCCCATCCTCCGCCGCCTGGTGTGTGGATCTCGAAGGTGTCCCCAATGTCCATGCGCGCCTGACCGATGTGGGCAAGCACTTCGACCTCCCCATCACTTCGCACGACACGGTTGATGCCCACCTGGCCGGGCGCGCCACCGGCCATTCCGAACGCACCGTGCAGGCGGCCGTTCGACAGGATGCTCGCCGTCATGGGCTCCAGGAAGCGAACGCGACGCACACCGCCGTCGCCCCCATGCCAGCGCCCGCCGCCCCCCGATCCCGTGCGGACGGCGTAGCTCTCCAGACGCACCGGGTATCGAAACTCCAGAACCTCCGGGTCGGTGAGTCGAGAGTTGGTCATGTGCGTCTGCACGACGCCGCATCCATCGAAACCTTCACCGGCGCCGCTGCCGCCGGAGATCGTTTCGTAGTACTGGTAGCGCTCGTTGCCGAACGTGAAGTTGTTCATCGTGCACTGGCTGGCCGCCATGACACCGAGCGCGCCGTACAGTGCATTGGTGATGCAGGTCGAGGTTTCGACGTTGCCCGCGACCACCGAGGCAGGCGGCAAGGGGTTGAGCATTGACCCCTCGGGGATCATCACCTTCAGTGGCTTGAGGCACCCCGCGTTGAGCGGGATCTCATCGTCTACCAGCGTCCTGAAGACATACAGCACCGCTGCCATGCACACGGCGCGGGGGGCGTTGAAGTTGTTCTCCTGCTGCGCGGACGTGCCGGTGAAGTCGATCTCAGCGCTGCGGCTGGCCACATCGACGCGGATGCGCACCGCGATCCGTGCGCCGTTGTCCAGCGGCAGCGTGAAGTGCCCATCCTTCAGTCGCGTGATGACCCGCCGAACCGACTCTTCAGCGTTGTCCTGGACGTGGCCCATGTAGGCCTGCACCACATCCAGGCCGAACTGGACGACCATGCGCCGCAGCTCCTGCACGCCGCGCTCGTTGGCCGCGATCTGCGCCTTCAGGTCGGCGAGGTTCTGTTGCGGATTGCGGCTGGGCCACGGGCCGCTCGAGAGCAGCGCCAGGATCTCGGCTTCACGCAGATGGCCGCGGTCGACCAGCTTGAAGTTGTCGATCTGAACGCCCTCTTGCTCGATCCGGGTGGAAAACGGCGGCATCGAACCTGGCGAGATCCCACCGATGTCGGCATGGTGGCCTCGACTGCCCACATAAAACATCGGTCGCGCAGGTGCGCCAGCGTGTCCGTCGGGCTGCCCCAGGTAGACCGGCGTGATCACGGTCACGTCGGGCAGGTGCGTGCCCCCATGGTACGGGTCGTTCAGCACGTAGACGTCGCCGGGCGCCATGTGTTGCCCATTGCGACCGATCACGGTCTTGATGCTCTCCCCCATCGAGCCCAGGTGCACCGGCATGTGCGGCGCATTGGCGATCAGATTTCCTTGCGCATCGAACAAGGCGCAGGAAAAATCCAGGCGCTCCTTGATGTTGACCGAGTAGGCGGTGTTTTGCAGTTGCAGCCCCATTTGCTCGGCGATGTTCATGAACAGGTTGTTGAACACCTCCAGCAGCACCGGATCGACCTGCGTGCCCGCCGCAAAGCGAGCCTCGCGCGGTGCATGGCGTTCCAGCAGGATGTGATCGAGCTCGGTGATGCGCGCTTGCCAGCCGGGCTCCACCACCGTGGTTGCGTTATTTTCGGCAACGATGGCGGGGCCGAGGAGCAGATCACCGGGTCGCAAGGCCTCACGGGTCACCAGCGTTGTGGCCCACCACTGGCCACGAGAGTACATACGAACGGCCTCGCCCGTGATCGGCCTTGCGGGATGAACGACATGGCGCGGCGCGGCCGGTGCATCGCCTGGCAAGAGGGCCTCCACCGACACGGCCTCGACCACCATCGGCCGGCCCTTCATCAGGAACGCAAAGCGCTGCAGGTAGGCCGATTCGAAGTTGGCGACGATCACGGGAAGGTCGCCGCCGTCCACCACCAGAGCCGAGTCGGTGCCCTGGTAGCGCACGTGGACTCGGCACCGCACCTGCACAGCGGCCCCCCCCGTGTGCTGGCGGCGCAGCGTGTCGGCGGCATCCGCGCCAAGCGCGTCCCACGCCTGCTTCATGCGCGGCATGGCGTCGGGCTCGAGCGGTAACTCGATCGCCTGTTCGCGGATCAGGCTCTGGTCGGCCAGGCCCATGCCGTAGGCCGACAGCACACCGGCCAGAGGGTGGACGAACACGCGGCTCATGCCGAGCGCATCGGCCACCAGGCAGGCGTGCTGGCCGCCTGCGCCGCCAAAGCGTTGCAGGGTGTAGCGCGTCACGTCGTAGCCGCGCGCCACCGAGATCTTCTTGATCGCATTGGCCATCTGCTGCACGGCGATGTCGACGAAGCCCTGGGCGACATCCTCCGCGGCGCGTTCGCAACGCAGCGCCAGCTCGGCGAACCTCTCGCGTACAACATCCTCGGCCAGGGGCTGGTCGCCGCCCGGGCCGAACACGCGTGGAAAAAAGCGCGGCTGGATTTTTCCGAGCATCACGTTCGCATCGGTGACGGCCAAGGGGCCACCGCGGCCGTAGCTCGCCGGGCCGGGGTTGGCGCCGGCGCTGCGTGGGCCGACGCGAAAGCGTGCGCCGTCGAACTCGAGAACGGAGCCTCCGCCCGCCGCCACCGTGTGAATGCTCATCATCGGCGCCCGCATCCGAACGCCCGCCACCTGCGTCTCGAACTCGCGCTCGAACTCGCCGGCAAAGTGCGACACGTCGGTGGAGGTGCCGCCCATGTCGAAGCCGATCACGCGGTCGTGGCCGGCCAGGGCGGCCGTGCGCGCCATGCCCACGATGCCGCCCGCCGGGCCCGACAGGATCGCGTCCTTGCCCTGAAAGACGGCCGCGTCCGCCAGGCCACCGGACGACTGCATGAAGAAGATGCGAACCCCCGGCATTTCGTCGCGCACCTGCTGCACGTAGCGCCGCAAGATGGGCGACAAATACGCATCGACCACTGTGGTGTCGCCCCGGCTGACGAACTTCATCATCGGGCTGGTCTGGTGCGAAGTGCTGACCTGCTCGAAGCCCGCCTCGCGCGCCAGACGCGCGGCCGCCGCTTCATGTGCGGTGTAGCGCCAGCCGTGCATGAAGACAATCGCCACGCTGCGCAGTCCCTGACCATGGGCAGCGGCCAATTGCTCGTGCAGGCGCGCCTCGTCCAGGGCCTGGACGATCTCGCCATGCGCGCCAACCCGCTCGTCGGCCTCGATCACCTGCGCATACAACAATTCGGGCAACACGATGTGGCGGTCGAACAGGCGCGGACGGTTCTGGTAGCCGATGCGAAGCGCATCGCGAAAGCCCCGCGTCGTCACCAGCAAGGTGGGCTCGCCGCGGCGCTCCAGCAATGCGTTGGTGGCGACGGTGGTGCCCATCTTCACGCATTCGACCCGGTCGGCCGTGATCGGCTCGCCGGGCTTGAGCCCCAGCAGGCGACGGATGCCGGCCACGGCCGCATCGCGGTAGTGGCCGGGGTTGTCCGACAGGAGCTTGTCGGTGACGATGCCGCCGTCGGGCCGCCGGCCGACGATGTCGGTGAAGGTGCCGCCTCGGTCGATCCAGAACTGCCAGCGCCGTGTGTCGCTGGCGAAAGTGCCATTGCTCATACCGCCATTCTTGCCGCGACCCGGCGTGCGGGCCAGTGGCAATTCGAGCAATTCCCGCGAAAGATGTCAGCGCCCTCTAGCGCTGCAGCGGATCGCTCAGCGCCGCTCTGGGGTCGCCCCGGGCCCATCGGCCCAACCACCCCCCAGGGCGCGATACAAGGCCACCTGATTGAGCAGCCGCTGCAGCCGGGTCTGAACCTCGGCCTGTTGCGCGGTGAACACCGTGCGCTGCGCGTCCAGCAACTCGAGCTGACTCGACACCCCCGCGTCATAGCGCATCTGCGTCAGGCGAAGGCGCACCGCCTCGGCCTGCGCCACGGCCGACTGAGCCTGCAATTGGTCACCCAGCGTGGCCCGGCCGGCCAAGGCATCCGCCACTTCACGGAAGGCCGCCTGGATGGCGCGCTCATACTGGGCCACCGCCACCTCGCGCGCCACCTCGGCCGAGCGAAGGCCTGCCTGATTGCGTCCGGCATCGAACACCGGCGCCAGCAGCTGCGGCGCAGCCGTGAAGCCCCAGCTGCCGCCCGAGAACAGCAGGCCCAGCTCGCTGCTGGCCGTGCCCAAACCGGCGGTGAGCGAGATGCGCGGGAAAAATGCCGCGCGCGCCGCGCCAATATTGGCATTGGCCGACACCAGCAGCTCCTCGGCCTGGCGCACGTCCGGGCGCTGCACCAGCACCTGCGAGGGCAGGCCCGCCGGCACGTCCGGCAGCGACACCGACTGCGTACTCACCCCGGCGCTGTAGTCGGCGGGCAGCGGCTCACCTAGCAAGAGCGTCAGGGCGTTGAGGTTCTGCTGGCGTTGGCGCAGCTGCTGTGTCAGCGCAACGCGGGCGGTCTCGGTCAGGGAGTCGGCCTGCCGCAGGTCCAGCTCTGACGAGGCGCCGTTGTCAAAGCGCAGGCGCACCAGGCGCCGCGACTCTTCCCGGGCGGCCAATGTCTGGCGTGTGATCGTCAGCAGTTCGTCGTCGGCCGCCAGGCCAAGCCAGGCACTGGCCACCGAGGCGACCAGGCTGACCTGGACCGCTCGACGTGCCTCACCGGTCGCCAGAAACTGCGCACGGCCCGCCTCGGCCAGGCTGGCCAGGCGGCCGAAGAAATCGATCTCCCACGAGGACACCAGCAAGCCGGCCGTGTAGGTGGTGGTCGTGGTGTTGCCCGAGCCGCGCGCGCGGTTGCCGCTCACGCCCACGCCCACGCCGGGCAGCCGATCGGCCTCGCGGATGCCCCACTGGGCGCGCGCCTGCTCGATGTTCAGGGCCGCCACCCGCAGATCACGGTTGTTGCGCAGGGCGGTGTCGATCAGGATTCGCAAACGATCGTCGGTGAAGAACTCGCGCCATGGCAAGGCCGTGGCCGCCGCACCCGGCGCCGACGCCTGCGGGAACGCCGCCGCCACCGGCGCCGCCGGCCGCTCATACTCCGGCATCATGGAGCACGCCGACAGCAGCGCCCCGAGCAAGGGCGCGGACAGGCGCCGCACCGTGCGTGCATGTGTCGCGCGGCCGCTCATACCTGGTCTCCCGAGGTGGCGCCGCGCGGAAGGTCGGCCTCCAGTTCGTGCGTGTAGAGCTTGCGCTGCCGCTCGCTGCCCTTGAAGATGCCCCGCACCACCACGAAAAACACCGGCACGAAGAACACCGCCAGCACCGTGCCCGAGGCAATGCCGCCGATCACCGCCGTGCCGATGGCCCGCTGGCTGGCCGAGCCGGCGCCCGAGGCCAGGAACAGCGGCAGCACACCCAGCGTAAAGGCCATCGAGGTCATGACAATGGGGCGAAAGCGAAGGTGCGCCGCAGCCAGCGCGGACTCGACCAGCCCCTTGCCCTGGGCCTGCAGGTCCTTGGCAAACTCGATGATCAGGATCGCGTTCTTGGCCGACAGCCCGATGATGGTCACCAGCCCCACCTGGAAGTACACGTCGTTCGAATAGCCGCGCCACCAGGTCGCCAGCAGCACACCCAGCACACCCAGAGGCACCACCAAAATCACGGCCAGCGGGATCGACCAGCTTTCATACAGCGCCGCCAGGCACAGGAACACCGCCAGGATGGCAAAGCCATAGAGGATCATGGCCTGCGCGCCGGCCAGCTTTTCCTCGCGCGACTGGCCGGTCCATTCAAAGGCAAAGCCCTGCGGCAGCTGCGCCGCCAGGCGCTCCATTTCGGTCATGGCGGCGCCGGTGCTGTAGCCCGGCGCCGGCGCGCCCGAGATGCGCATGGCCGGATAGCCGTTGTAGCGCACCGTCTGCATCGCGCCGGTCACCCAACGCGTGGTGGCGAACGCAGATAAAGGCACCGGCCGGCCCTGGTTGTTCATGGCATTGAGTCGCAGCAGGTCCTCGGCCTGCATGCGCGCCGGCGCATCGGCCTGCACGATCACCCGCTGCAGGCGGCCCCGGTTGGGAAAGTCGTTGATGTAGCTCGACCCCAGCGAAGTCGACAAGATGGCATTGATGGCGTCGAAGGACACGCCCAGCGCCTGCGCCTTGTCACGATCGATGTCCACTTGCAGCTGCGGCGCGTCTTCCAGGCCGTCGGGCCGCACCTGGCTCAGCACCGGGCTCTGGCCAGCCAGCCCAAGCAACTGGTTACGCGCGGCGACCAGCGCTTGCGGGCCATTGCCTCCCCGGTCCTGCAGGCGGAAGGTGAAGCCCGACGCGGTGCCCAGCTCTGGAATCGGCGGCGGGCTCAGGGGAAAGATGAAGGCATCGCGGATGCCCGCCAGCCCGCCAAAGGCGCGTCCGGCCAGCGCCTGCGCCGACTGGCTCTCTCGTGTGCGGATGTCCCAGTCTTTCAGGGTGACGAAGGCCAGGCCGGCGTTCTGTCCCTGGCCTGAGAAAGAGAAGCCCAGCACGCTGACCATGCTCTGCACCTCTGGCTGCTTGAGCACGAAGGCTTCCACCTGCTCCATCACCGACTGGGTACGTTCGACCGTAGCTCCCGGCGGCAGTTGCACGTTCACGAGCATGTTGCCCTGGTCTTCGGCGGGCAGAAACGAGGTGGGCAGGCGCGTGTAGACCAGCGCCGCCACCCCCACGATGACGGCATACAGCAACAAGGAGCGCGGCGCACGGCGCAGGATGCGCGCGACCACCCCTTCGTAGCCCTTGGCCGTGCGGCTGAAACCGCGATTGAAGACACCGAAGAATCCGCGCTTGGCATGGTGGTGCCCCGCTTCCACCGGCTTGAGCAGCGTGGCGCACAGCGCCGGCGTGAGCGACAACGCCATCAGCGCCGAAAACGCGATCGACGACACCATCACCGCCGAGAACTGGCGATAGATGTTGCCCGTGGAGCCGGCAAAAAATGCCAGCGGCACGAACACCGAGATCAGCACCACCGTCACACCGATGATGGCCCCCTGGATCTGCCCCATCGCCTTGCGTGTGGCCTCGCGCGGCGGCAGGCCCTCCTCGCTCATGATGCGCTCGACGTTCTCGACCACAACGATCGCGTCGTCCACCACGATGCCGATCACCAGCACCATGCCGAACATGGTCAGCACGTTGATCGAAAAACCCAGCGCCAGCAAGGTCGCGAAGGCTCCCAGCAGGGCCACTGGCACCACCAGCGTCGGGATGATGGTGTAGCGCCAGTTCTGCAGGAACAGGAACATGACCGCGAACACCAGCGCCACCGCCTCCAGCAGCGTGACGACGACCTGGCTGATGGAAATGCGCACGAAGCGCGAGCTGTCGTACGGAATTTCCCATTTCACGCCCTGGGGAAAGTAGGGGGCCAACTCGCCCATGCGCTTGCGCACGGCGTCGGCGGTGGCCAGCGCGTTGCCGGTGGGCGCCAATTGAACGCCGATGCCGGTGGCCGGCTGACCATTCAGTCGGGCGGCGGTGGCGAAGCTTTGCGCGTTCAACTCGACCCGGGCCACATCGCGCAGGCGCACGGTGGAGCCGTCGGCATTGGCGCGCAGCACGATCTTCTGGAACTGATCCACCGACGCCAGCTGGCCGTTGACCACAACCGTGGCGGCAATTCCCTGCCCCGCCACATTGGGCAGGTCGCCGATGGTGCCGGAGGACACCTGCGCGTTCTGGGCGCGGATGGCGGCGTTCACCTCGGTCACCGACAGGTTCAAGCCCGCCAGCTTCTGCGGATCGATCCAGATGCGCATGGCCTGCTCGGTGCCGAACAACTGCGCCTGGCCCACACCGGGGATGCGCTGCAACTCGGGCAGCACGCTGCGCGAGGCATAGTCACCCAGCTCGACCGGGGTGATGGCGGGGTTGTCCGAGGACAGGATGGTGAACAGCAGGAAGTTCGAGCGCGATTTATCCACCCGCACGCCCTGCTGCGTCACGGCCTGGGGCAGCCGCGGCGTGGCGCGCGCCAGCCGGTTCTGCACGTCGACCTGGGCCAGGTCGGGGTCGGTGCCGGGCTGAAAACTCAGGGTGATCTGGCCGCTGCCGTTGGCCTGCGCCACCGACTCCATGTAGATCAACCCGGGCGAGCCGTTCATCTCCTGCTCGATCACGCTGATCACGCTTTCCTCGAGCGTGCGGGCCGACGCGCCCGGATAGCTGGCGTTGAGCACAATGGCCGGCGGCGCCACGGGCGGGTATTGCGAGACCGGCAGCTGGGTGATGGCCACCGAGCCGAGGACGATCAGGAACAGCGCGATGACCCATGCGAACACGGGCCGGTCAATGAAGAACTTCGCCATGCGCGCCCCTTCAGGACCGGGCGGCCGACGCGGCGGCGGATGCCGCCGGTGCGGCGGGCGATGCGGGCGCGGCCGCCTTGGCGCCGCTCCACGGCACAGGCTTGACCGACGCACCGGGTCGCAGCTTCTGGAAGCCGTCCACCATCACCTGGTCGCCGGCCTTGAGGCCTTCAAGCACCACCCACTCGCCGCCCTGCGCACCGCCCAGCTTCACCGAGCGTGGCGACACCTGCCCATCGGGCGCGACCACCATGACCGAATCGCCCTGGGGACCACGCGTGACGGCCTGCTGCGGCAGCAGCACCGCGCTCTGGGCACGGGCCTGCTCCAGGCGAACCCGAACGTACAGCCCCGGCAACAGATCGCCCTTGGGGTTGGGCACCTCGGCCCGCAGGGTGACCTGTCCGGTGGCCTGGTCCACCGAGAGGTCGGTGAACAGCAGCCGCGCCGGCAGCGGGTATGGGCTGCCGTCCTCCAACACCACACGCACCGCGGCGCCGCCGCCGCCGGCACGCTGCAGCCGGCCCTGGTCGAAAGCGCGCCGCAGGGCCAGCACCTCGTTGGCCGACTGCGTGAAGTTGATGTACATCGGGTTGACCTGCTGCACCACCGCCAGCGGCGTGCTCTCGCCCTGCCCGACCAGCGCGCCCTCGGTCACCAAGGCGCGGCCGATGCGCCCGGAGATGGGTGCGGTGACAGCGGCATAGCCCACGTTGATCTGGGCCGCTTCCACCGCGGCGCGGCCGGCGGCGACTTCCGCCTCGGCCTGCTTCTGCGCCGCCACGGCATTGGCGTATTCCTGCTTGCTCACCGCGTTGGCCTCGACCAGCGGACGGTAGCGCTCGGCCAATGCGGTGGTGGACGTGAGGTTGGCCTGCCCACGCGCCAGCGTCGCCTGCGCACTCGACAAGGCCGCGCGATAGGGCGCGGCGTCGATTCGGAACAGCAGCTCACCGGCTTTCACGTCAGCGCCCTCGCGGAACAAGCGCTCCTGCACGATGCCGGCGACGCGGGCGCGCACCTGGGCCACCCGGGAAGCCTCCAGGCGGCCCGGCAGCTCGGTCACCAGTCCGACCGGTCCCGGCGTGACTTGCACCACCCCCACCTCCGCAGGCGGCATGCCGCCGCCGGGCGGCGCGGTGGCCGGTGCATTCTTGCCGCCGCCACAGGCAGCCAGCGTGAGCGCGGAGAACAACACGAACAGGGAAAGGGATCGTCGGGGCAACAGTTCGGCCATGGCTCGCCAATGCGAAAGGAACAAAGCGGGCAAGTCTACCGACTGTCTATGAACGGCATGTCAAGCAGGGAGACACGCACCACATGAAGGCCCAGCGCACCGCATGGGAGCGCGCGGCGCACCTCAGGCGCGCGGAAGGCCGCAGGCGGGCGAATCGCCCGCTTCGCCGGCATCGCTCGGCGGCATCGCCCGCAGGCTCTTGGCTTGGGCCACGTCCATGCCCCGCGGCAGTTGCACCCCGTTTTTCACCGCGAGGATCTCGGCCATCACGCTCACCGCGATCTCCGGCGGCGTCTTGCTGCCGATGTACAGGCCGATCGGCCCGCGCAGGCGTGCCAGCGATTCGTTCGTCTGGTCGAAGTGCCCGATCATGCGGACGCGCCGCGCCTCGTTGTTGCGGCGGCTGCCGATGGCGCCCACGTAGAAGGCATCGGTCTCCAGCGCCTGCAGCAAGGCCAGGTCGTCCAGCTTGGGATCGTGGGTGAGCGCCACCACGCAGCTGCGCGCGTCGGGGCGAAAGGCCGCCACCGCATCGTCGGGCATGCCCGGCACCCAGGTCACGCCGGCCAGGCTCCAGCCGCCGCGGTACTCCTCGCGCGGCTCGCACACCGACACCGCGAAGCCGCTGAACAGGGCCATGGTGGCGAGGTATTCGGTGAGTTGGCCGCCGCCGATCAAGAGCATTCGGTACTCGGGCCCGAAGGTGTTGACCAGCACCTGCGCATCCAGCCGCATCTCCTGCGGGGTGGTGACCGGCTCCAGATGGGCCTGGCCATCGGACAGCCGCACATGCCGCGCCACCAGCCGCCCGGCTTCCAGCTGCGCCACCAGCTGGGCCAGCTGCGCCGCGTCGGGGTTGTACTCGAGCAGCAGCTCGAGCGTGCCTCCGCAGGGCAGGCCGAAGCGATGGGCCTCGTCGGCCGTGATGCCGTACTTCACGAACGCCGGTGGCCCTTCGGGAATGCCCTGCCCCGTCACTTGGGCCCGGGTGTGGCGGTCGATCAGATCGTCCTCGATGCAGCCGCCCGAGACCGAGCCGACCAGCGAGCCGTCTTCGCACAAGGCCAGGATCGACCCCATGGGACGGGGCGACGAGCCCCAGGTGCGCACCACCGTCGCCAGCAGCGCGCGGCGCCCCGCCTGGCGCCAGTCGCGCAAGGTGCGAAGCACCATGACGTCGAGGTTTTCCATCGCCGTGCTCAGCCCAGCAGGTAAACCCCGGCGGCAACCACCACGGCGGCGGCGACGGCCCAGGCCCAGGCCGGGGCGAAGGACAGCCACCCGCCGGCCTTGGCGCCGGCGGCCCCGTTCGGCGCCGCATCGGCCACCCCTTGGGCCTGCGCCAGTTCGGCGGCAGCCACCTGCGCCGCCGCTTCGTAGGCTTGCGGATGGCGCTTTTGCATCTCGGCGTCGAAGCGGCTGAAAAAATCCTCCGCCATCGACTTGGCCACGCCGTCGATCAGGCGCTGCCCCATCTGGGCCATCTTGCCGCCGACCTGGGCCCGCACGGTATAGCTGAGAACGCAGCCGCTGCCCTCGGCGGCGGGCGCCAGTTGCACGTCGGCCTGGCCCTTGCCGAAACCGGCGGCGCCGCCCTGCCCGTCAAAGCTGATGCGGTAGCTGTTGGGCGCATGGATGTCGCTGAGCACGACCTTACCGGCGAACTTGGCCGCCATGGGGCCGATCTTGACCGCGACGCCCACCGCGTACTGGTTGTCGCCATTGGGCTCCAGCCGCTCGCAGCCAGGGATGCACACCTTGAGCACGGCCGGATCGTTCAGCGCATTCCAGACCTGTTGTTGTGCGACCGCCAGCGGGCGGCTTGCCTGCATTTCCATGTGATTGCCTTCTTCTAGTGCTTCATGACGGCGGCGAGCCCCGCCGCCAATTGTTCGAGTGTGCCCAGGTTATGGACGGCCAGCATGCCATGAGCATGCCGATGCAGCACGGCCGCGCCGCGCGCGACCGGCTGGTATCCGTCAAACCGCAGCAGCGGATTGAGCCACAACAGGCGACGGCTGTGCAGGCGCAACCACGCCAGCTCGCGCGCCAGCGCTTCGGGCTCGCCCGTGTCCAGACCATCGCTGATCAACAACACCACGGTGCGCCCGCCGACCAGCCGACGCGCGTGCCGCTGCCGCAGCGTGGCAAGGGATTCTCCCAAGCGCGTGCCTCCGCCGAAATCGGCGATGGCCTCGTTGGCGGCGGCCAGCATCTCGTCGGTGTCGGCCAGCCGGAAAGCGGGCGTGAGGTCGGTCAGATGGGTGCCGAAGGCGAACACGTCGCGCCGCCCCTTGCGCCGGCCACCGGCCGCATGCAGGAAGGCCAGCAACAACCGTGCGTAGCGCGCCATGGAGCCCGACACGTCGGCGAGCACCAACAAGGGCAGCGGTTCGACGCGACGGGCCAGGCGCGGCAGGTGCAGCAGCTCGCCATCCGTTCGGTGCGCCTGGCGCAGCATGGCGCCCCAATGCGGCCGGTTGCCGCGTGCGCCCGGCCGGCTGCGGCGCGATGCCATGCGCGGTACGGGTAATTCGATCTGGCGCGCCATGCGCTCGACCGCCGGGTATTCG
>JAZKDA010000027.1:4219-4534 GCA_040387815.1 Pseudomonadota bacterium | reverse complement strand
TTCCTCGCCTTCCGGGAGACGCCCAAGGGCCAGGCCGCCCGCCGCGGTGGGCTCATCGGCTCACCCGACACGATCCGGCAACGGCTGGAGCGCTTCGAGGCCTCGAACGTCGATCAGGTGATCTTCCTGAACCAGGCGCTGGCCGGTGTGGACCCGCGCGACGCCGACGCCGTGGCGCGCGCCACCAAGGAAGGCAACACCGAAGGCGCGGCCACGTTGGGTTTTACCGCCGCGATGGCGGCCTACGGTGGCTTTTTCATCCCCAAGAGCTACGGCACCTCGATCACGATGACCGGCGGACCCGAGGCCGCGCTC
>JAZKDA010000027.1:0-4170 GCA_040387815.1 Pseudomonadota bacterium | reverse complement strand
ACATCTTCGTCGTCTTCTACCTGGTGTGCATCGTCGTGACGTGGTGGAACTACGCCCGCCGCAACGCCCCCATGCCCTGCTGACCCCCCGGAGAGAAAAAACATGAGCCACTTCCTCGATCGCCTCACCTGGTTCTCGCAGCCGCGCGAAACCTTCTCCGACGGCCACGGCCAGGTCACCAACGAAGACCGCAGCTGGGAGCGGGCCTACCGCGACCGCTGGGCGCACGACAAGATCGTGCGCAGCACCCACGGCGTCAATTGCACGGGCTCGTGCTCATGGAAGATCTACGTCAAGGGCGGCATCGTCACCTGGGAAACCCAGCAGACCGACTACCCCCGCACCCGCTGGGACATGCCCAACCACGAGCCGCGCGGCTGCGCCCGCGGCGCCAGCTACAGCTGGTACCTGTACTCGGCCAACCGCGTCAAATACCCGCTGGTGCGCGGCCGCCTGCTCAAGCTGTGGCGCGATGCGCGCCTGACGCAGGATCCGGTGCAGGCCTGGGCGTCCATCGCCAGCGACGATGCCAAGCGCAAGAGCTATCAGCAAGTGCGCGGCCTCGGCGGCTTCGTGCGCTCGAGCTGGGACGAAGTCAACGAGATGGTGGCCGCGGCCAATATCCACACCATCGCCGAGCACGGCCCCGACCGCATCATCGGCTTTTCGCCGATTCCCGCGATGTCGATGGTGAGCTACGCCGCCGGCAGCCGCTACCTCAGCCTGATCGGCGGCGTGTCCATGTCTTTCTACGACTGGTACTGCGACCTGCCACCGGCCAGCCCGCAAGTCTGGGGCGAGCAGACCGACGTGCCCGAATCGGCCGACTGGTTCAACAGCAACTACATCATCGCCTGGGGCTCCAACGTGCCCCAGACCCGCACGCCCGACGCGCACTTCTTCACCGAGGTGCGCTACAAGGGCACCAAGACGGTGGCGATCACGCCCGACTACTCCGAAGTCGCCAAGCTGGCCGACCTGTGGATGCACCCCAAGCAGGGCACAGACGCCGCGCTGGCCATGGCCATGGGCCACGTGATCCTCAAGGAGTTCTACTTCGACAAGCGCAGCACCTACTTCGACGACTACGCCCGACGCTACACCGACCTGCCGATGCTGGTGATGCTGCGCGAGCACCAGCTGCCCGACGGCCGCACGGTGACGGTGCCCGACCGCTACCTGCGCGCCAGCGATTTCAACGGCAAGCTGGGCCAGTCCAACAACCCCGAGTGGAAGACCGTCGCCTTCAATGAAGACGGCAAGGTGGTGCTGCCCAAGGGCGCGATCGGCTTCCGCTGGGGCCCCGACGGCCGCCCGGACGCCGGCCAGTGGAACCTGCAGGCCCAGGAAGCTCGCCACAACGAGGACGTGAAGCTGCGCCTGTCGGTGCTGGAAGGTGGCAACGCAGATGCGACCACCGCGCAGGTGGGCTTTCCCTACTTCGGCGGCATCACGCACGAGCACTTCCCGGGCAATGCGCAAGAGGGTGGCGATGTGCTGGTCCGCAGTGTGCCGGCGCAACGCATCAAGCTGGGCAAGGAAGGCGAAGAGCGTTGGGCCCTGGTGGCCACCGTGTTCGACCTGCAGGCCGCCCAGTACGGCGTGGCCCGCGGCATCCCCGGCGAGCTCGCCGCCGCCAGCTTCGACGACGACACGCCCTACACCCCCGCCTGGCAGGAGAAGATCACCGGCGTGCCGCGCGACCAGGTGATCGCCGTGGCCCGCCAGTTCGCCGACAACGCCGACAAGACCCATGGCCGTTCGATGGTGATCATCGGCGCGGCGATGAACCACTGGTTCCACAGCGACATGAACTACCGCGGCGTCATCAACATGCTGATGATGTGCGGTTGCATCGGCCAAAGTGGCGGCGGCTGGGCGCACTACGTGGGCCAGGAAAAATTGCGCCCGCAAACCGGCTGGACGGCCCTGGCCTTCGCGCTGGACTGGATCCGCCCGCCGCGGCAGATGAACTCCACCAGCTTCTTCTATGCCCACACCGACCAGTGGCGCTACGAGAAGCTGGGCGTGCAGGAGATCCTCTCGCCGCTGGCTGACAAGAGCCAGTGGCAGGGCAGCCTGATCGACTACAACGTGCGCGCCGAGCGCATGGGCTGGCTGCCGTCGGCGCCGCAGCTCAAGACCAACCCGCTGCAGGTGGCACGCGACGCCCAGGCCGCCGGCATGGAGGGCAAGGACTATGTGGCCCGCGCGCTCAAGGACGGCAGCCTGGAGATGAGCTGCGAAGACCCCGACAGCCCGCACAACTGGCCGCGCAACATGTTCGTGTGGCGCTCCAACATCCTGGGCTCCTCCGGCAAGGGCCACGAGTACTTCCTCAAGCACCTGCTGGGCACCTCCAACGGCGTGCAGGGCAAAGACCTGGGGCAGGACGATGCCAAGCCGCAGGAGGTGAAGTGGCACACCAAGGCCCCCGAAGGCAAGCTGGATCTGGTGGTCACGCTCGACTTTCGCATGAGCACCACCTGCCTGTACTCGGACATCGTGCTGCCCACGGCCACCTGGTACGAGAAGAACGACCTCAACACCAGCGACATGCATCCCTTCATCCACCCGCTGTCCACCGCGGTGGACCCGGCCTGGGAATCGCGCAGCGACTGGGAGATCTACAAGGGCTTCGCCAGAAAGTTCAGCCAGCTGTGCCCCGGCCACCTGGGCGTGGAAAAGGAAGTGGTGCTCACCCCGCTGATGCACGACTCCCCCGCCGAACTGGCCCAGCCCTTCGGCGTGTCCGACTGGAAGCGCGGCGAGTGCGAGCTGATTCCTGGCAAGACCGCGCCCAACGTCGCGGTGGTCGAGCGCGACTACCCCAACGTCTACAAGCGCTTCACCGCCCTGGGCCCCTTGATGAACAAGGTGGGCAACGGCGGCAAGGGCATCGCGTGGAACACCCAGACCGAGGTGGAGCAATTGGGCCAGCTCAATGGCTTCGTCACGGAAGAAGGCGTGACGAAGGGTATGCCGAAGATTGAGACCGACATCGACGCCTGCGAGACCATTTTGCAGCTGGCGCCCGAGACCAACGGCCATGTGGCGGTGAAAGCCTGGGGCGCACTGGGCAAGCAGACCGGCATCGACCACAAGCACCTGGCGCTGCACCGCGAGGACGAGAAAATCCGCTTTCGCGACGTGCAGGCCCAGCCGCGCAAGATCATCTCCTCGCCCACGTGGAGCGGCCTCGAGAGCGAGAAGGTCTCCTACAACGCCGGCTACACCAATGTGCACGAGCTGATCCCGTGGCGCACCCTCACCGGCCGCCAGCAGTTCTTCATGGATCACCCGTGGATGAACGCCTTCGGCGAGGGTTTTTCCAGCTACCGCCCGCCGGTGGACTTGAAGACCACCGCCGAGATCGCGGGCATCAAGCCCAATGGCAACACCGAGATCCAGCTGAACTTCATCACGCCGCACCAGAAGTGGGGCATTCACTCGACCTACAGCGACAACCTGCTGATGCTCACGCTCAACCGGGGCGGCCCGGTGGTGTGGCTGTCGGAGGATGACGCCAGGAGCGCGGGCATCGTGGACAACGACTGGGTGGAGCTGTTCAACGTGAACGGCGCCATCGCGGCGAGGGCCGTGGTCAGCCAGCGGGTCAAGCCCGGCATGGTGATGATGTACCACGCGCAGGAAAAGATCATCAACACGCCCGGCTCGCAGATCACTGGCATGCGCGGGGGCATCCACAACTCGGTGACCCGCATCGTGCTCAAGCCCACCCACATGATCGGCGGCTACGCGCAGTTCAGCTACGGTTTCAACTACTACGGAACCATCGGCACCAACCGCGACGAGTTCGTGGTGGTCAGGAAGTTGTCCAAGGTCGACTGGCTCGACGACGAACAAGGCAGCATCGCGCCCCAAGGAGAACACGCATGAAAGTCCGCGCACAGATCGGCATGGTGCTCAACCTGGACAAGTGCATCGGCTGCCACACCTGTTCGGTGACCTGCAAGAACGTCTGGACCAGCCGCCCCGGCGTCGAGTACGCCTGGTTCAACAACGTCGAAACCAAGCCCGGCATCGGCTACCCCAAGGAGTGGGAGAACCAGGGCAAGTGGCAAGGCGGCTGGGTGCGCAAGGCCGACGGCACCATCGAGCCGCGCCAGGGCGGCAAGTGGAAGCTGCTGATGAAGATCTTCGCCAACC
>JAZKDA010000026.1:0-9436 GCA_040387815.1 Pseudomonadota bacterium | reverse complement strand
AAGCGCATCTGCGTGTAGTCCTCGGGGGCGCCGATGCCGTAGATGGCGCTCACCGTGGCCACGATCACCGTGTCGCGCCGCTCCAGCACGCTCTTGGTGGCAGACAAGCGCATCTGCTCGATGTGCTCGTTGATCGAGCTGTCCTTTTCGATGAACAGGTCGCGCTGCGGCACATAGGCCTCGGGCTGGTAGTAGTCGTAGTAGCTGACGAAGTACTCCACGGCGTTGTTCGGGAAGAACTCGCGGAACTCGCTGTACAGCTGGGCGGCCAAGGTCTTGTTGGGCGCGAACACGATGGCCGGGCGGCCCAGCCGGGCGATCACGTTGGCCATGGTGAAGGTCTTGCCCGAGCCGGTCACGCCCAGCAGCGTCTGGAACACCTCGCCGTCTTGCACGCCCTCGACCAGCTGGTCGATGGCCTGCGGCTGGTCGCCAGCGGGCGGGTACGGCTGGTACAGCTCAAAGGGCGAGCCGGGGTAAGTGATGAACTTCCCCTGGCGCTCGGGGGTGGCGATCTCGACAGCTTCTGGCATGAAAACCCGGTGGAGGCGTCCGCTTAAAATCGCGGGCAACCGAAAAGCGTACATCAAGGCCGGGCAGGCAGGTCAGGTCCGTCCGCCGGGGTCACTCAAAATTTCAATCTGATAAGGATCGCAATGTCCATGTTTTCCGCCGTCGAGATGGCGCCGCGCGACCCCATCCTGGGTCTCAACGAGCAGTTCGCGGCCGACCACAACCCCAACAAGGTCAACCTGGGCGTGGGCGTCTACTACGACGACAACGGCAAGCTGCCCCTGCTGCAATGCGTGCTGGCCGCCGAAAAGCACCTGATGGAAGCCCCCAAGGCCCGCGGCTACCTGCCCATTGACGGCATC
This sequence comes from Pseudomonadota bacterium, assembly GCA_040387815.1. Classification (GTDB taxonomy): domain Bacteria; phylum Pseudomonadota; class Gammaproteobacteria; order Burkholderiales; family Burkholderiaceae_C; genus Ramlibacter. Next base: position 8,561 of record JAZKDA010000026.1, on the reverse strand, counting down.
GCCGCCTACGACCAGGCCGTCAAGCACCTGGTGTTCGGCGCCGACAGCGAACCCGTCCAGAGCGACCGCATCGCCACCGTGCAAGCCATCGGCGGCACCGGCGGCCTCAAGGTCGGGGCCGACTTCCTGAAAAAGCTCAACCCCGCCGCCAAGGTGCTGATCAGCGACCCCAGCTGGGAGAACCACCGCGCGCTGTTCGCCCAGGCCGGCTTCACGGTCGAGACCTACCCCTACTACGACGCCGCCAGGCGGGGCATCAACTTCGCGGGCATGCTGGCCGCGCTCGAGACCGCCGCCGAGGGCACCATCGTCGTGCTGCATGCCTGCTGCCACAACCCCACCGGCTACGACATCACCCCGGCCCAGTGGGACCAGGTGGTGGCGGCCTGCAAGGCGCGCAAACTGGTGCCCTTTCTTGACATGGCCTACCAGGGCTTCGGCTACGGCATCGCCGAAGACGGCGCGGTCATCGGCAAGTTCGTCGCCTCGGGCCAGACCTTCCTGGTGTCCACCTCGTTCTCAAAGAGCTTCAGCCTGTACGGCGAGCGGGTGGGCGCCCTGTCGGTGCTGGCCGAATCCAAGGAAGAAGCCGCCCGCGTGCTGTCGCAGCTGAAGATCGCCATCCGCACCAACTACAGCAACCCGCCCACCCACGGCGGCGCCGTGGTGGCCATGGTGCTGCACTCGCCCGAGTTGCGCGCCCTGTGGGAAAAAGAGCTGGGCGAGATGCGCATTCGCATCAAACTGATGCGCGCCGACCTGGTCGAAGGCCTCAAGGCCGCCGGCGTCAAGCAGGACATGCGCTTCATCACCGACCAGATCGGCATGTTCAGCTACTCGGGCCTGACCAAGGACCAGATGGTGCGCCTGCGTACCGAATTCGGCGTTTACGGCACCGACACCGGGCGCATGTGCGTTGCGGCGCTCAACACCAAGAACATCGGCTATGTCTGCCAGTCGATCGCCAAAGTGATTTAAGTCGCACGCCGTAATGCCGCGGCCGGGCCAGGGCCTTTTCCTGCTCATCCGCGTAAAAGCCGCCTCCAGGGCGGCTTTTTTGTTACTGTTGAGCAACAGTGGGGTGCTGACAGCCGTGCTTTGCGGGCGACAATTTCCGGGTGTCGGGGACTACGGGAATTTACGTGCTTGTCCGGGCTTGCATACGCCGCACAGGCCTTATATTGCAGTGCATCAACCAGAAAGTTCTCCTCAACCATGCTGTACCAGATCTACGAAGCCCAGCGCACCCTGATGGAGCCTTTCGCCGACTTCGCGCAAGCCGCGGCCAGGCTCTATAGCAGTCCCGGCAGCGCCTTGTCGACCAACCCGCTGTCGCAGCGGGTGTCGGCCAGTTACGAGCTGATGTACCGGCTCTGGAAAGATTACGAAAAGCCACAGTTCGACATCAAGACCGTGCATGTGGGTGGCAGCGAGATCGTCATCCACGAGGCGGTAGCGATCGACAAGCCGTTTTGCGAGCTGCGGCGCTTCAAGCGCTTCACGGACGACCTCGAAAAGCTCGAGCAGATGAAAAAGCAGCCGGCCGTGCTGATCGTGGCGCCGCTGTCGGGCCACTACGCCACCCTGCTGCGCGACACCGTCAAGACCATGCTGCAGGACCACAAGGTCTATATCACCGACTGGAAGAACGCGCGCACCGTCCCCATGGACCAGGGCGAGTTCCACCTCGACGATTATGTGAACTACGTCCAGGAGTTCATCCGCCACCTGCAATCGCGCTACGGCCACTGTCATGTGATCAGCGTCTGCCAGCCCACCGTGCCCACCCTGGCGGCGGTGTCGCTGATGGCCTCGCGCGGCGAGACCACACCCCTGACCATGACCATGATGGGCGGCCCCATCGACGCGCGCAAGTCGCCCACGGCCGTGAACAACCTGGCGATGAACAAGAGCTTCGAGTGGTTCGAGAACAACGTCATCTACCGTGTGCCCCACAGCTTCCCGGGCGCCGGCCGGCGGGTCTACCCTGGCTTCCTGCAGCACACCGGCTTCGTGGCCATGAACCCCGACCGGCATCTGTCGAGCCACTATGACTACTTCGAGCACCTGATCACCGGCGACGACGCCAGTGCCGAAGCGCACCGCAAGTTCTACGACGAGTACAACGCTGTGCTCGACATGGACGCCGATTACTACCTGGACACCATCCGGGTTGTCTTCCAGGAGTTCCAACTGGTGCACGGCACCTGGGACGTGCGCAACGAGAAGGGTCAGCTTGAGCGTGTGCGGCCGCAGGACATCAAGACCACCGCCCACATGACGGTGGAAGGCGAGCTCGACGACATCTCCGGCTCGGGCCAGACCGAAGCGGCGCACGCGCTGTGCAGCGGCGTGCCCAAGAGCCGTCAGAAGCACCTGGAGGTCAAGGGCGCGGGCCACTACGGCATCTTCAGCGGCCGCCGCTGGCGCGATCTGGTCTACCCGCAGGTGCGCGAATTCATCCAGCGCCACCATGAAGCAGCCCCGGCCGTCATCGCCCGGGCAAAGCGCCGTGGCGCCTCGGTGGCCGGCGTGGCGTGAGCCCGCTCGCACAGCGAATCCACTCCCTTTTGCCGCAGACGCAGTGCATGCGCTGCGGCTTTGCCGACTGCGCGGCCTATGCGCATGCCATCGCCGCCGGTGAGGCCGGCATCGACCAGTGCCCTCCGGGCGGCGCCGAAGGCGTGGCGCGGCTGGCCGCGCTCACCGGCCGTGCCGCCGGGCCGGTGAACCCCGAGCACGGCGTCGAGGGGCCCCGCCCCGTGGCGGTGATCGACGAGGACTGGTGCATTGGCTGCACGCTGTGCATGAAGGCCTGCCCCACCGACGCCATCTTGGGCGGCAACAAGCACATGCACACCGTGATCGAGCCCTGGTGCACCGGCTGCGAGCTGTGCATTCCGGTGTGCCCGGTCGACTGCATCGAACTGGTGAACGTCACCGGCGAGCAGACCGGCTGGGCCGCCTGGTCGGCGCAGCAGGCTGACGACGCGCTGCGGCGCTATGAGGCGCGCAAGCTGCGCCTGGCCCGCGAGGCCACCGAGCACCAGGACAGTCTGGAGGCCAAGGCCCAGGCCAAGCTGGCCGACCTGCCGGCGCATACCCATGGGGCGCAGGGCGCCGAGGCCGAGCGCAAACGCGCCGTCATCGAAGCCGCGCTGGCGCGGGCGCGGGCCAAGCGGGAACAGGCGCCGTAACGGACTTGGCGCGGGCCTGGATTCCCGCCTGCGCGGGAATGACGAGAATGTTGTCATCCCCGCGAAGGCGGGGAACCAGGAGCGCGGTCTCTCCGGCGCGACGCGCCATCTCCCACGCGCAAGTCAATCGGCCTCCAGCGCCCGCTCCATCCGTTCGCACAGGGTACGCAGCACCTCGATACGCGAAAACAGCTTGTCGTCCGAGGCGATCACATGCCAGGGCGCGAGGTCGGTCGAGGTGCGATCGATCATCTCGCCGACGGCGGCTTCATACAGCGGCCACTTGTCGCGGTTGCGCCAGTCCTCGTCGGTGATCTTGAAGTTCTTGTACGGCAAGGACTTGCGCTCCTCGAAGCGGCGCAACTGCTCGTCGGGCGTGACGGCCAGCCAGAACTTCACCACGATCGCGCCCGCTTCGGCCAGCTGCGCCTCGAACGAATTGATCTCGTCGTAGGCGCGCATCCAGTCGGCGTCGGCGCAGAACTTCTCCACCCGCTCCACCAGCACGCGGCCGTACCACGAGCGGTCGAAGATCGTCGCATGGGCCCGCCGCGGCAGCCGCCGCCAGAAGCGCCACAGGTAGGGCTTGGCGCGCTCTTCGTCGGTGGGCGCGGCCACCGGGATGACGCGGCAAAAGCGCGCGTCCATGGCGCGCGTCACCCGGCGGATGGTGCTGCCCTTGCCCGCCGCGTCCATGCCCTCGAACACCAGCACCAGCGAGCGCGAGGCCATGCCCTTGTGCCGCAGCAGCACCGACAGGCGCCCCTGCAGGGCCTCCAGCCGCCGCTCGTACGCCTTGCGCTCCAGCGACCGGGTGTAGTCGAAGGAGCCCAGCAGGGTGCGCCCATCCACCGCGGGCGGCGAACGTGACACGACCGCCTTGTGTGGCATGGCGGCCGGCTCGCTTGCGCGGTTCAGGGCCTGCAGCACCGCCTCGCCGGCGGCGATCGCGCGGTAGGCGGCATCGCTGCCTTCGATGACAAGCCAAGGGGCGGTGTCGGTGCTGGTCTTGCGCAGCGCCTGCGAGCACACGCGCACAAACTCGTCGTAGTGCTTGAGGTTCTTGATTTCGTCGTCGGTGACGCGCCAGGCGGTCTTGGGGTCGGCGCGCAGAACCTTGAAACGTTGGCGCGAGACCGCCTTGGACAGGTGGAACCACAGCTTGACCAGCACCGCGCCCTCGTCGGCCAGCATGCGCTCCAGGTGGCGTATGCGCTCCAGGCGGGCGGCAAAGTGGCCCTTTTTCTCGCGCCCGATCACGTGCGCCAGGATCGGGTCGGTGTACCAGGAGCCGAACAAGATGCCGATGCGCCCCTTGCCGGGCAGCGCCTGCCAGAAGGGCCACATCTCGGGGTAGACGCGCTCCTCGGCCAGCGTGGCGCCGAAGGCCTCGGTACGCACATGGCGCGGGTCCATCCACTCATTGAGTTGGTTGACCGTCTCGCCCTTGCCGGCGCCATCGACCCCGTTCACCAGAATGATGACGGGCCCGCGGCCGCTCGCCAGCAGCTTGTACTGCGCATCCAGCAGCGCCTTGCGCAAGGTGGGCTCGCGCTGGCGGTAATCCTTGCGCGACAGCGAATGGCCTATCTCGGCGGACTCGAACATGCACACGCTCCTGCGGTAGGGACTGGCCATCGATTCAAATGCGCGGGACTGACCACTGTCTCGTCATCCCCGCGAAGGCGGGGATCCAGGCGCGGGCCGAGCGTAGCAACTTCTCGTTACGCCGGCCAGGCCTCGCGCCTGGATTCCCGCCTTCGCGGGAATGACGGCTACCGCGCCATCCGCGCAAATGCCGACACCACCTCCGGCGGCGCCTGCACCAGTTCGATCAGCACGCCCTCGCCGCCGATCGGCAGCGCGTCGTTGCCCTTGGGGTGGATGAAGGTGATGTCGAAGCCCGCCGCGCCCTTGCGGATGCCGCCCGGGGCAAAGCGCACGCCCTGGGCCGACAGCCATTCCACCGCCTGGGGCAGGTCGTCGATCCACAGGCCGATGTGGTTGAGCGGCGTGGTGTGCACGGCCGGTTTCTTCTCGGGGTCGATCGGCTCCATCAGGTCGACCTCGACCTTGAAGGGCCCCACGCCCAGGGCGCAGATGTCCTCGTCGACGTTCTCGCGCTCGCTACGGAAGTCACCGGTGACCTGCAGGCCGAACATGTCCACCCACAGCGTGCGCAGCTTGTCCTTGCTGGGGCCGCCGATGGCGATCTGCTGGACGCCCAGCACCTTGAATGGCCGATTCATGCCTCGAACTCCAGGATAGGCTGGTCGACCGTGAGCGATTCGCCCTTGCCGGCCAGCAGCTTGCCCACCACACCGTCCGCCAGGGCGAACAGCACGTTTTCCATTTTCATCGCCTCGATCACGGCCAGCCGCTCACCGGCCTGCACCTTCTGGCCCGGCTGCACGGCCACGTCGACCAGCAGGCCCGGCATGGGCGACAGCAGGAAGCGGCTCATGTCCGGCGGCGCCTTGTAGGGCATCAACTCGTGCAGCTTTGCGGTGCGCGGGTTGAGCACCAGGGCCTCCAGGCGGGTGCCGTTGTGGTTGATGGCGATGCCCACCGGGTTGCGCGGCAGGCCACGCTCGACCTGCGCGGTGAAGGGCTGGCCATCGACCGTGCCCCGAATGCGCGCGCCGCCCAGGTGCCAATTGCTGCAGATCTCGTAGCGCCGGGCGCCGACCTCGACCGCGCTGGAGCCCGACTGGGCCTGGAAGTCGCTAACGCGCACGGCCTGGCGCTTGTGCTCGCCGGCGGCATCGAGCAGCACGACCACGAACTCTTCACCCACCTTGAACTCATGGCCGCCCATCTGGCCGGTGATACCGGCCGAGCGCTGCAGCGAGCGGCGGTTGACGTAGGCGGCCAGCGCCACCAGGAAGTCGGGGTCTTCGTGGCTGACATCCTCGGCGCGAAAGCCCTTGCCGTAATGCTCGGCGATGAAGCCGGTGTTGAAGTCGCCGGTGCGAAAGTTCGGGTGCGCCAGCAGCGCCGACTGGAAGGGCACGTTGCTGGAAATGCCGCGAATCACGAAGCCGTTGAGCGCCTCGCGCATCTTGGCGATGGCGTCGTTGCGGTCGGTGCCGTGCACGATGAGCTTGGCGATCATCGAGTCGTAGTACATGGGGATTTCGCCGCCTTCCATGACGCCGGTGTCCACCCGCACGCCGAAGCGATGCGCCGTGTCGGCGGCCCACATGCTTTCCTTGGGTGGCTGGAACCGCACCAGCCGGCCGGTGGAGGGCAGGAAGCTGCGGAACGGGTCTTCGGCGTTGATGCGGCACTCGATGGCCCAGCCTTCGCGCTTCACATCGGCCTGCGCCAACGGCAGCTTTTCGCCGGCGGCCACGCGGATCATCAGCTCGACCAGGTCCACGCCGGTGATGCACTCGGTGACCGGGTGCTCCACCTGCAGCCGGGTGTTCATCTCCAGGAAATAAAAACTCTGGTCCTTGCCGACCACGAATTCCACCGTGCCGGCGCTCTGGTACTTGACCGCCTTGGCCAGGGCCACGGCCTGCTCGCCCATGGCCTTGCGCGTGGCGTCGCTGATGAAAGGCGACGGCGCCTCCTCGATCACCTTCTGGTGGCGGCGCTGGATGGAGCACTCGCGCTCGTTGAGGTAGATCACGTTGCCATGCGAATCGCCCAGCACCTGGATCTCGATGTGGCGGGGTTCCTCGACAAATTTTTCGATGAAGACGCGGTCGTCGCCGAAGCTGTTGCGGGCCTCGTTGCGGCAGGAGGTGAAGCCTTCCAGCGCCTCCTTGTCGTTGAAGGCCACGCGCAGGCCCTTGCCGCCGCCGCCGGCGCTGGCCTTGATCATCACCGGGTAGCCGATGTCCTTGGCGATCGACACGGCGCGTTCGGCCGATTCGATGGCGTCGTTCCAGCCGGGGATGGTGTTGACCTTGGCTTCGTTGGCCAGCTTCTTGGAGGCGATCTTGTCGCCCATGGCCGCGATGGAGTAGTGCTTGGGGCCGATGAAGACGATGCCTTCTTCTTCCACCCGCTTGGCGAAGCCCTCGTTCTCGGACAGGAAGCCGTAGCCCGGATGCACCGCCTGTGCGCCGGTCTGCTTGCAGGCGGCGATGATGCGGTCGGCCTGCAGGTAGCTCTCGCGGCTGGGCGCGGCGCCGATGTGCACCGCCTCGTCGGCCAGGCGCACATGGCGGGCGTCGCGGTCAGCGTCGGAAAACACGGCCACGGTCTTGATGCCCATCTTGCGGGCGGTCTTGATGACGCGGCAGGCGATTTCGCCGCGGTTGGCAATGAGGATCTTTTCGAACATTGTTTTCTCCTCTTACAGGGGAATGTTGCCGTGCTTGCGCCACGGGTTTTCCAGCTTCTTGTCACGCAACATCACCAGCGAACGGCAGATGCGCTTGCGCGTCTCATGCGGCAGGATCACGTCGTCGATGAAGCCGCGCGCGCCGGCCACGAAGGGGTTGGCGAAGCGGGCCTTGTACTCGGCCTCGCGGGCGGCCAGCTTTACCGGGTCGCCCTTGTCCTCGCGGAAGATGATCTCCACCGCGCCCTTGGCGCCCATCACCGCGATCTCGGCGTTGGGCCAGGCGAAGTTCACGTCGCCGCGCAGGTGCTTGGAGCTCATCACGTCGTACGCGCCGCCATAGGCCTTGCGGGTGATCACGGTGACCTTGGGCACGGTGCACTCGGCATACGCATACAGCAGCTTGGCGCCGTGCTTGATGATGCCGCCGTACTCCTGGCTGGTGCCGGGCATGAAGCCGGGCACGTCGACGAAGGTGATGACGGGAATGTTGAACGCATCGCAAAAACGCACGAAGCGCGCGGCCTTGATGCTGCTCTTGATGTCCAGGCAGCCGGCCAGCACCAGCGGCTGGTTGGCCACGATGCCCACCGTCTGTCCTTCCATGCGGGCAAAGCCGATGATGATGTTCTTGGCGTACTCGGGCTGCAGCTCGAAGAAGTCGCCGTCGTCCACCGTCTTGGCGATCAGCTCCTTCATGTCGTAGGGCTTGTTGGCGTTGTCCGGCACCAGGGTGTCGAGCGAGTAGTCCATGCGGTCCACCGGGTCGTTGCTCGGGCGGATCGGCGGCTTCTCGCGGTTGTTCAGCGGCAGGTAGTTGTACAGGCGCCGCAGCATGATCAGCGCCTCGACGTCGTTCTCGAAGGCCAGGTCGGCCACGCCGCTCTTGGTGGTGTGGGTGATGGCGCCGCCCAGCTCTTCGGCGGACACTTCCTCGTGCGTCACGGTCTTGACCACCTCGGGGCCGGTGACGAACATGTAGGAGCTGTCCTTGACCATGAAGATGAAGTCGGTCATGGCCGGCGAGTACACCGCGCCGCCGGCGCAGGGGCCCATGATCATGCTGA
>JAZKDA010000025.1:0-3965 GCA_040387815.1 Pseudomonadota bacterium | reverse complement strand
ACCCCGCAGGGCCTGCCCGAGACCTTCACCGATCCCACAGGCGCCCTGTGGCGCTACGAGCACGACCACCAGGGCCGGCGCACAAGCATCACCGACCCGCTGGGCCGCGCCACCCGTTTTACCCACGACGGCGCCGGCCGCGTGCTCACCCAGACCGACCCCACTGGCCTGGTCACAAGCTATGCCTATGACGCGCGCGGTCGGCTGCTGAGCGAGGCTCGCGGCAACGAAGTCACCGCCTACGGCTACACCGCCACGGGCCAGCTCGCCGCCGTCCAGCGGCCCAATGGCCATCGTATCGACTACCGATGGGATGCGGCCGGGCGCCTAATTGGCGCAAGCGACAACCGCGGCGCCGACATCAGCTTCACCCTCGATGCTCAGGGCAACCGCTTGCGCGAGGAAGTGCGCGGCCCCGGCGGCCAGATCGAGCGCGTCACCACCCGGGCCATCAACGCCCTCAACCGCGTGGCCGCCCTGTCCAACGCATCGGGCCAGACCACAACCTTGAGCTACGACGCCAACGGCCAGCCCATCGCAAGCACCACGCCCCTGGGCCAGACGACCGTGCAGACCCTCGATGGCCTGGGCCGCACCACCCGCACCACCTTGCCCGACAACGCCAGCGCCGCGCAGGCCTGGAGCGCCCTGGACCAACTGACCACCTTCACCGACCCCAAGGGCGTCACCACCGCGTTCAATGTGAATGCCTTCGGCGAAGTCATGAGTGAGTCCAGCCCGGACAGCGGCACCGTGCGCTACGAGCGCGACAACGCCGGGCGCGTGGTGAGCATCACCGACGCCAAGGGCCAGGTGCAGCGCATCGAGCGCGACGCGCTGGGCCGCGCCACGCGCATCCAGTACGCCCCCGCTCATGAGGCGCACATCGCCTATGACGCGGCTGACCGCATCACCGCCCTGGAAGACAAGTCCGGCGGCACCCGCTATGAGCGCGATGCCCAGGGCCGCATCCTGCGCAAGGTTCAAGCGGTCAACGACAACCCATCGAATTCCACCCAGCTGCGCTTGGGCTACGCGTGGAATGGGGGTGAACTGGACAGCATCACCTACCCCAGCGGCCTCAAGCTCACCTACCGCCGCTTGGCAGGCCGCATCGTGGGCATTGATGTGCAACTGCCGGGCCAACAGCGTGGCCGCAACCCAGGCGCCCAGCCCTGGCTGACCGACCTCACCCACACCGCCCTGGGCCAGCCGCGCGCCTGGCGCTGGGCCAGTGGCGATGCCGCCCAGCGCGGCTTCGACGCCGACGGGCGCATCACGTCCACCGAGTTCGCCCGCTATGAATCCGATGCCGCCGGGCGAATCACCCGTATCACGCAAGACCTGTGGGCCCAGGCCCCGGGCAGGCGCAAGCCGCATCAGGCATCGTTGACCTGGCAGGTGGGCTACGACAGCCGCGACCGCATCACCAGCTTCACCCGCGAGGGCGCCGAGCGCCGCTACAGCTACGACGCCAACAGCAACCGCCTACAGGCCATCGACAGCGTCGAGGGCGAGGCCGATCTGGACGCGCCCCAAGGGCTGACCAACCAGCGGCGCATGCAAACCGAAGCCTTGCAGATCGAATCGACGAGCAACCGCCTGCAGGCCATCGCCCGCACGCTGCGCATCACCCAGGCCGGGCGAGAGCGCGGCACGCAAGACAGCCAGGTCAGCTACGAGCTTGACGCCAACGGCGCATTGATCAGCGATGGTGTACGCCGCTTCGACTACGACGCCAGCGGCCGATTGGAGGCGGTGCGCTTCATGCAAGCAAGCCCCGGCAACGGCAATGGCCAAGGTCGGGGCCAAGGCCGCGGCCAAGCCCAACCCCAGGCCCAGCGCATCGACTACCTGCACAACGCCCTGGGCCAGCGCGTCTTCAAGGGCGAGCCGCGCGCCGACGATCCGACCCCGCAAGAGCAGAGCCTGGGCCAGCGCTTCATCGACTGGCTGCGCCGCCTGTTCGCAGCCCTGTTCCTGCCCGAGCGCGCCGCCACCAGCGTGGGCACAGCCTACCTGTACGGCGACCCCGAAGGCCCCCTCCCCGCATGGGCCATGCTGGGCGAATACGACAACGGCTCAGCCCAGGGCAAGGGCTCCAGCGAATACCTCTGGCTGCCCACCGAAGACGGCGGCGCGATTCCGGTGGGCCTGTACCGCAGAGGGCGCTTGTACGCCATTCACCCAGACCACTTGGGCACGCCGCGCCTGATGACGGATGACGACAACGAAGTGGTGTGGCAGTGGCCGTACTCGGCGTTTGGGGACAACAGCCCGACCGGCATCCTGCGGGCGAGCAACCAGCAACCGGCAAGGCTGCGCGCAACCGAGTCGATCGAGCTCAGCCTGCGCATGCCGGGGCAGTACTTCGACGAGGAGACAGGCACGTTCCAGAATTACTTCCGGGACTATGATCCGGCCGTGGGGCGGTATCGGCAGGCCGACCCGATTGGGTTGGCGGGGGGGATAAACCGCTTTGCGTATGTCGACGGCGACCCACTTCGATTCACGGATCCAGTGGGGCTGGCAACATATATCTGTCGTCGTCCGTTGGGCGGTAGACCTGGCTCGTACGCTCCACCGCTGTTGAATCACACGTATACGTGTGTTGGGAGCGGTGGCGACATGACCTGCGGCAGTACAACCGCTGGAATCGGGGGTGTGCTTTCCAACATCTTCGGAGGAAGCGCAGGGAAGCCGACGTCCCCCTTGACGGACTATTTTCATGCTGATGCCTGCAAGAAGGAGCTCGACGATGACCGTTGCGTGGAGACTTGTATTTCGAACGAACTGAAGAACCCGGCCAGGCCGAAGTACGGAGTCGGACCAGCCGGTGACGACTGCCAGGAGTACACCGAACACATAGTCAACGTGTGTAAGCAGCGCTGCGTGCGGAGATAGCGATGCCTAAGTCCTCAGCAATTTTGTGGCAACTTTGGATCGGCACGTTTGTGGGCCTGGCGCTATGGACGGTCGTTAGTTACGTTACCACGCCCAACCCCGAACTCAGGCAGGAGATCCTTTTTCGCCACAGCCTCCTCATGATTCTGGTCAGCCTGCCACTAGGAGGGATTGCCGCATTGATCGTTGCCGCAGCGGTTTACGCGCTCGGAGCGGCGTTGACACCGATGCAGGATGCGTGGATCACATCGATATCCTGTGTGATCGCGAGTTACGTCCAATGGTTTCGATTGGTACCCTGGCTGCGAGGCCGCTTTATGAGGCGCGCGTAGGCACGTTGGTCGCTCAGGTTTTACACCATAGGAAAATGGCGAGGCGGCACAGGTTCTACAACGCCGGGCGCATCACCCGCTTCGCGCGAAAAGGCGCCGAGCGCCGCTATAGCTACGAAGCCAACAGCAACCGCCTGCAGGCCATCATGCGCACGCTGCGCATCACCCAGGCCGGGCGAGAGCGCGACACGCAAGACAGCCAGGTCAGCTACGAGCTCGACGCCAACGGCGCATTGATCAGCGACGGCGTGCGCCGCTTCGACTACGACGCCAGCGGCCGATTGGAAGCGGTGCGCTTCATGCAATCGAGCCCCGGCGGCGGCAACGGCAACGGCCATGGTCGGGGCCAAGGCCGCGGCCACGTTCAACCCCAGGCCCAGCGCATCGACTACCTGCACAACGCCCTGGGCCAGCGCGTCTTCAAGGGCGAGCCGCGCGCCGACGACCCGACACCGCAAGAGCAAAACCTGGGCCAGCGCTTCATCGACTGGCTGCGCCGCCTGTTCGCCGCGTTGTTCCTGCCCGAGCGCGCCGCCACCAGCGTGGGCACCGCCTACCTGTACGGCGACACGGAAGGTCCCATCCCGGCCTGGGCCATGCTGGGCGAATACGACAACGGCTCAGCCCAGGGCAAGGGCGCCAGCGAATACCTGTGGCTGCCCACCGAAGACGGTGGCGCGATTCCGGTGGGCCTGTACCGCAGAGGGCGCTTGTACGCCATTCACCCAG
>JAZKDA010000024.1:2982-9461 GCA_040387815.1 Pseudomonadota bacterium | reverse complement strand
CTGATGCAGGCGCATCCGCGCGCCGGCATCATCCAGACCGCCACCCAGTCCATCGGCCATGCCACGCTGCACGCACGCACGCAGCAGTTCGCCTCACGCGTGACCGGCCGGCTGTTCACCCTGGGCATGCAGTTCTGGCAGCTGGGCGCCTCGCACTACTGGGGCCACAACGCCATCATCCGGGTCGCGCCGTTCATGGCCAATTGCGCGCTGGCGCCGATCGTGGGCAAGGGCGGCCTGGCCGGCCCGATCCTCTCGCACGATTTCGTCGAGGCCGCGCTGATGCGCCGCGCCGGTTATGGCGTGTGGCTGGTGTCCGACCTCACCGGCAGCTACGAGCAGCAACCGCCCGACCTGCTGTCGGAGCTGCAGCGCGACCGCCGCTGGTGCCAGGGCAACCTGCAGAACGCCCGCCTGATCGCCGAGCCCGGCATCGACCGGGTCCACCGCGCCATGTTCGGCGTGGGCGCCATGTCCTATCTGGCCGCGCCGCTGTGGCTGGCCTTCATGACGCTGGGAACCTCGTTGTGGATGGCGGGGGCGCGGGTGGCCGACGAATGGCATTCGGTGCCCGGCGAACTGCTGGCCCTGTGGGCCTGGACGCTGTGCATGCTGATGCTGCCGCGCGTGCTCGGTGTGGCGGCGGTGCTGATGCGCGGCGACCAGGCTGGCTTCGGCGGTGGCGCGACGCTGGTGCGCGGCGCGCTGCTGGAGACGGCGCTGGCCCTGCTGCAAGCCCCCATCCGCATGCTGGCCCACTCGCTGTTCGTGGCGGTGGCCCTGACCGGGCTCAAGCTGGAATGGAAGTCGCCCCCGCGGGAAGCCACTGGCCTGGCCTGGCGCGATGCATTCGCACGGCTGGCCCCGCTGACCGCCGTGATCGCCGCCGCCGGCTTGGCGCTGGCCACGATCGACCTGGGCGCGCTGCTGTCGCTGGTGCCGGTGGCGGTGCCGCTGCTGCTGGCCGTGCCGCTGGCGGTGCTGACCAGCCAGGTGCGGCTGGGCGAGCGCCTGCGCGCGCAGGGTTGGCTGCTGGTTCCGGAAGAGGCGCGCTCGCCGGCGGTGCTGCGCCGGGCGCGCCACCATGCGCTGCACGCGACCCGACGGCTGCGCGCGGCGTGATCAGAACGGCGGCTTGGGCATGCCCTTCATGCCACCCATGCGCTTCATCATCTTCATCAGGCCGCCGCCCTTCATCTTCTTCATCATCCCCTGCATCTGCTCGAACTCGTTGAGCAGGCGGTTGACCTCCTGGACCTGAACGCCCGCGCCGGCGGCGATGCGGCGTTTGCGGGTGGCCTTGATCAGGTCGGGCTTGCGGCGCTCCAGCGCCGTCATGCTGCAGATGATGCCTTCCTTGCGGCGGATGTCGCGCTCGGCCTTGTTCATGTCGACCTGGCCGGCCTTGGCCTGCATCTGCGCCGGCAGCTTGTCCATCAGCTCCGAGAGGCCGCCCATCTTCTTCATCTGCTGGATCTGCATCAGGAAGTCGTTGAGATCGAAGCCCTCACCGCTCTTGACCTTGGCCGCCAGCTTCTGCGCGGCCTGCACGTCCACGCCGGCCTGCACCTGCTCGACCAGCGCCACGATGTCGCCCATGCCCAGGATGCGCCCGGCATGGCGCTCGGCGTCGAACACCTCCAGGCCGTCGATCTTCTCGGACACGCCGGCGAACTTGATCGGCGCACCGGTGATCTGCCGCACCGACAGCGCCGCGCCGCCGCGTGAATCGCCGTCGGTCTTGGTCAGCACGATGCCGGTCAGTGGCAGCGCCTCCTTGAAGGCCTTGGCGGTGTTGATCGCGTCCTGGCCCTGCATGGCATCGACCACGAACAGGGTCTCGACCGGGTTGAGCGCGGCGTGCAGTTCCTTGATCTCGCGCATCAGCGCTTCGTCGATGGCCAGCCGCCCGGCTGTGTCGACCAGCAGCACGTCAAAGTAGTGGCGCTTGGCGTGGTCGAGCGCGGCGCGGGCGATGTCCAGCGGCTTCTGGTCGGGCGTGCTGGGGAACCACTCGGCGCCGGCCTGTGCGGTGACGGTCTTGAGCTGCTCGATGGCGGCCGGGCGGTACACGTCGCCAGAGACGGTCAGCACTTTCTTCTTGCGCTTGTCGATCAGGTGCTTGGCCAGCTTGGCGGTGGTGGTGGTCTTGCCGGCGCCCTGCAGGCCGGCCATCAGGATCACCGCCGGCGGCTGGGCCGCGAGGTTGAGGTCGCTCACGCCCTCGCCCATGGTGCTCACCAGCTCGCGATGGACGATGCCCACCAGCGCCTGACCCGGGTTGAGCGAGCCCGCCACCTCCTGGCCGAGCGCCTTTTCCTTGACGCGGGCGATGAAGTCGCGCACCACCGGCAGGGCGACGTCGGCCTCCAGCAGGGCCATGCGCACTTCGCGCAGCATGTCCTGGACGTTGGATTCGGTGATGCGGGCCTGGCCGCGCATTTCCTTGACCAGGCGGGAAAGTTTGTCTGAGAGTGCGGAGGCCATGGGGAGTGTGGGCTGGCGCCGCGACGCTTCGAATGAACCGAAAGGGACCGAAGCGAGGGGCTAAACTGAAGGCCATGATTCTACCCAGCGCGTCCCCCACCGGGGTGGCCTTGAGCCTGGCCGCCGTCGCCGCCTACGCGGTGCCGGCCGCGGCGGCGCACCGTCTGAACGAGCGCCAGGCGCGCCTGGCCCTGCTGGCCGCCTGGGTGCTGCACGCCGTCGTGCTGGCCTGGTCGCTGCTCGGGCAGGCGCCGCGCTTCGGTTTCGCCCCCGCGTTGTCGGTCACGGCCTGGCTGGTGCTCACGGTCTACACGATCGAGCGCCAGATGTTCCCGCAACTGCGGGCGCGCTGGGCGCTGGCCGGCCTGGGCGCCGCCACGGTGCTGCTGGCGCTGCTGTTTCCGGGCAGCCCGCTGCATGTGGCGGCCTCCCCGTGGCTTCCGCTGCACTGGGCGCTGGGCATTGCCTCCTACGGCCTGTTCGCCGCCGCCGTGGTGCATGCCTGGCTGATGATGCGAGCCGAACGTCACATGCGCCAGGCCACCGAAGCGCATGCCGGCCTGCCGCTGCTCACCCTGGAACGCCTGACCTTCCGCTTCGTCACCGCCGGCTTCGTGCTGCTGTCGGCCACCTTGCTGGCGGGCATCGTGTTTGGCGAGCAAGTGTGGGGGCAACGCTGGCGCTGGGACCACAAGACGGTGTTCTCGGTGCTCGCCTGGGCCGCCTTCGCGTTGCTGCTGCTGGGCCGCGCGCGCTTTGGCTGGCGCGGACGCACCGCCGTGCGCATGCTCTACGTGGGCTCGCTGCTGTTGCTGCTGGCCTACGTCGGTTCGCGATTCGTCCTTGAAGTGGTGCTGGGGCGGACCCCATGAAATACCTTGTGCTGTTCGGTGTGTTGTTGGTCGTCTATTTGCTGTGGCGCCACCAGCGCCAGGATGAGCGCGACGCCTCGTCGGCCCGTAAGACCAAGCCACCGCCAGCCGCGCCGCAGGACATGGTCGCCTGCGCGGTGTGCCAGGTGCACCTGCCGCGCAGCGACGCGCTGGTGGATCCGCGCGGGCGGCTGTATTGCTGCGCCGAGCACCGCCTGAAAGACGTGGCGTGACATGACAGGTCCGGTCTCGGTTGCGCCTTGGGAGGATCCGCAGGCCCGGCCGCCCGAGGGCTCGGCCTTCCACCGCCTGTGGCGCGGTTTCGCCACGGCGCGGGTCGGCGTCGCCGCGGTGCTGCTGACGCTGCTGTCGGCGCTGTTCACCGTGCTCCAGCCGGCACCCAACCAGTTCTGGATCCTCGGGTTCTGCGGCGTCTACCTGGCGGCCACCCTCGCGGTGCGCCTGTTCAGCGCCGCGCCGCGTCGGGCGCTGGGCGCGCAGTGGCTGCTCACCATCGGCGTCGACCTCGTGGCGATTGCCACGCTTCAGTTCACCCAGGCTGGCGGCATCAACTTCGCGCCGCTGCTGGCGGTCCCGGTCCTGATGGGTTCGGTGCTCGGCCCGCGCGCCCTGGCCGTGACCACGGCCGCCGCCGTGACCGTGCTGCTGCTGATCGACGCGAGCCTTCGATCGCTGCAGCCGCCCTTCGATCCGGCGCAGCGCCTGATGCTGCAGGAAGCGATGACCGGCCTGGGCTATCTCGCGCTGGCACTGCTGGTCAACTCGCTGGCGCGCCGGCTGGCGCGCGAGGAGCAGCGCGCCATCGAAAGCCAGGAAGCCGCACGCATCCAGGCCCAGGTCAACGAACTGGTCATCGAGAACCTGGCCGACGGTGTGCTGGTGGTGGACGCCGCCGGCCTGGTGCGCGCGGCCAACCCCACCGCCTGTTCGCTGCTGGGGCGCGGCGGGACGGCGCCGGGCTTCAACCTCGCGGACGACCCCAGCTGGCTGCCGCTGATGGAGCTGGCCCAGCGCACCATCGTCTACCAAGCCAACCAGTTGCACGAGGTGGGCGTCGGCCCCGAGGGACAGCCGCAGCGCCGCATGTTCGTGCGCACGCGCCTGGCCGCCACCGGCGCCGAGGGCCAGATCAGCCTGTGTGTGCTGTTCCTGGAAGACCTGCGCGAGATGGAGGCGCGGCTTCGCATCGAGAAGCTGGCGGCGATGGGGCGCATGTCGGCGGCCGTGGCGCACGAGATCCGCAACCCGCTGACCGCCATCGCACAGGCCAACGCGCTGCTGGACGAAGACCTCACCGATCCGACCCAGCGCCAGCTGAGCGCGCTGGTGCGGCAGAACGCCCAGCGGCTGGCGCAGATTGCCGACGAGATTCTCAGCGTGGCCCGGGTTCAGCAGCAAGGCCGCGCCAACTCGGTCACGCTGCCGCTGGACCCCAGCGTGGAAGCCGCCTGCGCCGACTGGGCCCGCCAGACCGCCAGCGCCGGCCGGCTGCGGGTGTCGCTTCACGCGGGCCGCAGCGTGGTGCCGTTCGAGTCCGACCACCTGCGGCGCGTGCTGGTGAACCTGCTGGACAACGCGCTGCGCTATGCCGGCGTTCAGGCCGACTCCATCCAGGTGGCGACCACCGGCACGGCGGGCGGGGTCGGCCTGCGCGTCTGGAGCGACGGACCGGCGCTCGAGCCCGGCGTGCAGCGTCACCTGTTCGAGCCCTTCTTTTCGTCTGAAAGCCGCTCCAGCGGCCTGGGCCTGTACATCTGCCGCGAGCTGTGCGAGCGCCACGGCGCGCAGATCGGCTACCGCCGCGGCCGCTCGCCGCTGGGCGAGCCGCGCGAGGGCAACGAGTTCTTCGTCGACTTTCTCGCTGTGTCCGCGCGCACCGCCGAAGCCCTTGCGCCTGCCACAATCGGCGCTTCATGAATTCACAGCCCACCGCAGCCGTCGCCCAGGTGCTCGTCGTCGACGACGAGCCGGACCTGCGCACCCTGTATGAGCTGACCTTGCTGCGCGAGGGCTACCAGGTCGAATGCGCGGCCGACCTGGCCCATGCGCGCGAGTTGCTGCAGGCACGCCGCTTCGATGTCGTCATCTCCGACATGCGCTTGCCCGACGGCCTCGGCCTCGAACTGTTGCAAGGCCTGGCAGACCAGCAGCGGCCGGAGCGTTGCGTCGTCATGACGGCGTATGGCTCGGCCGAAAACGCGGTCGAGGCGCTCAAGGCCGGCGCCTTCGACTACCTCACCAAGCCGGTCGACCTGCGCCAGTTCCGCACTGTCGTCGCCTCGGCCGTCCAGGAGGTGGATGCGCCGCGCGGCCGCGCCGCCACCGCGCAGCGCCAGGCCGACGGCGGCCCCACCCCGGCGGGCGGCACCAGCGCGCTGCAGCGCCTGGTCGGCGGCTCGCGCGCGATGCGGCAGGTCAAGGAGCGCATCGCCAAGGTGGCACGCAGCATGGCGCCGGTGCTGGTGCGCGGCGAGTCCGGCACCGGCAAGGAACTGGTCGCCAGCGCCATCCACGCCTGCAGCCACCGGGCGTCGGGCCCGTTCGTGGCGGTCAACTGCGGCGCCATCCCCGAGACCCTGTTGGAAGCCGAGTTCTTCGGCGCACGCAAGGGCTCCTACACCGGATCGAACCAGGACCGCGAAGGCTACTTCCAGGCCGCCAGCGGCGGCACACTGTTCCTCGACGAAATCGGCGATCTGCCCCTGCCGATGCAGTCCAAGCTGCTGCGCGCCATCCAGGAGCGGCGCGTGCGGCCGCTGGGCTCCACCCAGGAAGACGTGGTCGACGTGCGCATTGTCAGCGCCACCCACAAGGACCTGGTGGCCGAGGTGCAGGCCGGGCGCTTTCGCCAGGACCTGTTCTACCGGCTCAACGTGATCGAGATCCTGGTGCCGCCCCTGCGCGAGCGCCGCGAAGACCTGCCCGCGCTGTGCCATGCCTTGTTGCAACGCATCGCCCACGACACCGGCATGCCGGTGCCGCCGCTGTCGGACGCGGTGGTGGCGCAACTGCAGTCGACGCCCTTGCCCGGCAACGTGCGCGAGCTCGAAAACCTGCTCCACCGCGCCGTGGCCTTGTTCGAAGGCGATGCGCTGCAGG
>JAZKDA010000024.1:0-2972 GCA_040387815.1 Pseudomonadota bacterium | reverse complement strand
CCGAAGCCGCGGCCACGGCAGCCCCGGCCGCAACCCCGGCGGCCGTGACACCGGACACGTCCGGGACGGCAGGGCCGGTGGCGGCCACCGCTCCATCAGCCGCGTCATCACCAGCCGCCGCGTCGCAGTCGCCCGCCACGCAAGACCCCCACTTCATGCCGACCGACCTGCAGGCCTGGCTGGACGAACAGGAGCGCGAGTTCCTGGTGCGCGCGCTGCGCGCCAGTGGCTTCAACCGAACCGCCGCCGCCCAGCGGCTGGGCCTGAGCCTGCGCCAGATCCGCTACCGCATCGCGCGCCTGGCGATCGCCACCCCGGGTGTCGACGACCCGGGCGACGAGCGCGAATGAAGCCACCCGCGCAGCAGCCGGCCGGCGAGCATGATGCGCTCTGGCGGGGCGGCTGGTATCGTTTCGCGCGGCGAATCGACTCACCGAACTTCGGCCCCCGCCCCGCCGGCGCCTGCATCGACCTGGTGGTGCTTCATTCGATCAGCCTGCCGCCGGGCGATTTTTCAGGGGACGCTGTCGAGCGACTGTTCTGCAACCGTCTCGACTGGGACGCGCACCCCTACTTCCAGTCGATCCGCGGCGCCGAGGTCTCCGCCCATTTTTTTGTGCGCCGCGGCGGGCAATTGCTGCAGTTCGTCAGCTGCGACGATCGCGCATGGCATGCCGGCCGCTCGCATTGGCGCGGACGCGACAACTGTAACGACGACTCGGTGGGCATCGAGCTCGAGGGCCTGGAAGGCGGCACCTTCGAAGATGCGCAATATGAGGCGCTCGGCGCGGTGATCGCGGCGCTGGCGCAACGCTATCCGCTGCGGCATGTCGCGGGCCACGAACACATCGCCCCCGGCCGCAAGCAAGACCCCGGAAGCGGCTTCGACTGGCCGCGCCTGCGCCGCGCAACGGCTTGGCCGCGCGATTGGTACGCCGCCTGAAACAGGCCCACCCCCGAAACGGCTCACTTCGTGTAGCCGTCCCCCCCTCAAGGGGGCGCCACCAGCGGCCCGGCAAAGCCGGTTCCGCGGTGGCCGCTGGACGAGACATCCGCACGCCTGTGTCGCGGGTTCGCCCTCTACATACCCGTACAATCGCGCCCTTCGTGTAAACACTACCGATAGTGTCTTGCGCGACAGTCAACCACTAGATATAGTGCCCCCAAGCTCCTAAACCAAACACAAGAAGCGGGTGCGGCCGCACACATTGCGTCGCACCTTTCGAAGAAGTCACCTCGACGAGGAATCATGCAGACAGCCCTGAGCTCCCCCCCCTCCTCCGCCTACCTTGGCACCACCCCCCTGGGCTCCGCTGCTGGGGCCGCCAGCACCGGCAACCCCTACGCCCACTACCAGATCATCCGCCGCAACGGCGCCGTCGTGCCGTTCGAGCCGGACAAGATCGCCATCGCCATGATGAAGGCCTTCCTGGCCGTTCATGGCACCCAGGGCGCGGCCTCGGCCAGCGTGCGCGAGATGGTCGACGGCCTGACGCAGGCGGTGGTTCGGGCCTTGATGCGCTCGCGCCCGGGCGGCGGCACCTTTCACATCGAAGACGTACAGGACCAGGCCGAACTGGGCCTGATGCGCGGCGGCCACCACGAGATCGCCCGCGCCTACGTGCTGTACCGCGAGCGCCGCGCACAAGAGCGCGCCGCCAAACAGGCCGAGACCGCCAAGCCGGCCGAAACCGTGCTGCATGTCACGGACGGCGGCCAGCGCATCGCGCTCGACCTGAACCACCTCAAGTCACTGATCACCAGCGCCTGCGCCAATCTCGGCGACGACGTCAAGGCCGACCCCATCTTCGCGGAGACCCTGCGCAATCTGTACGACGGTGTGCCCATCGACGAGGTCTACAAGGCCTCCATCCTGGCCGCCCGTACCCTCATCGAAAAAGACCCCGACTACACCTACGCCACAGCGCGCCTGCTGCTGCACACCATCTTCAAGGAAGTGCTGGCCCGCGACATCACGCCCGCCGAGATGGCCGGCAGCTACGTCGACTATTTCCCCGGCTTCATCAAGCGCGGCGTCGACAACGAGCTGCTCAATCCCGACCTGCTCCAGTTCGACCTGCCTCGGCTGGCCGCCGCGCTCAAGTCCGAGCGCGACCTGAACTTCGACTACCTGGGCCTGCAGACCCTGTACGACCGCTACTTCCTGCACGTGCGCAAGACCCGCATCGAGCTGCCGCAGGCCTTTTTCATGCGCGTGGCCATGGGCCTGGCGCTCAACGAAATCGACCGCGAAGCCCGCGCCATCGAGTTCTATGAAGTGCTCTCCAGCTTCGACTTCATGTCGAGCACGCCCACGCTGTTCAACAGCGGCACCCTGCGCTCGCAGCTGTCGTCCTGCTACCTCACCACCGTCCCGGACGACCTCGACGGCATCTACGAGTCGATCAAGGAAAACGCCCTGCTGTCCAAGTTCGCCGGCGGCCTGGGCAACGACTGGACCCGCGTGCGCGCCCTGGGCAGCCACATCAAGGGCACCAACGGCGAATCGCAGGGCGTGGTGCCCTTCCTCAAGGTGGTCAACGACACCGCCGTGGCGGTGAACCAGGGCGGCAAGCGCAAGGGCGCGGTCTGCACCTACCTGGAGACCTGGCACCTGGACATCGAGGAGTTCCTGGAGCTGCGCAAGAACACCGGCGACGACCGCCGCCGCACCCACGACATGAACACGGCCAACTGGATCCCCGACCTGTTCATGCGGCGCGTGATGGAAAAGGGCGAGTGGACCCTGTTCTCGCCCTCGTCCGTGCCCGACCTGCACGACAAGTTCGGCGCCGACTTCGAAAAGGCCTATGTGGCCTACGAGGAAAAGGCCAAGCGCGGCGAGATCAAGCCCAGCAAGACCGTCCAGGCCGCCGACATGTGGCGCAAGATGCTCACCATGCTGTTCGAGACCGGACATCCCTGGATCACCTTCAAGGATGCCTGCAACGTGCGCTCGCCCCAGCAGCACG
>JAZKDA010000023.1:17932-68333 GCA_040387815.1 Pseudomonadota bacterium | reverse complement strand
AGCCCCCGTCACCTTCCCCTCCGCCAAGTCATGTTCAACAGCCTGCGCCGACCGCAGCGCCGGATCCCCCCACCCCCCGCCACTGGCCGTCGTATGCCGCCACATCGACCCCCCGGCAATCTCCATCACGAACTTCGAAGGCAGACCACGCGGCGCGCCATCCGGCGGGAACAGCAGGTTGCTCGAGTTGCTGCCCTGCCCGCCGCCCGCCAGCCCCCAGGGCCGCACCACCGCACGGTCCGAGCGGATCTGCAGCACCGCTCGGCGCCCGAGAAAGCGCAGGTCGCGCCGCACCGCCAGCCCGCCGCGGTACTGGCCCGCGCCCGCCGAATCCGGCACGAAACCGTAGTGCTCCACACGCAAGGGATAGCTGGCTTCGATCAACTCGCAGCTGGTGTTCTGCGCGTTGACGATGGGCATGGCCACGCCCTCCAGGCCGTCCAGGCCCGGGCGGCCGCCGAAGGCGCCGGAGATCAGTTCCATGAACACGAAGGGCTTGCCGTCGGCGTCCTCGCCGCCAACGCTGATCACCGCCGGGCCGCCATCGCCCGCCGCCGGCACGCGCTCGGGCCGCAGCGGCGCGAAGGCGCCCATCAGCGCGTCGGTGACGCGGTAGGCCGTCACGGCGCGCGCCGCGCAGGCCGCCGGGAACGCCATGTTGACGACGCTGCCCTCGGGCGCGGTGACATGCAGCAGGCGCAGGAAGCCCGAGTTGTTCGGAATCTCCTGCCCGATCAGCGCCTTGACCACGAAGGCCACCGCCGAGCGGGTGATGGAGATCGGCGCGTTGATGGCGCTTCGCACCTGCGCAGCGGTGCCGGTGAAGTCCACAAAGATGCCGTCGGCGCGCACCTCGGCCGTGACCTCGATGCGCACCGGATCGCCGCCCACGCCGTCGTCGTCGATGTGGTCGACAAAACTGTAGCGGCCGGCCTTGAGCGCCTTGACCGCCATGCGGCCCATGCGCTCGCCATAGGCAATCAGTTCGTCCATGTAGCGGTGCAGGCTGACGCCGCCCATGCGGCGGCCGAGCATCTGGAACTCGGTGTCGGCGGTGTTGCAAGCGGCGATCTCGGCCTGCAGGTCGGCCACCAGCAGGTCGGGCTGGCGCACGTTGGTCTTGATCAAGGTGAACAAGTCCTCGTTGAGTACACCCTGCGAATACAGCTTGAGCGGCGGAATGCGAACGCCTTCCTGGAAGATCTCGGTCGAGTCGGCGGCATTGCCGCCCGGCACGCGGCCGCCCACGTCGGCCATGTGGGCCACGGCGGCGGCAAAGCCGCTGAGGGCGCCGTCGATGAACAAGGGCTTGAAGACGAAGATGTCCGGCAGATGCATGCCGCCCGCGTACGGGTCGTTCATGATGACCAGGTCGCCGGGCTTCATCGACAAGCGCATGGCCTCGGGCAAGGAGCCCACCGCGTTGGGGATGGATTCCAGATGCACGGCGATGCCCACGCCGCCGCAGACCAGCTCGCCCGCCGCGTTGCACAAGGCCACTGAAAAATCATGCGAGTCGCGCACGATCAGAGACCGTGCAGTGCGGGCCAGCGTGCGCGCCATGTTGTCGGTGACCGACTCCAGGCTGTTCTTGAACAGCTCCAGCGACGCGGCGTCGATCGCACCGTCTGGCGACTGCACCTGGACGGCTTGCGCCATCGTGATGACCACGTTGCCATACGCATCGACGGCGGCCGAACAGTCGGGCGGGATCACCACCGTGGTGTCGAACTCCTCGACGATCGCCGGGCCGGCGACAGGCGCACCCCGCAGGTCCGCGCGGCCGACCACGCGGGCGTCGCGCCAACCGGCCTGGGCCCCGAAATAGGCACGCCGCATCGGCGCGCGGGCGGCACTGGGCTGGGCCATGGCCTGGCGGCCGACGTCGGCATAGGAGGCCTTGGCCGTGAGCGCGGTGGCCGTGACACGCAGGCTCACGATCTGCACCCGGGCGCGGTCTTCCTGATAGCCGTAGGTCTTTTGATGCTCGTCGCAAAAGGCCTGCGCCAGCCGGTCGCAAGCGGCCATGTCCAGCGGGCCGCCTTCGGCTTCGATCAGCAGCTCGTGCGACTGCCCCAGGTACTGCACCGTCGCGGCGCGCGTGACGGCGATGGCGGCCCCGGCATGGCCGTCGTCCTGCAGCTCGGCGCGGGCGCCCGCTTCAAGCTCCTGGTACAGGCGTTCCAGGCGTGCCGCCTCGGCCGCATCGATGTCGCGGATGCGGCGAAGGACCGTGCGTGAGAACTTGTGCTGCACGTCGGCCATCAGCAGCCCCAGCGCGCTGAACAGGCCGGGCGAGTTCGGCACCAGCACGCGGCGCAGGCCGAGCGATCGGCCCAGCTCCGCCGCGTGCAGCGGGCCGGCGCCGCCAAAGGCGATCAGCGTGTAGTCGCGCGCGTCGCGGCCCCGCTCCACCGACACCGCGCGGATGGCGCGGATGATGTTGGATGTGCCCACCGCGTACATGCCGAAGGCCGCATCCTCGGTGGACAGGCCCGACGGCGCGGCGATGCGGCCGGCGATGGCGTCGTTGGCCCGCTCGACCTCGATCGACTTGGCGCCGCCAGCGATCGCGCCGGGGTTGAGATAACCCAGCGCCGCATACGCGTCGGTGACGGTGGGCTCGGTGCCGCCTTGCGCGTAGCAGGCCGGCCCGGGCGAGGCGCCCGCACTGCGCGGGCCCACCCGAAGGGCGCCGCCGGCGTCGATCCAGGCGATGCTGCCGCCGCCGGAGCCGACCTCGGCGATCTCGATCGAGGGTACGCGGATCACGTGGCCGCCGCCCCCGCCGCCCGAATGGCTCATGCCGCCGCCCACGTGGTATTCGGACGATTCGAGCGGCCTGCCCTTCTCGATCAGCGTGGCCTTGGCGGTGGTGCCGCCCATGTCGAAGGCGATCAGGTCGCTCTCGCCGGTCTGCTCGGCCAGATAACACGCGGCCAGCACACCGGCCGCGGGCCCGGACTCGACGATGTTCACCGGCCGGCGGCGCGCCAGGTCGGCGGAGATCAGGCCGCCGTTGGACTGCATCACCAGCACCTTGCCGGCATAGCCCACGTCCGCCAGCGCCGTCTGCAGGCGGTGCAGGTAGCGGTCGACCACCGGACGCAGGTAGGCATTGATCACCGTGGTGCTGGTGCGCTCGTATTCGCGCGCCTCGCCCAGCACCTCGGTGGAGCGGCACAGGGTCATGTCGGGGAAGCACTCGCGCGCGACGTCCTCCACGAAGACCTCGTGCCGGTCATCGACATAGGAATTGATCAGGCACACCGCGACGTCACGGATGCCCTGCGCATGGAGCTGTCCGAGCGCCTCGATCACCTGCGCGCGGTCGGGGCTGCGCAACACCTGGCCGCTGGCGGACAGGCGTTCGTCGATCTCCAGCCGGTGCGCCCGCGCCACCAGCGGCGCGGGCTTGATCCAGCGCAGGTCGTGCACGTCGCTCGCCCAGGTGCCGCGGCCGATCTCCAGCACGTCGGCGAAGCCGCGCGTGGTGAGCAGGCCCACCGTGGGCCCACTGCCTTCGAGAATGGCATTGGTGGCAACGGTGGTGCCGTGGATGAACTCGCGCAGGTCGGCGCCGGACAGGCCGTGCTCGGCCAGCGTCTCGGTCAAGGCCTGCAGGATGCCGCGCGAGAAGTCGTCCGGCGTGGACAGCACCTTGCGCCGCAGCAGGCGGCCGTCGTCGCCGATCAGGATGAGGTCGGTGAACGTGCCGCCTGTGTCGACGCCGACACGGAACTGGGTCGAGGCCGCCATGGCTTACTCCTGGGTTGGCGCGGCGCCCACCTGGACGCCCGCCTCGCGCTCGACCAACTCGACGACGCGGGTGAAGTCGCCGTCACCCAGTTCGCGGGCCGCCCGCTCCCAGACCTTGTCGACCGCATCGCCGACGGCGAAGGGCACGCCGAACTCATCGGCGAACTGCCGGCACAGGTGCACGTCCTTGTAAAACAGCACGGAGCGAAAGCCGAAGTTGAAGCTGCGGTCGAGCACCGAGCGCGGAAACTTGTCGGCGGTGGCGGTGTTGCGTCCGCTGCTGGTGTTGAGAACATCGAGCATCACAGCCGGATCGAGACCGGCCTTGACCCCCAGCACCATCACCTCGGCGGTGGCCACCATGGCCGTGGCGGACAACTGGTTGTTCAGCAGTTTCATCGCCTGGCCCTGACCCGCGGCGTCGCCGACGCGCACAACGCGGCCGATGTGCGCGAGGAACGGCAGTGCGCGCTCATGGTCGGCCAGTGCGCCCGAAGCCATGATGGTGAGCGTGCCTTTTTGCGCGCCCGTGATGCCGCCGCTGACCGGCGCGTCCATGAAAGCGATGCCCGCCGGCTCGAGCAGCCCGGCCGCCTCCCGGGCCAGCGTCGGGCCGGTGGTGGACAGGTCCGCCACCAGCTTGGCGCGGCGCCCATGCACCAGACCCTGTTCGCCGCCCACGACGGCGCGCACCGCGGCCGGCGTGGGCAGGCTCATGAAGACGAAGTCGGACCGGTCGGCCACCTCGCGGGGCGAATCTGCGACGCTCACCTTGCCACCCGCGAAGGCGCGTGCCACCTCGGTGCGGGTGTCGTTCACCACAAGCTCCACGCCTGCATCTCGCAGCCGTGTGGCCATGGGGTGGCCCATGTTGCCCAGGCCCACAAATCCAATGGTTGTCATCACAAATCTCCCAAGCAGGGGCCGTGCGCGCGTCAGCGGCCCGGCTCCCCTTCCTTGAACACTTCCTTGGCGACGCGAAACGCATCGACCGCGGCTGGAATGCCGGCATACACACCGGCTTGCAACAACACCTCGCGGATCTCCTCCTGGGTGCAGCCGTTGCGCAGCGCGCCCTTGAGGTGCAGCTTCAACTCGTGCGGGCGGTTGAGCGCCGTGAGCATGGCCAGATTGAGCATGCTGCGGGTCTTGAGGGTCAGGCCCTCCCGGGTCCACACCGAACCCCAGGCGAACTGGGTCACCAGCTCTTGCAGCGGCCGGGTGAAGTCGTCGGCCTCGGCCAGCGACTTCTCGACATAGTCGGCGCCCACGACCGCCTTGCGCACGGCCAGGCCGCGCTGGAAAAGTTCTTCGTTCATGTCAACTCCCAATTGAGACTGCGGCGGGCGAAAGCCCGCCGCGGGTACACATCACTTCTTGGACCACATCACCTTGGCGGACGCGAGCTCCGGCGGGTAGACCGTCTTGGGCACGCCGTTTTGCCACTGCACGATCACCATGTCGGCGTCGACACGGCGGCCGTGGTCGTCGAACTTGACGCCCTTGCCAGGGTAGAAGCGTCCCGCGCCGGTGGTGGAGGTGGTGCTCATCTCGCGAATGGCCTTGGCCACCTTCTCGCGGTCGGCCACTCCCGCCTTTTCGATGGCGTCCTTGATGATCCACATGTCGCCATAGGTGGAGATCGCGTCCTGCACCACCCAGGGCTCACCCGTGGCCTTGGCAAAGTCGGCGGCGATCTTTTCCTGGCCCTTGCCGCCCCAGTTTCCGGCGGTGACCATCACGCCTTCGAGGACGCTCTTGTCCAGCAGCTTGAGCATCTCGGGCATGCCCAGCGCGGTGCCGTTCGCGATGACCGGAATGCGGCCTTTGCCCAGGCCCATTTCGTTCATCTTCTCCAGGATCAGCTTGGAGTCGGGCACATTGGTCGTCAGCAGCAGCAACATGTCAGGGCGTGTGTTGCGCAGCTTTTGCACCAGGGAGGTGGCATCCGACAGCGGCGGCGTGTAGATCTCGTCCGTCACCAGCTTGAGGCCCAGCTTGGCGAAGCCGGTCTCGCGCATCGGCTTGGTGAAGCTCGCCGGCGACGCGGTGTTGTCCATGATGATGGCCACTGTCGTGGGCGCCTTGCCAGTGGCGGTCTTGGCGACCTGCGCGAGCAGCGGCAGGGCGTGCTCGGCCTGGGCGCCTGCGGTCATGGACGTCTGGAAGACGTTCTTGTAGCCGCGGGCGGTGATGGCGTCGGAATACGACAGCGTGAGCCAGGGCATGTTCGCGCGCTCGGTCACCTCGGTCACCGCCAGGGTGAATGAGCTGACGAAGGCGCCGGTGCCTGCCACCACGTCGGGCTCCGAAGCCACCAGCCGCTGCGCCGCGGCCTTGGCCTTTTCGGTGGAGTCACCCGAATCGATGACGACCAGCTTCATCTTGGCGCCGCCCAGGGCCTTGATGCCGCCGGCGTCGTTGATGTGCTTGACGCCGAGTTCGGCGCCCTTGACGTGCATCTCACCGCTGCGGGCCCATGCCCCCGAGAGCGGAACGACGACGGCAACCTTGACCTCCTTGGCCTGCGCGAACGCCGCGCCGGGAACGGTGAGTGCGCTGGCCATGGCCAAGCCGGCCAGGTGCAGCATGCTGCGGCGGATGGTGAGTTTCATCGTGTCTCCTTTGGGTGGTTGAATCGGATCGATCACATGCCCAGATAGGTCTGTTTGACCTTGGCATCCTTCATGAGGTCCTGGTGGGTTCCCTCCAGGGCCATGCGGCCGGACTCGAGCACGTAGCCGTAGTCGCAGGCCTCCAGCGCCTCGGCGACGCGCTGCTCCACCAGCAGCAGCGAAACGCCCCGCTCCCGGTGGATCCGCTCGATGGTCTCGAAGATCTGGTCGGCGATCGCCGGCGCCAGGCCCATCGAGGGTTCGTCCAGCATCAGCAGCTTGGGCAGCGACGCGAGGCCGCGCCCGATGGCGACCATCTGCTGCTCACCCCCCGACAGCGTGCCGGCCAGCTGACCGCGCCGCTCCGCCAGCCGCGGAAACAGGGCGTAGATCAGCTCGAGCGAGCTTGCGAAATCGCGCTGCGCCTGGCGGGTCTGCGCACCCATCTCCAGGTTTTCGAGCACGGTCATCGACTTGAACACCTGGCGCCCCTCGGGCACGTGGGCGATGCCCAGGGTTGCACGGTCGGCGGGGAGCACGTTGGCCAGATCCTTGCCCATGAAGCGGATCGTCCCGGCTTCGACCGGGACGGTGCCCGAGATGGCCTTGAACAGCGTGGTCTTGCCGGCGCCATTGGGGCCGACGATGGCGACGAAGCGTCCTTCGCCGACGGTCAGGCTGACGCCGCTCAGGGCGTGCAACCCGCCGTACGACACCTTGAGGCTATCGATTTGCAGCATGCGCCATCCATTTCTTGCCGAGGTAGGCCTCGATCACTTCCGGCGCGCTGGTCACGTCGGCCGGCAGGCCGCTGGCCAGCAGCTTGCCGTGGTCCAGCACGATCAGGCGGTCGGCCAGCCGCACCATGGCTTGCATGGTGTGCTCGATCACCACGATGGTGATGCCCGAGCGGCGCAAGCCGTCGATCACCTTGAGCACGTGTTCCACCTCCTGCGATCCCAGGCCGGCCAGGATCTCGTCGAGCAGCATCAGACGCGGCTTGGCGGCCGCCGCGCGGGCCAGTTCCATCAGCCGCATCTGCAGGCTGGTCAGGCCCGACGCCGGTACCGCGCTGTGCGCACCCAGCCCGACCTGGTCCAGCGCCGCCTGCGCGGCGACATACGCATCGGCGTCTTGCTCGTGCACCGAAAAAGCCGCCACGACCACGTTGTCCAACAGGGACAGGCGCGCAAACGGGCGCACCACCTGGAAAGTGCGGCCGATACCGGCGCGGCACAAGGCCTGCGGCTGCAGGCCGTCGATGCGCCGCCCTTCCAGGCTGACGGTTCCGGCACTGGGCGGCAGCACGCCATTGAGCACGTTGAACAGCGTGGTCTTGCCCGCGCCATTGGGACCGATGATCCCGAGAATCTCGCCCTCGTACACCTCGAAGGACACATCGCTGACCGCCACCACGCCGCCGAAGGCTTTGGTGAGGCCGCTGACCGACATCAGCACCCCTGCCTGGGTACGCTGGGAGGGCGCCGGTTCACGGACATAGGGACGCGAGTCCACCTGCATGGGTGCGTTGACCGGCCCCTCGCGCCGCAAGCGGCTCATCACGCGCGGCAACACACCCTCGGGCGCGAGCAGCACCACCAGCATGATGGCCGCGCCATACACCACGCCCTGGATGCCGGGAATGATGCTGCCCAGTTCGGCCTGCAGGATCTCCCCCGTGGGCACCAGCAGCAGCGCGCCCAGGATGGGCCCGGCCACTGTGCCGACACCGCCGAACAAGGCCATCACCATCGCCTGTGCGGACACCAGCATGCCGAACACGCTGCTGGGCGTGACCACCAGGAGCACGACCGCGTAGAAACCGCCCGTCATCCCGGTGATGGCGGCCGACAGCACCAGCGCCTTGAGCTTCCAGCGAAAGGGATCGATGCCCGCGGCCTGCGCCGCCAACTCGTTCTGCTTGATCGCCAGCAGCGACAGGCCAAAGCGCGAGCGCGCCACGCGAAGGTTGATCAGCACCGCGAGCGTGAGCAAAGCCAATGCCAGCACGATGTACCAGCGCGGGTCGGGGAACTGCATCCACATCCAGCTGTTCTCGCGCTTCATGGGCAGCGTGAGCTCGCGCAGGCCCTGCCATTCGAAGACGTACAGAATGGCCAGCGGGTAGGCCAGCATGGCCAGCGCGAAATAAAGTCCGCGCAGACGGAAGGTGGGCGCGCCGATCAGCGCGCCGGCCAGGGCGCCCACGCCCGCGGCGGCGATCATGCCGAACCACGGCGAGATGTCAAAGTGCACGAGCAGCAGCGTCACGGTGAACGCGCCCAGGCCGAAAAAGGCCGCGTGACCGAACGAGACCAGGCCCGAATAGCCGCTGAAGATGTTCCAGGCCACGCCCATGCAGGCCCAGATCGGCACCAGGGTGAAGATCAGCTGGTAGTAGGAGTTGCTGATCGACAGCGCGCCGGCCAGGTACACCACCAGGGCGCCGATGCCCAGCATCCATCCGCGGCGGTCGGAAGCTTTTGATTTCATGCGCGCTCCGCCGATTTGCCGAACAGGCCCTCGGGCCGCAGGAAGACGATGCCCAGGAACACGACGAAGATGGCCGCGTTCTGCAACTGGGTCGGCAGCACCAGCGTGGCGAACTGCTGAACCAGGCCGATGGTCATGCCGCCCCAGAAGGCGCCAATGGTGCTGCCCATGCCGCCCAGCACCACCCCCGCATACATGATGATCACGAACTCCATGCCGACGTAGGGCTGGAAGGGATAGTAGGTGGCGATCAGGCTGCCAGCGACGGCGGTGACACCCGCGCCGATGCCGAAGGCCAGCCGATGCGCCCGGCGCACATGGATCCCCATGTAGGCGGCCGCCTCCGGGTTGTCGGCGGCCGCGCGCAGCATCTTGCCCTGGCGCGTGCGGCCGATGAAGGCCGACACGGCAACGACCACGACCACCGCGAGCACGAACGACAGCACACGGGCCTGGTTCAGGAACATGGTGATGCCCCCGAACAGCGGGCCCAGTTCCCAGGCGGTTCCGGAGAACGGGGTATTGAGCGAACGCGGCACGGAGCCGAAGGCAATCAGGCCCGTGTTCTGCAGCACCAGCGACAGGCCCAGCGTGAGCGTGAGCTGGGCATAGTGGCCCTCGCCCTCGACACCGACCGCCCGCACACCCGTGACGTGGCTCAAAAGCAGCTCATACACCAGGCTGGCGAAGACAAACACCAGGACCGCCGAGACCAGCGAGGCCACCAGCACGCCCAGCGCGGGGCCCAGCAGCGCGGCCAGGCCCAGCTGGGTGAACACGGCCAATGCGCCATACATGCCCAGCATGAGGAACTCGCCTTGAGCAAAGTTCACGACGCGCATGACACTGAAGATCAGCGCCAGGCCGACGCACATCAGTCCGTAGACGCCGCCCACCGCCAGGCCGGTGAACAGGACCTGCAGCAGGTTCTCGACGAGGATGGCCGCGTCGCTCATGGTGCTTGTCTCATTTTGTTGTTGTGTTCTTGTTGTCTTGTCGTTGTCTTGTTGCTCAGCGCGGGTCGAAGATCAGCTCGGCGCGCTCACCATCGACTTCGAAACGCCCGGCCACCGGCGCGCCGATGGCAGGCACACCGCCGCTCCAGCGCCCCAACGCGCGAACCCCCTCCTCCAGGTCGACGGTGACCAGGGTGTAGGGAATCTCATCGCGGAACGCCGCATGAAAAGGGTGGTGGCACACCGTCCAGCTGTGGATGCTGCCGCGCCGCGACAGCGGCTGCCACTGGACATCGAGCGAATGGCAGGCGCTGCACATCAGGCGCGGGTAATGGCGCAACATGCCGCAAGCGGCGCATCGCTGCACCGCCAGCTCGCCGCGCCGGGCCGCCTCCCAATAGGGCCGCGACAGCGGCAAGTCGGGCGGCAGCGGTTTTTGAGGCTTGGAATCCATGGTCACTCCCTGCGAAGAATGGCGACAGCGCCGTCGCCCAGGTCGCCGTAGCCGGTCACCAGGCCCAGCTGCGCGTCCTTGACCTGCGCGCGGCCGGCCTCGTGACGCAGTTGGCGCACGGCCTCCACCACATGGTTGAGGCCCCAGACATGGCCCTGCGACAGCAGCCCGCCATGCGTGTTCGTCGGCAGCGCCCCGCCCAGGCGCAGGCGCCCGCCCTCGATGAAGGGCCCGCCCTCGCCCTTGGCGCAAAAGCCCAGTGCTTCAAGCTGGCAGATCACGACATAGGTGAAGCAGTCGTACAGCTGCAGGAAGTCGATGTCATCCGGGGTGACGCCGGCCATCTCGAAGCAGCGCTGGGCCGCCTTGCCGATGCCCAGGCGCGTCATGTCGGGCCGCTGCGTGATCGCCCCCGGCTGGTCGGGATGGCCCTCGGCCGTACCGGCGATGAACACGCGGCGGTGCCGCAGGTCGCGCGCCGGCCCAGCCGCGCTGACGATGACCGCCGCGCCGCCGTCGCTCTCCAGGCTGCAATCGAGCAGGCGGAAGGGGTCGGAGATCATGCGCGAGTTGCGATGGTCTTCCAGCGTGATGGGCTTTTTCATCACGGCGTTGTCATTGAGCAGCGCATGCTGGCGGCAGGCGATGGCCACCTCGGCGAACTGGTCGGTGGTGGTGCCGTACAACTCCATGTGGCGCCGGGCCATGGGCGCGTACATCTGCGCCGGCGCGGCGTTGCCGATGGGGTATTCGAACTCGGTGACGTAGTGGAACTGCGGCATGGTGTGCACGCGCGCTCCGGCGCGGCCGGCCACGGCGCCGCCGGTCACGTTGCGGCCGAAGGTCAGCAGCACGTGGTTGCATACGCCGCCGGCCACCGCCGCGGCGGCGGCCTGCAGCGCCATCACCGGGCTGGCGCCGCCGTGCGGAATGACGGCGGAAAAGCGCAGGTCGGGCAGGCCCAGGTTGTCGATGAAGTCGTCGGCCGTACCGCTGACGATGCCGATGGGGATGATGCCGTCGATGTCGCGCGGCTGCAGGCCGGCGTCGGCGATGGCCTTGATCGACGCCTCCAGCTGGAGCTCGAATGCGCTGCGTGTCTCGCCGCGGCAGTAGACGGTCTCGCCCACACCGGTGATGCAGGCCTTGTCTTTGAGGGTCATGGCTTGTCTCGGGTTGGTGCCTGGGCCCCTCAGCGGGCCTTGGGCAGGATCGAATTGGCGATGATCTGCTTCATGACCTCGGCCGTGCCGCCGCCGATGCGGCACATGCGGGCGTCGGCGAACGCGCGGGCGATCGGATACTCCCACATATAGCCCCAGCCGCCGAAGAACTGAAGGCACTGGTCCATCACCTTGAACTGCAGGTCGGTGGTGATCAGCTTGCAGGCGGCGGCGTCCACCGGATCGAGCTCGCCGCGCAGATGCAGCTCAAGGCAGCGGTCGACAAAAACGCGCTGGGCGGCCACCTCGGCATGCAGCCCGGCCAGGGTGAAACGCGTGTTCTGGAAGTCGGCCAGGGTCTGGCCGAACATCTTGCGGTCGGCGGTGTAGGCGCGGGTCCATTCCAGCGCGGCCTCGGATGCGGCGACGCCGCGGATCGCCTGAATCAGGCGCTCTTGCGCCAGCTGGGTCATGAGAATGGTGAAACCCCCGCCCTCGGTTCCCAGGAGGTTGGACACGGGCACCCGCATGTCGGAGAAGAACAACTCGGAGGTGTCCTGCGCCTTGCAGCCGACCTTCTCCAGCTTGCGCCCTCGCGTGAAACCGGGGCGGTCGGTCTCGACCAGCAGCAAACTCACGCCGCGGGCCTTTTGGCTCGGGTCGGTCTTGCAGGCCAGCAGCAGCAGGTCGGCGCTGTGCCCGTTGGTGATGAACACCTTCTGGCCGTTGACCACGTAGTCGTCGCCGTCGCGGATGGCCTGAGTGCGGATGTTCTGCACGTCGCTGCCGCCCGAGGGCTCGGACATGCCCAGCGCCACCACCACCTCGCCGGTGGCCATGCGAGGCAGCCATTTTTGCTTTTGTTCCTCCGTGCCGAAGTCCACGAGGTAAGGCGCGACGATGTCCGAGTGCAGGTAGAAGGTGGGGCCGGTGGCGCCGGCGCGCGCCATTTCCTCGACGAGGATGGCGCTGTAGTGAAAGTCGGCGCCCATGCCGCCATACTCGGCAGGCACATCGCACAGCAGCAGGCCAAGCTCGCCGGCCTTGTGCCACAGCGAGCGCGGCACCTGGCCGTCACGCTCCCACTGGGCATGATGCGGCGTGACGTGTTCGGCGATGAAGCGCTTGACCGTGTCGCGGAAGGCCTCGTGCTCGGCGTTGAAAATGGTGCGTGGGATCATGATGCGTTTGCGTGGCAACAACCGCCCGGGGCGGTGAAACGGGCGATGGTGGCGGCGTCGTAGCCGGCCTCGGCCAGTACCTGGCCACTGTGTTCGCCCAGTCGGGGTTGCATGCGTGTCATCCGCATGGGTGAGGCCGACAGGCTGACCGGCGCCGCGGCAAAGCGCATCAGGCCTTCGCTGGGATGCTCGGTCACGGTCCAGAAGTTCACGCTGTTCAGGTGCGGGTCGTCGCGCAGGTCTTCCAGGCTGTTGACCACCGAGAACGGCAGGTCGGCTCCATTGAGCAGGGCCAGCCACTGCGCATTGGTCTTGCGCGCGGCCTGGCGTTCGACCTCGTCCCACACCTCGCGAAAGTGCTTCTGGCGCGCGGCAAAGGTGGCAAAGCGCGGATCTTCCATGATCTCGGGCGCGCCGGCCAGCTGGAAGAACTCACGCCAGTTGGCGTCGGAGTAGGGCAACAAAGCCAGGTAGCCGTCCATCGTCTTGTACGGGCGGCGCGAGGCCGTGCTCACCGGCTGGTAGCCCATGGGGCCCTCGGGCGGCTCGAACACATGGGCCCACTGGTGCTCGGCCATGTTGAAGGCCACCAGGCCCTCGAACATGGCGACGTCCACCTGCTGGCCCTCGCCGGTGCGCTCGCGGTGCATCAGCGCCGCCGCGATGCCGTAGGCCGCGTGCAGCGCACCCACCTTGTCGGCCAGGATGGTGGGCATGAAGCGTGGCTGTCCAGCCACCACCGACTGCAACTGCGCCAGGCCAGCGGCCGCCTGGCCGATGTCGTCATAGGCCGGCCGGCCGCCGTAGGCGCCCTCGTCGGCATAGCCGGTGACGTGGCAGTACACCAGCCTGGGGTTGTCCTTGGACATGCTGGCGTAGTCCAGCCCGAGCTTGTTGGCCGCCGGCGTGCGCAGCGAATGCAGCAGCACGTCGCAGTCGCGCGCAAGGCGCGTGAGCACCTGCCGGCCCTCGGGCGTCTTGAGGTCGACCACGATGCTGCGCTTGCTGCGGTTGCTGGAAAGGAAGAACGCGCCCATCAGCGGTGAGCGGCGCGGCCCGATCGAGCGGGTGAGGTCGCCCTCGGGCGGCTCGAGCTTGATCACGTCGGCGCCCATGTCGCCCAGGTACTGCCCGGCCAGCGGGCCGAAGATCATGGAGGCGATCTCCAGGACACGCACACCCGCGAGCGGGCCTTTCTTGGCTTCGGTCATGGGTGCCCTAGAGAATGGCCAGCGGGGTCAGCGGGCTGCCGGTGGCGCCCTCGATCGGCAGGGCCGCCGCCACGAACAGGAACTCGCGCCGGCCGGTGGCCACCAGCGGCTCCAGCAGCAGGCCCTCGAGCAGCGGAATGCCGAAGTCGCGGATCACGCACTGGTGCACCGGGAACACCGTGCCCTGCGCGAACGGCAGCACTTCCACGGCGTAGTTGTCGGCGCCGATGATGGCCACGTCCTGCTGGGCCAGCCACAGGCCGGCCTCATGGTCGATGCCCGGCTCGGTGTTGAAGTCCACGTCGGCCTTGCCCTTTTGCTGGGCCAGCCAACCGGTGTGGATCAGGATGACGTCGCCGGCTTCGATGCGCAGGCCATCGCGCGCAAGGCAGGCCTGGATGTCGGCACGGGTAACGATCTCGGTGTTGGTGAGCGGCCGGCCGCGCAGGGCCACCACGTCGATCAGCAGGCCCCGTGTGACGGCCGGCGGCATCTTCTCGATGCCCAGACGGGTGGCGCCGCTGCTGCGCATGGTGGTCTCGCGGTAGTTGTTGAACATGCGCTCCTCGCACCATGCGTGGCACAGCGCATCGATGTGAGTGCCCAGGTGCAGCGGCATGACCACCGTGTCCTCGGCGACGGACCAGCCGCCCGGACGCCTCTGGCCGGCAGCGTAGTCGCCGCCGTCGCGGCCCATGAAATGCTGCAAACCCACGCGATGGCGCGGCACCATCGTCTTGGACGACAGGATTTGCGCCAGGCGCACCACCTGGCCGGTGCGCACCAGGCCAGCGGCGCGCCGCACCTGGTCGGGCCCGACATGGTTCAGGGCGCCGGCTTCGTCCTCGGGGCCCCAGCGGCCCCAGGCGTTGGGACGGGTGTTCGTGAAGGTGTCGGTCATCGCGGGTCTCTTTTCAGTTGCGCTGCGCAGGGGGCAGCAGCGTGTGCAGATTCATCTTCTGCAGCTTGCCGGTGGTGGTGAGCGGCAGGGCGTCCACGGTGGTGAAGTGATAGATCTGCGGCACCTTGTAGGCGGCCAGCTCGCGCTTGCAGTGGGCCTTGAGCTCGTCGGCCGTCGGCGGCACACCGGGCTCGGCGATGATGATGGCGGCCAGGGCTTCGTCGAGCGTGGGATGCGGCACACCGATCACGTAGGCGCTGCGAACGCCGGGGTGGCGCATCAGGCACTCCTCGACCTCCGCCGGGGCGATGTTGATGCCGCCGCTCTTGACCATCTCCTTGAGCCGGCCACGGTAGTACAGCCGCCCCTGCTCGTCCATCGTTCCCAGGTCGCCGGTATGGAACCAGCCGTCGGCATCGTAGGATTCGGCGGTTTTTTCCGGGTCCTTGAAGTAGGCCTTGAACAGCGGTCCCTTGACGCGGATTTCGCCGACCTCCCCGACGGGCAAGGACGCGCCGGTCTCGAGGTGGCAGATGCGGGCGGTGACGCCAGGCAGCGGCTGACCGACGGACTGCAGGCGGATCTCCAGCGGCTCGGCGGCGTCGATCACGGCGCAGTTGCCGTAGGTCTCGCTCAGGCCATAGACGTTGCAGATCTCGCGGATGCCCAGGTCCACCGCCAGCTGCACCTGCTCGGGCGTGCCGATGGTGGCGCCGCTGCGCAGGCTGGACAGGTCGCGGCGGGACCGGTCGGGATGCTCGTAGAGCGCCTGCACGATATTGGGCGTGGCGTAGGCGATGGTGCAGCGCTCACGCTCGATCAGCGCCAGCGCCTCGGTGGCGTCGAAGCTCTCCTGCAACACGACGCAGCCGCCGTGGCTGAACAGATTGGGAAAGGCGTTGACGCAGCCAAAGCTCCAGAACATCGAGACGGCCAGCCATAGCCGGTCGTCGGGGGTGACGTGCTGGCGTTCGCCGATGTGGAAGGCGTTGTGGATCCACTTGCGATGCTGCAGCAGGATGCCCTTGGGGGCGGCGGTCGAGCCGGAGGTGTAGAGCAGCATGCCCACGTCCTCGGGTTCAACCGCGGCGCCGGCGGCGTCCACCTGCGACTGCGGCACGGCGCTGCCGCCTTCGATCATCTCGGCCCAGCTGCGCTCGCCGGCGGCGGCGTCCGTCCGGGGCGGCTGGGCCGCGTCGGCGGCCACCCAGACGATGCCCCGCAACTGGGGCAGGCGCTGCGCCCGCGGCTGCATGCCGCCGAGCATGGCGCTGAAGTCGGCGCGCAGGAAGCGGTCGACGCAAATGATCCAGCGCACCTCGGCGTGCCCCAGGGTGTACTCCATCTCGCGCGCCGTGGCCCAGGTATTGAGGCCCACCGAGATGGCCCCCAGCTGCTGCAGTGCCAGGAAGGACAACACCCACTCGGCGCGGTTGCCCATGAGGATGGCGACCGCGTCGCCGCGCCGCACGCCCAGCGCCGCCAGGCCCCGCGCGGTGCGCTGCACTTCGTGGCCAAGCTGCGCATAGGTCATCCGCACAGCCCCCGCCACCAGGGCTTCGCGCTCGGCGTAGCGGGCGGTCTGCTCCTGGATCAACTGGGGAATGGTCTCACTGCGGGGCAGCTGCATGCTGATGCCTCTTTTCTTTCTTGAATTCAAATGGACCGCGGCGGGGCCTCAGCCCAGCCCGACCCAGACCGCGTCGATGTCCTGCGTCGCGGTGGGCGAGCGCATGGGAAGGGCGGTGCAATAGCGCCCACCGCTGAAGATCAGCGGGTCGCCGTCCGAGTAGCGGATGCGCAGCACACGGCCGACGAACAGGATGTGGTCGCCGCCCTCGATCGTGCGCTCGGTCTCGCATTCGAAGCAGGCCAAGGTCCCGGGCAACAGCGGCGATCCGCCCAGGCCCTCTCGCACATCGAGGCCGGCGAACTTGTCCGCCGTGGGTGTGGCGAAGCGGTGCGAAATCTCGGGCTGGTTCGACGCCAGCACGTTGATGGCGAAATGCCCCGAAGCCATGAAGCCCGGCAGCGAAGCCGACTTGCGCACGATGCTCCAGAGCACCAGGGGCGGATCCAGCGACAGCGCCGAGAACGAGTTGGCTGTCAGGCCCTCGCGCTTGCCGTCCACACTGGTGGTGATCACCGTCACGCCCGTGGGAAAGCGCCCCAGGGCATTTCGCAACTGGCGGCTGTCATGCGTGCCGTCGAGCAGGACTTCGGTGGTGGCCATGCAAGCGTGTCCTTGTGCCTTGTTACCAGGTGATCCTGGGCGCGACCTTCTCGGCCAGCAACGTCATGGACTTGCGCGCGAGCGCCGGATCTTTCCAGTCCATGCCCGCATACAGCAGGGTGCCGAAGGTGCCGGTCACCTCGCGCAGGGCATCGAGCTGGTCGGCCACGCTGGAGGGGGTGCCGTAGATCACCAGATCCTTCATCACGTCTTCCAGGGTGACGGCATCGTCGGGCATGTTGGGGTCGTTCTTGAAGACGGCCAGCCCGCCGCGGCGCTTGATCTTCTTGAACAGGGAGTTGTAGTAGTAGTGGTAAGGGCCATCGCTGCCCATGGCGTAGGCCTTGGCGGTGGCTTCGTCGTCGGCGACGAAGATCGAGCGCGCCACGCGCCAGGTGGACGGGTCGGGCTTGCGGCCGACGCGCTCGCAACCTTCGACGAACTTGGTCCAGTGCGAGCGCACCCACTTGGCCAGCAGGAAGTTGGCCGAGATGGCGTCCCAGCCGCGGGCGGCGGCCTCGGTGATGCCTTGCGAGAACGGCGCGACCGCGGTCACCACGATGGGCGGGTGCGGCCGCTGCAGCGGCTTGGGGATGCTGCCCATGCCGGTCTCGGGAATGTGGGTGCGCTGGGTGGAGATGTTCCAGAATTGCCCCTGGATGTTGTAGGGCGCATCGGTGGCCCAGATCTGCAGCACCTGGTTGATGGCCTCCAGAAACATGGCGGGACGGTTCATGTCCATGTTGCCGTAGGCCTCCGCGTCCGAGGGCAGCGCACCCGGGCTGATGCCCATGTTGAAGCGGCCGCCCAGCATGTGGTCGAGCATGGCGAGCTCGCTGGCCACCGCCACCGGATGGTGGTTGGGCATGTTGACGGTGCCTGTGCCCAGGCGGATCCGCTTGGTCACATGGACCAGCGAGGCCATGAAGATCGCCGACGAGGTGATGTTCTCCTCGGGATCGGTGGCGTGCTCGCCGCAGTAGCCTTCGACAAAGCCCAACTCGTCAGCCAGGATGAAAGCCTCGCGGTCCTCGCGCAGGGACTGTTGCCAGTCCTTGCCGATCGGGTGCATGGGCATGGTGAAGAAGCCGAGCTTCATAGTTTCTCCTTTGTGGTCACTTGTTCAGATGTTCAGGTCGCGGATGCGGATTCTTTGGTGGATGCTCTAGTGGACGCTCTGGCTGATTCGGACAGCGCCAGGCTGCGCTCGATCCGAAGGGCGCAGGCGCGCGCCGCCGCCAACACCCTGTCTTCGTCGGGCCGCCGGTCGGCGCAGGCGATCATGCTGACGTGCACCGCGCCGGCCAGCTCGCCGCCCGCGTGGATCGGCACCGCATAACCGACGATGCCGGCCACGGTCTCCTCCAGGCTGATGGCCCAGCCCGTCTTGCGGATGCGATCGTACTCGGCCGCCAGGGCGTCGGGATCGGCCAGGGTGCGCTCGGTGAACCGGCGCAACGGGCCCTGCATCGCCTGGGCCGCCAACTCCGGGGCATGCGCGGCGAACAGCTTGCCTGTGGCCGTGCTGTGCAGGTACAGAGGAACGCCCAGTTGCACCTTGAGCGAGACCCGCACACCGCTGAGGCAGCGGTCGGCATAGAACACCCGGCGCCCCCGGTGCAGCCCCAGGTAGGCGTCGTGTCCGATCTCGCGGGCCAGCGCTTCCAGATGCGGCCGGGCATGATGGCGAACGTCGATCGCGTCGACCGTCACACGGGCCAGATCGCGCATGCGCGGGCCGACGACATAGCGCAAGTCCTCATTCACGGCCAGAACGTTGGCGGCCACCATGGTCTTGAGCATGTTGTGCAGGCTGCTGGCCGGCAGCGCCAATGCGTCCCGGATCTCGCTCAGGCGCAGGCCCTCCTCCTGGCCGACCAGCAGGTCGAGGATATGGAAGCTGCGCAGAAAGCGTTCAGGGTTCATGCGGACCGTATGCCAAGCTTGTCTTAATTTCGGTTTTTCGAATTTACATTCTCGAATGCCGAAAATTTAACAGGCCCGGTGCCGGCTGGCAAGTCATCGCGTGACCCGGGCTTGTGCGGGTTGACGCCGGGATGGCGCCGGATGTATGTTCGGAATCGAGAAGTTTCCTTCCAATTTTCGAAGGCCAGGAGAGCCGTTTGATCCTGCACCAGACCCTGGAACGCGCGCGCCCGGGCACGCGCGAGGTCCGCAAACCCCAATTCGTGGGCCACGTCACCGACCTCATCGTGCCCGACGCGGGCTCGCCCGCGCCGCGTCCGCAGGCCTTCCTGGTGGAGCAGTCCGCGCACTGGACGCTGCCCACGCACTTCCATGTCGAACACCAGTTCCAGCTCTTCGTGGCCGGCGGCGGCACCATCGGCAAGCGCCCGGTCGAGCCGCTGGACGTGCATTACGCATCGCCGCATTCCGGCTATGGCCCGCTCATCTCGGCCGGTGAGGGCATTTCGTACCTCACGCTGCGCGCGGTGGGCGATACCGGCGCCTGGTACTTGCCCGAAGAGCGCGAGAAAAACCTGCGCATACCCAAGGTGCAAGCGCACGGGGCGCCGCAGGACCGCGCGTCGTCGCAAGCCCTGGCCGCCCTTGCCTCACCCACCACGCAGGCGCTGATCGCACCGACTGAAGACGGTCCGGCGGCCTGGCTGCTGCGGCTGGGCGCCGGGCAGCGGCTGGCCCAACCGGACGGGCAAGCCGACAGCGGTGGCCGCTTCCTGGTGGTCACGCGGGGTGGCCTGCACCTGGACGGCGGCCAGGTCGACGCCCTGGCCGTTGCCTGGCTCGATGCCAGCGAGACGCTGGTGCTGCATGCCGGTGCGCAGGGGCTTGAAGCGGTCGTCCTGCAGTTTCCAAGGCAGGCCGCGCAGTCGTTCGCCGAGGGGTCGCGCAGCGAGGCGGCCGGCCAGCCCCCGAGTGAGGCAACTCTACAATCAAGCAAATGAATCCGGACCGCTACCTTCGCACTTTCGACATCCTTACTTTGCTCGTCAATCACAAGGACGGTCTGCGCCTGACCGAGATCAAGGACGTCCTGGGCCTGCCGGTGAGCAGCGTCCACAACGTGCTGCAGACCATGGTCAGCGCCGACGTGGTGGTGGTCGACGACGACCTGCGCTATTCGGTGGGTCCGCGCACCGTGGCCCTGGCGTTGCGCACGGTGCAGTCATTGGACGTGCGCAGCCTGGCCCGACGGCCGCTGCAGGATCTGGCGCGGGAGATCGGCGACGACGTCTACCTGGGCCTGCGCCTGGGCAAGCGGGTGATCTACGCCGACCGCATCCTTGGCACGCAGCGCATCTCGCTGGACATCCGGCTCGGCGAGGCGCTGCACCTGCACAGCACGGCCACCGGCAAGCTGTTCGCCGCCTATGATGACAAGCTGGCCGCGCAGGCCCTGACGGACAAGCTGCCCAAGATCACGCCGCACACCATCACCGACCCGCGCGAGCTCGAGCGCGAGTACGCGCGCATTCGCGAGATCGGTTACTCGCGCAGCCAGGAGGAATCTTTCTCCGGGGTGGTCGGCTACGCGGTGCCGATCCGCGACGCCGCGGGCGGGCTGGCCGCGGCGGTGCACGTTTCGGTGTTGGCCACCCGCGCCACCAAGGCGCATGAGAAAAAACTGCTGGCCGCCACCGCCGCCTGCGCCGAGCAGATCGAGCGGCTGCTGGGCAACTTCCGCGACAAGACCACCAAGCTGGAAAGGCCTTCCGCCCGGCGCGGCGCCTGAGCGCCACGCCGGGCCACCTTTCCCACCGTGCCGGGCGTTCGGCAACCCACCCTGCGCGCCATGATCTCATCGGTGCGCAAGGGTTATTCCGCTCTCGCGATTCGCATCGACCCAGGACACACTGGCCTCACGGGCCTCACGGGCCTCACGGGCCTCACGGGCCGCACGGAGCATGGCCTGTCCCCGTGACGCGAACCTGCATCCCTGCTATAGTTATTTTCGCAAACACGTAGTTTGTTTCGTATTTTCGAATAGCCTCAGGAGACGATCCATGACCCATTCACACTCATCCTCCCGCCGCGCGCTTGGTCGCGGC
The DNA here is from genome assembly GCA_040387815.1 of Pseudomonadota bacterium. Classification (GTDB taxonomy): domain Bacteria; phylum Pseudomonadota; class Gammaproteobacteria; order Burkholderiales; family Burkholderiaceae_C; genus Ramlibacter. The sequence continues at coordinate 47,336 of JAZKDA010000023.1, read as the reverse complement.
ATGGCGGCCCTCCTGGGCCTGACGCTCGGCCTGCCGCTGGCCTCCTTCGCCCAGGGCACGTTCCCGGACAAGCCCGTGCGGATGGTGGTGGGCTTTGCGCCCGGCGGCTCCGACATCTCGGCCCGCATCGTCGCGCAAAAGCTTTCGCTGCTGTGGGGCCAGTCGGTCTTCGTGGACAACAAGCCCGGCGCGGGCGGCAACATCGGCGCCGACATCGTCTCCAAGGCGGCGCCTGACGGCTACACCATCTTGCTGACCGTCAACTCCTACACCATCAACACCACCGCCTACAAGGGCCTGAGCTGGGATCTGCTGCGTGACTTCGTGGCGCTCGGCCGCTACGCCTACTCGCCGATGGTGGTGGTGGTCAACGACAAGCTGCCGGTGCGCACGATGGCCGAGCTGGTGGCCTACGCCAAGGCCAACCCCGGCAAGCTCAATTACGGCTCGGCCGGGCTGGCGACGGCGCCGCACCTGGCGGCCGAGAGCTTCTCCCAAGCCACCGGCCTGACCATGACGCATGTGCCTTACAAGGGCTCTGGCCCCTCGGTGCAGGCCCTGCTGGCCAACGAGGTGCAGCTGTCGTTCGGCGCGCAGTCGGCCTTCGATGCCTTCATCAAGGCCGGCCGCCTGCGGCCGCTGGCGGTCACCACCGCAACCCGCCAGGCCGCCTTGCCCGATCTGCCCACCGTCAAGGAAGCCACCGGCGTCGATTTCGACGCCGAGATCTGGTATGGCCTGGCCGCACCGGCCAAGACGCCACAGGCGGTGGTGAACAAGATCGGCGACGACCTGCGCAAGGTCATGGCCGATCCCGACACGCAGTCGCGCCTGCGCGAAGCCGGCGTGCAGCCGTCCTATATGACGCCAGGCGAGATGGGCCAGCTGATGCAAAAGAACGTCGCCACCTGGCGCGAGGTGATCACCCGCATCAAGTTGAGCCTCGATTGATTCACAGCCCTGCTTGAACCATGTTGGCAACGGGGTAAACCCCTTGGACGCATGGTGCGGGTCTGATATAGTTTTCTTGGTTCGGGATTTTGATTCGATTTTTCGAAATTCATAGAACACAAGCATCCGCGCCGCGCGAACACCGCCGGCGCTTCACATGGAAGGTCGACATGGGAAATCAAATCAAGGTCGGGGTGGTCGGCAGCGCGGTATTCGCGCCGCGCAACCCCGAGCGCTACTTCCTCGAGGAAGCGCTGCACGCGGCCGCACAGGCCGCCCTGCGCGACGCGGGCATCACCATCGAGGACATCGATGGCATCGTCGTCGCGTCGTGTGACCAGCAAGACGGGCGCGCCATCGCCATCATGATGGCCTCGGGCTCGGTCGGCGGCGTCGGCCGCGACCTGATGTCCACCCCGTCATGCGGCGAGCACGCCTTTGTGCTGGGCGCGCTACGGGTGCGCTCGGGCATCTTCCGCACGCAGCTGGTGCTGTCGTGGAACCCGACGGAGACGGCTGATCTGGAAGAAGTCCAGCGTCTGGCCACCGACCCGTACTACCACCGCAAGCTGCCGCAGGACGACCTGGCCTCGCACGCGCTGCAAGCCGTCGCGATCGAAGCCAAGGTACCCGGCGCGCGCGAGGCCGCGTTCTCGGTGGTCGAGACCAACCGCCGACACGGCCGTGAAGCCTACCCAGAGTATGCGCAGGCGCCGGTGCAGCGTGTGCACATTGAAGGCGGCCGCATGCTGCGCTACCCGATCAGCGAAGGCATGGTCACCCCCGCCTCCTTCGGCGTGGTGGCCATGGTGCTGGCCAGCGACGACTGGATCGCCGAGCACAAGAGCCCATCGCCCGCCTGGATCCAGGGCATGGGTTGGGCCACCGAGCCCGCCTTCATCGGCGACCGCGACCTGAGCACTTCGCCCTCGCTGCGCTCGGCCACCGAGCAGGCCTACAAGGAAGCCGGTGTGTCGATCGACAGTCCCAAATTCGACGTGGCCGAAGTGTCCGACACCACGCCTTACCAGCAACTGCTGGCCCTCGAAGGCCTGGGCCTGTGCCCGCGCGAACAATGGTCTAAAGCGGTTCCGTCCGGGCGCTTTGCCCGTGAAGGCGAGATGCCGGTCAACCTCTCCGGTGGCTCGCTCACCTTCAACCCCCTGTTCGCCAGCGGCCTGATGCGTATCGCCGAGGCCGCCAACCAGACGCGCGGCAAGGCCGGTGCCCACCAGAAACGCGACGTCAAAACCGCGGTGGCCCACGGCTCCAGCGGCCAGGCCATGCACTACAACACCGTGGTCGTCTTCGGCCACCAACCCCGGGAGAATGCCCAATGAAGAAGATCCCCCGCGTGGGCATCATCGGCATCGGCCAGTCCAAGCACCAGGCCAAACGCAATGACGCCAATTACCCTGAGCTCGTTCGCGAGGCGGTGAAGCTGGCCATGGCCGATGCCAAGCGCGAGCTCGACGACATCGAAGCCGTGGTGTATTCGCTCGCACCCGACGCCCTGCTGGGCATCGGCAATGCCGAGCGCCAGGGCGTCGACGCCGTCGGCGCGCGCAACAAGCGCTTCATGCGGATCAACACGGGCGGCGCCACCGGCGTGTCGGCACTGGCGGCGGGCCACTCCCACGTGCTGGCCGGTGCCTGCGACATCGTGCTGGTGGCCGGCGCCGACAAGGTGGGCGAGTGCGGCGATTCGCAGACCATCCTGAACAAGATCTGGGACCCGGCCTACGAGCGCTCGCTGCCCCTGGGCACCATCACCATGCTGGCGATGTCGGCCGTGCGCTTTATGCACAAGTACGGCATGACCGAGGAAGACATGGCGCGTGTGGTGGTCAAGAACCGCTACCACGCCTCGCTCAACCCCAATGCCCATCTGCGTACGCCCACCACCATCGAGGAGGTGATGCAATCGCGCATGATCTCCTGGCCGGTCAAGCTGTTCGACGCCTGCCCGCAGACCAGCGGCGGCTGCGCGATGGTGCTCGCATCCGAGGACTACATCAAGCGCAATCAGCTGGACGCGGTCTGGATCACCGGCGTCGGCCAGAACGCCGAGAGCTACTTCATCGGTGACCGCATGGGCAACGGCTACACCGCTGACCACGCCGACGCGAAGGCCTTGGGCGAGGCGATTCACCGCGCCTACCGCATGGCCGGCATCACCGACCCGGTCAAGCAGATCGATGTGGCCGAGCTCTACGCACCGTTCTCCAATACCGAGTTCCACTCGATCGAGGCGGCGGGCCTGGCGGAGATCGGCAAGTCTCACGAGATGCTGCGCGAAGGCCAGTTCTACATCGGTCAGCGCAACGTGGTCAACCCCTCGGGCGGTATTCTGTGCGCCAACCCGATCGCGGTCAGTGCCATGCTCCGCGTCGCCGAAGCCGCCCTGCAGGTGTGGGGCAAGGCCGGCGGACACCAGGTCAAGGGCGCCAAGCGCGCCGTCGGCTCGGGCAACGGCGGTGATCACCAACTCTTCGGCGCCATGGTCGTCGAAGCCTGAACAGAACCCTTTCATTTTTTCGCGAAGGACCCAAGACATGGAACTGATGACGCGTACCGAGACCTGGAACATCACCTACAGGCATGCTCTCGGCGAGACCGCCAGCTACTTCTTCCAGCAGCTGCGCGACAACAAGCAGATCTACGGCCGCCGGGAAGCCAAGACCGGCCGGATCCAGGTGCCCCCGCGCGCCTTCTCCGACGAATCCCTGGAGCCCACCACGGACTGGGTGCCAGTGGGCCCGGAAGGCACGATCGAATGCTTCACCATCGTCTACGCGGCCTTCAATGGCCTGCCTGATCCGCCCTACGCCTTCGGCTATGTGCTGCTCAAGGGCGCCGACACCGCCATCGGCGGCTACTTCAAGGGACTGGACCTCACCGACAGCGCGGCGGCCGCCGCCAAGCTGAAGGTCGGCACCAAGGTCATGACCCACTTTGCCGAAAAGCGCACCGGCGACGTGCTCGACTTCTGGTTCGAGCTGGTTTGACGCACCGCCTGGTCAGGCCAGCCAGTCCCGGCCTGACCTGACCTGATTCACGGGCCCAGCCGGCGTCAGACCGGGCGGGCCCGTTGTCGTTTGGATCCAAGGAGACAAAGATGATTGGTCACAAGCTTTCGCGCCGCACAGTCCTGGGCGCCGCAACCGTATTCACCGGCGCAATGGCCCTGCCGTCGCTGGCGCAGGCTCAGGACACCACGGTGCACCTGTATGTGGGCTTTCCGCCCGGCGGCTCGGGCGACCTGTTCGCGCGCATCCTGGCCGACGGCCTGCGCGAGGAGCTCAAGCGCCCGGTGATCGTCGAGAACCGCCCTGGCGGCGGCGGCATGACGGTAGCCATCAATTTCATGCGCGCGGCCAAGGATGGCAACCATCTGATGCTGGCCACCGGCTCCACCGCGATCGCCGCGCCGATCTCGCGCGCCAAGTCGCCCTACAACCCGGTGGAAGACTTCCAGTGGCTGGCGCTGCTGTCCAATGCGCCCTTCGTGATCGCGGTCAACGCCAGCCTGCCGGTCAAGAACCTCAAGGAACTGGTGGCCTACTGCAAGGAGCGCCCGGGCCAGGTGTCCTACGGCCATGCCGGCCTGGGCACCACGGTGCACCTGGCCGCCGAGATGTTCAAGGACCGCGCGGGGCTCAACGTGCAGGACGTTCCCTATGCCGGCAGTGCGCCGGCGATTACCGCCACCATTGGCGGCACCACCCAGTTCATCGTCGAGACGGCCGGCACGCTGCTGCCGCACCACAAGTCGGGCCGGCTGCGCATCATCACCTCCATGGCCGAGGCCCGCGAGAAGGTGCTGACGAACGAAGGCTTTCCGACCCCGACGTCGCGCGAGGAAGGCTTCGACCTGATCGCCGGAACCTCCAACCTGCTGGCGCTGCCCGTGGGCACCCCGCCAGCGGTGACCGAGGTGCTGGCCAAGGCCACGACCGCGGTCATGTCCAACCCGGCCATCCTGGAAAAGCTCGACAAGTTCGGCATCACCACCTTCAGCAACTCCGGCCCGGCCCAGGCCCGCGCCTTCGTGACCAGCGAGGTCGCGCGCTGGACGCCGATCGTCAAGAAGCTCGGCATCGCGCTTTAACCGATATGAAGACGCCCCTGTGCCGCAAGCTCGGCTGCGAACTCCCGATCTTCGCCTTTTCCCACTGCCGTGACGTGGTGGTGGAGGTCACCAAGGCCGGCGGCTTCGGCGTGCTGGGCGCCTCCACTTTTTCGCCCGAGCAGCTCGAAGCCGAGCTGCGCTGGATCGACCAGCATGTCGATGGCCGGCCCTACGGCGTGGACGTGATCATCCCGACCACCTACGACCAGGAAGCCGAGAAGTCGCTCGAGGATCTGCACAAGCTGATCCCGCAGGAACACCGCGACTTCATGGAGAAGATCCTCACCGAGGCGGGCATCCCGCAGCTGCCGCCCGACGAAAAAGAGCGGGTCGAGCGCGAGATCGTGCAAGGCCGCGGAGGCATGACGCCCGACGGCGCCCGCCGCCTGCTGACGGTCGCGCTGGCGCATCCGCAGATCAAGCTGGTGGTGAGCGCGCTGGGGTCGCCGCCGCCGGACATCATCGAGCAGTTGCGTGCGCGCGGCATCGTCATCGGTGCCATGTGCGGCAAAGCCGAGCATGCGGCCCGCCACATGAAGGCCGGCGTCGAGGTGATCGTGGCGCAAGGCACCGAGGCCGGCGGCCACACCGGCGAGATCGCCACCATGGTGCTGGTGCCGCAGGTGGTCGAGGCCTGCGGGCCCGGTGTGGCGGTGCTGGCGGCCGGCGGCATCGCGCGCGGCAGCCAGATCGCCGCGGCCCTGGCGCTGGGTGCGCAAGGCGTGTGGTGCGGCACGGTGTGGCTGGGCACGCGCGAGAGCGAACTCGACCCCTTCGAAAAGCAGGTCCTGTTCGATGCCCACGCCGACGACGCCGTGCGCCGCAAGGCACGCACCGGCAAGACCGTTCGCATGATCAAGAGCCGCCTGTCGGAAGCCTGGGAGCTGCCCGGCGCGCCCAAGTACCTGCCGACGCCGCTGCAAGGCATCCTGTACAACGAGATGCACGCCCGCGTGGTGCGCGCCAAGCGCAAGGACCTGTATTCGGCCCCGGCCGGCCAGGTGGTGGGCATGCTCACCGAAGAAACCAGCGTGCGCGACGTCATGTACCGCATGCAGACCGAGTACCTCGAAGCGGTCGAGCGACTGCAGCAACTGACGGACGAACACGAATGAGCACACCCGAAGTCCTGGTCGAGGTCGACGACGGCCTGATCATCATCACCATCAACCGGCCCGACCAGAAGAACGCCGTCAACCGCGCTGTCTCCTACGGCGTGTGCGAGGCGGTCGACGAGATGGACCGCAACCCGCAGTTGCGCGCCGGCATCCTCACCGGCGCCGGCGGCACCTTCTGCTCCGGCATGGACCTCAAGGCCTTCCTGCGTGGCGAGGTCACGCGCGTGGAAGGCCGGGGCATCCTGGGCATTGCCCGCACGCCCCCGCAAAAGCCGCTGATCGCGGCCGTCGAAGGCTATTGCCTGGCCGGCGGTTTCGAATCCATGCTGGTGTGCGACCTGGCGGTCGCCGCCCGCAATGCGAAGTTCGGCCTGCCCGAGGCCAAGCGCGGCCTGGCGGCCGCCGCCGGCGGGTTGATGCGCCTGCCGCGCCTGGTGCCGCAGCGCATCGCGATGGAGATGGTGCTGACGGGCGACATGTGGACGGCCGAACAGCTGGCGCCCTACGGCCTGTTCAATGCCGTCGTCGAGCCCGGGCAGGCGCTGGAAGAAGCCAAGAAGCTGGCGCGCCGCGTCATCGCCACCGCGCCCATGTCGGTGGCGGCCAGCAAGCGCGTGATCGTCGAGCAGCGCGACTGGCCGCTCGCCGAGATGTTCGCCCGCCAGGAACCCATCACCGGCCCGGTGCTGACGTCCAGCGATGCACGCGAAGGCGCGACCGCCTTCGCCGAAAAGCGCGCCCCCCACTGGAAGGGGCAGTAGCGCCTCAGCTTCGCAGGCCGCCGAAGAAGGGCCAGCTCATGGCCACCAGCCAGCCATGGTCCACCGGCAGGTTCACGCCGGTGATGGCGCTGGCTTCGTCGGACAACAGGAAGGCCGCGGCCTGCGCCACCTCGCGCGTGGCCACCATGCGACCGGTGGCGCCGGCGGCCGCCATGCGTGCTTGATCGCGCAGGCCCTGGTCGATCGAGACCTGCATGGCTGGCGTGAGCACGGCGCCGGGCGAGATGCAATTGACCCTGACACCCCGCGGACCCCATTCGCCGGCCAGGTTCTCGGTGACACCGATCACCGCAGCCTTCATCGGACCGTAGGCGTGCAGAGGCGTGGAGCGAATGCCGGAGATGGAAGCGAGGTTGACGATCGCGCCGCGGCGGCGCTGCGCCATGCGCTGGCCGAAGGACACGCAGCAGGCGTGGGTGCCGCGCAGGTTGACCTCGAACACCCGGTTGAAGGTATCGAAAGGCACCTGCTCCGGCGGCACCGCCTGGCCCTGCAGGATGCCGGCCGAGTTCAGCAGCATGTCCACCGGGCCGACCTCGGCCTCGATACGTTCGGCCATCGCTTCGATGTCCTCCACCGAGGAGACGTCCAGGCCCCATGACCGGCCGCCGATGCGCCGCGCCACCTCGGCGGCAGCGTCGGCATTGACATCGAGCACCACCACCGTGGCGCCGCGCTCGGCCAGCAGTTCGGCGCAGGCGCGGCCGATGCCGCTGGCGCCGCCGGTGACCACGGCCACCCGGCCGGTGAAGGGGCCGCTCATCGTGACACCGCCGTCGTCGCCGCCCTTGGGCTTGCGCCCGGACCGCCGGTGACAAAGCCTTCGTAGCCCTTGTCGGCCACGGCCTGGCACTCTGCGCGATAGACGCCGATCTTGGCCGCATAGGGCATGAAGACCCGCGGCTTGCCGGGAATGTTGGCGCCCAGGAACCACGAGTTGGCCATGGGCAGCAGCGTGGCGTTGGCGGCCGCGTTGACATGGTCCACCCAGCGGTCCTCGGCCTCGACGGTCGGCTCGATGGTGGTGCGGCCGCGCTGCTCAAGCCAGCTGAGGCAATCGGTGATCCAGTCGATGTGGTGCTCGATGCCCACCACCATGTTGACCAGCACCGAGGGGCTGCCGGCGCCGGTGACGATGTACATATTGGGGAAACCCGCCGTCATCAGGCCCAGCAGGGTGCGCGGGCCATGGGCCCATTTCTCGCGCAGGGTCAACCCACCCCGGCCCTGGATGTCGATGTTGAGCACCGCGCCGGTCAGCGCGTCATAACCCGTGGCACAGACCAGCGCGTCGATCTCGTACTCGGCGTCGCTGGTGCGCACCGAGTGGGCCGTGAAGCGCTCGATCGGCGTCTTGCGCAGGTTCACCAGCTTCACGTTGGGCCGGTTGAAGGTCTCGTAGTAGCCGGTGTCCACGCAGATGCGCTTGGTGCCCAGCGGGTGGTCATAAGGGCACAGGTCCTCGGCCAAGGCCGGGTCTTTGACGATGTCGCGGATGCGCGCGCGCACGAAATCCGAGATGGTGTCGTTGGACGCCTTCTTGACCATCAGGTCGTTGAAGCTGTGCACGAAGTTCACGCCGCCCTTGTCCCAGCGGCGCTGGTACTCGGCGTCACGCTCGCGCTCGCTGACATCCAGAGCGCCCTTGGCGCTGAACTCGTACAGCGTGCCGACTTCGCGCGCCCGGGCCCGGTGCTCGCGGTAGGCGGCCTTGAACGCCTGCTGCTCCCGCGGGGTCAGCGGGCCGTTCCAGGCCGGGATTGAGAAATTGGCGGTGCGCTGGAACACCGTCAGCTGCGCGGCCTGCCGGGCGATCTGCGGAATGGCCTGGATGCCCGACGAGCCGGTGCCCACGACGCCCACGCGCAGACCGGTGAAGTCCACGCCCTCGTGCGGCCAGCTGCCGGTGTGAAAGACCTTTCCCTTGAAGTCCTGGATGCCGGGGATGTCCGGCAGGCGCGGAATCGAGAGCGACCCGCTGGCCATGATCAGGTGCGCGCCGCTGAAAACAGCGCCCGCCTCGGTGCGCACCACCCAGCGCTCGCGCGCCTCGTCGAACCGGGCCGACGCGACCCGGGTGTTGAAAAGGACGTCGCGGCGCAGGTCGTGGCGATCGGCCACGTGCTGGATGTAGGCCAGGATCTCGGGCTGGGCGGCGTAACGCTCGGTCCACTGCCACTCCTGCTCCAGGGCGGTGTCGAACGAATACGAGTACTGCAGGCTCTCGACGTCGCAGCGCGCGCCGGGATAGCGGTTCCACCACCACACGCCGCCGACATCGCCGGCCGCCTCGATGACCTGGGTGGTGCGGCCCATCGCACGCAGCCTGTGCAGGGCATACAGGCCGGCAAAGCCGGCACCGACGACGATGACGTCGAACTGCTTTTCGAGAGGAGTGTTCATGCAGTGTTACGGCCGAGTTTCACGATTTCGAATCGTCTTTTCCAAACTGGAAATTTTAGGGCCTGCGACCCGGTTCGGCATCAGGGTTCCCCCGGGGGTCACGGGTATCCAGCGCCCTGCCGGCGGGCGCAGGTCCAGGGTGCGACACTGGGCGCCTGATGACTGGAGAACCTGCCATGGCCCAAGCGCCCGACCCCACTGCCGCCAGTGCACGCATGCCCACCTGGTTCATCCCCCACGGCGGCGGCCCCTGCTTCTTCATGGACTGGAACCCGCCCGACGCCTGGGACAAGATGGCCGCCTACCTGCGCGGCGCGGCAAGCACCTTGCCCGAACGGCCGCGGGCCATTGTGATGGTGTCGGCGCACTGGCAGGAGCCGGCGTTCTGCGTCACCACCGCCCGCCAGCCCGATCTGCTGTTTGACTACTACGGCTTTCCTCCGCATACGTACCAGCTGAAGTATCCGGCCCCCGGCGAGCCCGCGCTGGCCCAGCGCATCGCGTCGCTGCTGGAAGGCGCGGGCATTCCGGCGGGCGGCAACGCCAGCCGCGGCTTCGACCACGGCATGTTCATCCCGATGCTGCTGATGTTCCCCGGCGCGGACATTCCCGTGGTGCAACTGTCCCTCCAGGACACCCTGGACCCCGAGGCGCACCTGCGCGCCGGCCGCGCGCTGTCACCCCTGCGCGACGAAGGCGTGCTCATCATCGGCAGCGGCATGAGCTTTCACAATATGCGCGGCTACGGCGACCCGCGCTTCGCCCCGATCTCCGACGCCTTCGACGCCTGGCTGACCGGCGCTGTCGAATCGGCCCCAGACGAACGCCACCGCGCGCTGGCCGGCTGGGAGCGGGCGCCGTCAGCCCGCCTGTGTCACCCGCCCCGGGCCGAGGAGCACCTGCTGCCCTTGATGGTGGTGGCCGGCGCGGCCGGGCAGGACGCGGGCCGCCGCGTCTTCAGCGACCGGGTGATGGAGACCACGCTCTCGGCCTTTCACTTCGGCTAAAGCGCGAGCCCATCGCGCAACGGAAAAGCCGGGCCGAGAATCGCCCACAGGAATGCGTCGCGAATGTTGACGGGGTGCCTGCCGGAACCATCCGGGCGGCCGCGCCACTCAACATCGTCGCTCGAACCAGGAACGATCTTCCACGAAGTCCTTCGTATTCTTTTCAGCCCCATTGCACCCATGAGCATCACGAACTCACCCGGACTGAATGCCGATGCCCCCCTGAAGCTCGACGCTTTTCGCGCCGGGGCGATCGGCGCCGACACGGTCTTTGTGTCGGTGGTGAACGGGTCCTTCCGGGTGCTGGGCCAGAGCACTTTCCGGACCGCCGGCGCAACGCGCGAGGTGGCCTGGGTTCAAGACGAAGGCACCGACACCTGTGGCCTGTTCGTGCAGGCCTTGGCCGGCGCCTACGGCAGCGAGGTGTCGTCCAGCGTGGCGCGCGAGCTCGGCCTGCGGCCGGCGCCCGGCCAGCCTCTGGCGTCGCGCACGGTCTTCGCGGCCATCGAAGCCGCCGAAACCGGCAAGCAGGCCCTGGCGGGTGTTGACTTTCTGACGATCTTGGAACATTCGGCGTACAGCGGCGGTCCGGCCTTCCAGCGCATCGCCAGAGACCTGGGGATCGATACAGCCCTCCTGGCAAAGCCAGAGCGGCAAAGGATTGACGCGGCCCTGCGTGAGAAATTCGCGGACGCCTCCGCCACCGGAAAGTCTCCAGTTTCAGCCGAAACAGCCGCCCAATGGCTTAAAAATGAATTAAAAGTGTTGACTAATTAGTTCTTATGCGGCACCTTTACGGCTCATCTGTAGCCGATTGGAGTCGCCGTGATCGCTCAACCTGTCGAAATTGACACCCGGTTCTTACACGCCGACGCCGCCGCCGCGCAACCGATCGTCGTCCACCACAGCCCAGCACCCGCGTCGGAAGCCTTGTTCAGGCAACTGGTGCTGGACCACCGGCAGCGCCTGTACCGCTTCATCGTCAAGCACATCGGCTGGGGCACCGATGCCGAAGACCTGACCCAGCAAGCCTTTGTCGAAGCCGCGCAGAGCTACGCCACCTTCAAGGGCGCCTCGGAGCTGTCGACCTGGCTCTACGGCATTGCCATGAACCTGGTGCGCAACCACCTGTCACGCGCACCGTCACGGCGCTACGTGTTCGAAGACGAAGAGGCGCTGGCGGACACCTCCAGCGACAGCCCCGACCCCTGCGAACAACTCGCCCAGACCCAGTCGGTGCGCGCCTTGCAGTCGGCGCTCGACGAACTGCCCAAGGACATGCGCGACGTGCTGCTGCTGGTGGCCATGGACGAGTTGAGCTATGAGGACGCCGCCACCATGCTGTCGATTCCCGTCGGCACGGTGCGCAGCCGGGTCTCGCGGGCCCGCGCCGCGCTGCGCAAGCGCCTGGCCGCCCAGAAGATCGAACTGGGTTTTTGACCCCCTACTTCACCGGTTCCGGCGTCACGAAGGGCAAGCCCACCAGCTTGGGCCGGATCATGAACAGGCGTTCGCGCTTTTGCGAGGTCCGCAGCTTGTTCGAAAACAGCAGGCCCACCCCCGGAATGTCGCCCAGCACCGGCACCTTCTGCAAGGTCTCGACGTTCTGGTCGGTCGCGTAGCCGGCGATCACCAGCGTGTCACCCTGCCGCACGATGGCCTGGGTGCTGACCGAGCTGCGCCGCACCGTGGGCAGCGAATCGACCTGCCGGTCCTGGATCTGCCCGTCTTCGATGTCGATGGTCAGCTGGATCGCGGGCGCAGCCCCGTCGATCAGGCGCGGCGTCACCTTGAGCGTGGTGCCGGCGGTGATCGGCGACACGCTGGCCACACGCTCGCCCTGCACCCGGATGTAGAAGGTCTCGGACAGGTCCAGCAGCGCACCGAGGTTGTCGATGGTCAGCACCGAGGGCCGGCTCTGGATGGTGGCGTCGCCGTGGTTTTCCAGCGCCCGCAGCTGCGTGAGCAATTGCGCCCCGGCGCTGGCGCCCAACGCGCTGCTCGAACCCGCGAAAGACAAGGTGCCGACGCCGCCGAGCGATCCCGGCACGCCGAAACTCAGTGAGTTGCCGTTGCTGCTGCTGAGGGACCAGTTGATGCCCAGCTCGCGCGCCCGCTCGCTGTTCACATCGATGATCATGGCCTCGATCTCGATCAGCGGCGAGGGCACGTCCAGCTGCGCGATCAGGCGTTCGTAGACCGGCATGCGCTCGGGCTCGTCCTGAACGATCAGCGCGTTAAGCCGGGGATCGGACTGGATCGAGGGGATGCGAAAACGCGGGTCGGCGCTGACCTGCAGCTGGCCGCCGCCCCCGGACGCCAAGGCCCCCGGCCCCGCGGCGGGTGCGCCCGATGCGCCGCCGGCACCGAGCGCACCGCCCAGGGCGGGCAGCGCGGGCGCCCCAGGCGCTGGCGGCTGCTGCCCCGGGGGCAGCGGCGCCGCACCCGACCCCGGGCCGGCCTGCCCAGGCCCCTGGCCCGACGGCCGCGCGAACTCCCCCAGGATGCCCGTGCCCACCGCGCCGCGGCCGCCCAGCAACTGGCGCAGCACCGAGGCCAGGCCCGGCTGCAGGATGCTGCCGTCGCGGTAGCTGATGGTGCGGTCTTCGGCCGAGGCGTACTTCAGGCGGAACAGCCGCACCTCCTGGATGCTGCTGGAGCCCGGCAGCTGGCGCAGCGTGCGCTCGACCAGCGCGATATAGCTTGGCGGGCCCGACACCATCACCACGCGCTGGTTCGGCAACTCGGCCCAGCCGAAGCGCGGCTCCACCACGCCCAGCTCGATCAGCGCGGCGCGCAGGTTGACGCCGCCCAGAGGCAGCGGCACCGCCTTCATGGTCGACTCGTTGGCCGGGCTCACATGCAGGATGCCGCCATGGGTGTACCAGGCGAAGCCGTAGACACCGCCCAGGCGCGAGACGAACTCGGTCGGGTTCTTGGCGGTGAACCGGCCGTTGACGCTGCCCGTGACGGCGGGATGCAGGTCGAGGGTGAGGCTGAAGCCCGCCGCGAACTCCGACAGCACCGCTTCGAGCTTGGCACCTTCCGCGAAATAGCTGTAGGGCGCATCCGGCCACGGCGGCGGGCCGGCCTGCGCGCCGCCGGCCGCGAGCAGCAGAGCCAGGCAGGCGGGCCGCAGCCAGCGCCTGGCCAGGGCCGAACGAATGGAATGACGCATGGTCCGCCGCTCCCTTCAGGCCACAGAGGCGGTTTCACGGGCGCAGGTACGCACCCAGAACGCCAGGGCATTGACGAAATCCGCCAGCTCGCTCTCCAGCGCCGCGACATCGGTGCCGGCCGCCAGCTCCTGCTGCAGCAGCAGCGCCTGCGCCGCTTCGTCGAGCGCCAGCGCGCTGGCATGGTCGCGCAGCATCCCGGCGGCCCACACCGCCAACCGCTGCAGGGTCGCGTCGACCCGGGGCGCGGCCAGCTGCCCGAGATCGAGCAGGAGCGAACTGAGCGCCAGCCGGCCGTCCGCCGCCGGGCGCAATTGCACCCGGTAGCGGTCGTCGATGGTCAGCGTGATGCGGCCGTCCTCGCGGAACGCGGTGGCCTCGATGCCATTGCGCTGCGCGTAGGCCCGCACGGCAGGATGGGCGGCGTTCAGGCCGCCAGTTGTTGCGCCACGGGTCGTGTTCATGCTTGTCCCTCCTTCATGTCGCGCACCAGCCGCAGCACCTCGGCCACCGCGCTCACCAGCTCGTTCGGAATGTATTGATCGACTTGGGCTGTTTCCATCAGCGAGCGGGCCAGCGGGATGTTCTGCAGCACCGGCACGCCGGCCTGGCGCGCCGCATGCACCATGCGCGCCGCCCGGGCGCCCTCGCCCTTGGCCAGCACCACGGGCAGGGGCGTCTTGCCTTCGTCGTACAGCAATGCGATCGCCAGGTGCGTCGGGTTGGTCACCACCACCGAGGCCTTGCGCGAACGCTCGACCGAGCCTTCCTCGAGCATCTCCTGGTGCAGCTGCTTGCGGTGCTGCTTGATGTGCGGGTCGCCCTCGGCTTCCTTGAATTCACGCTTGACCTCGTCCTTGGTCATCATCAGCTGCTTGGTGTGGTTCTTGCGCTGCCAGACGAAGTCGAAGGCCGCGATGACCGCGTAGGCGACGGAGACGTCGATGATCATGGACTGCAGCAGCAGGCCCACCGCCACCCCCACGCCGACCAGATCGGCGCGCGGCAGCGTCAGCAGCGCGCCCAGCTCGCGCGCCAGGATCATCCAGATCACTGCCGAGAGCACCGCGATCTTGGCGCAGGACTTGAGAAACTCCACCAGGCTCTTCATCGAGAAGATGTTCTTGAGGTTGGTGGCGACGTTGAGCTTCTTGCCCGAGGGGATGATCGACTTGAACGAGATCAGCAGGTTGGTCTGCAGCGCCTCGATGAAGATGCCCAGGCCGATCACGATCAGCAGGTAGGGCAGCAGCAGCCACACCGCGTCGCGGAACATCTGCGTGATCACCACGTTCACCGCGTCCTCGAAGTTCATGCGCAGCAGGCCGGCGGGCAGCACCATCATCTCGCCCAGGCGGCGCACCGTTGCCTCGGCATCGCCCAGCATGTAGCCGAAGATCGCCAGGATCAGCACGGTCTGGGTGAAGTCCTTGCTCTTGGCGACCTGCCCATCCTCGCGCGCCTTCTGGATCTTTTTCGGTGTGGGTTCTTCGGTCTTTTCGCTGCTCATCGCGTGGCCCCCGGCGGCGTGCGCCAATGTTCGTCGAGCGTGGGCACCAGCTCGCGCATCGGCGCGAGCAGGTCGGTCGC
This sequence comes from Pseudomonadota bacterium, assembly GCA_040387815.1. GTDB lineage: Bacteria > Pseudomonadota > Gammaproteobacteria > Burkholderiales > Burkholderiaceae_C > Ramlibacter. The sequence goes on along the minus strand of JAZKDA010000023.1, from coordinate 32,177 downwards.
GTATTCGATCAGCGTGGCCATGTAGACCATCAGGACCAGCACCGCCAGCGCGCTCTTGATCGGCATGGCCATGAAGAACACCTGCAGGTTCGGCACGAAGCGGCTGACCAGCGCCAGCCCCACCTCCGACAGGAACATCGCCACGATCGCCGGCGACGCCAGCAGCAAGGCCAGCTTGACCAGGCCCATGATCTGCCCGATCAACAGCGGCATCGATTCAGGCTTGAAGTGCGGAAACCAGGTGAACACGTTCCACAGCGCGAAGCTGTTGAACAGCAGTTCCAGCATCAGCAGGAAGGCGCCGCTGATGAAGAAGAACACGATGAAGGCCTGGTTGAACAGGATGCCCATGGGCGAGCTGTCGTTGCCGGTCAAGGGGTTGAGCGTGGCCGCGATGCTGGCGCCGCGCTGGTTGTCGATCAGAAAGCCGATGCCCTCGAAGGCCCAGAAGGGCACCGCGATCAGGCAGCCCAGCACGAAGCCGACGAAGCCCTCCTTGACGAGCAGCATCACCAGTTGCGCGGCGTCCCAGTTCATCTGGGCCACCTGCGGCATCAGCGAGGGCGCCACCACGATGCCGAAGGCCACGCCGATGGCCGTGCGCAGCATGCCCGGCAGGATGGCGCGGTTGAAGATCGGGATGGCCACGAACATCGCCATGATGCGCGCCTGCGTCAGCGCCAGCGCCAGCAGGAAGGTCTTGAGCTGTTCGTAGGAGCCGACGTGTTCCATGGCCTCAACGCCCCACCGTCGGGAAGGCCTCGAACACCGCGAGGGTGTAATTGAACATCTCGCCGCCGACCCAGCGCGCCGTCAGCGCCAGCGTCGCCATGGTGGCGATCAGCTTGACCGCGAAGGACAGCGTCTGCTCCTGGATCTGGGTGAGCGCCTGGAACAGCGCGAACAAGGTGCCCACCACCGACGCCACCACGATGGGCGGCAGTGACAGCCACAGGGTCAGGTACAGCGCCTTGGTGAGGTAGTTGACGAGTTCGGCCGATTCCATGGACAACCTCACGCGTAGCTCAGGATCACGCCCTGGATCAGCCGCGACCAGCCGTCCACCGCGACGAACAAGAACAATTTGAGCGGCAGCGAGATGGTGACCGGCGACACCATCATCATGCCCATGGCCAGCAGGATGTTGGAGACGATCAGGTCGATCACCACAAAGGGCAGGTACAGCAAGAATCCCATCTGGAACGCCGAGGTGAGCTCGCTGACCAGGAAGGCCGGCATCAGCACCAGGAAGTCGGTGGACTTGGCGTTGGCCGACAGCTCGGGGCCCCACATCTTCTGGGTCGAGCGCAGGAAGAAGTCGCGCTGCTCGGGCTTGGAATTTTTCTCGAGAAAGCCGCGCATGGGCTCGGCCGCCTTGCGCACCGTCTCGACCAGGCCACTGACGCTGCGGGTGGCGGCCGGGGTCTGCTCGACCGCCTCGTAGACCTTCTGGCCGATCGGCGCCATCACGTACACGGTGAGGATCAGCGACAGGCCGTACAGCGCGATGTTGGGCGGAATCTGCTGCACGCCCAGCGCATTGCGCACCAGCATCATCACCACCGCAATCTTGAGGAAGGCGGTGGTCACCACGACCAGGGTGGGCAGCAGCGCCAGCAGACCCAGCGCCAGCATCAGGGTGATGGGATCGTACTGGTTCATTTATCCCCCTCGAGCTCGGTCTCTTCGTCGTCTTCGAACCCGTCGTCCTCATCGTCCTCATCGTCGCGCAGGTCCGCATTGAGCGCATGGGCGCGGGACGTGGCGGACATCCCCGGTGGCGAGGCCCGGTTCGCCAGGGTGCCGATGGCCACGCCGATGCGGCCGTCGATCTCGACCAGCTCGCCTGTGCCCACCAGCGCACCATTGACGCGCAGGCTGACCGCGGCAGTCAGCGGGCGCCCCAGGTCCAGCGTCTGGCCCACCTGCAGCTGGCGCAGCTCGCCCAGGGTGATGCTGCGCTCGCCCAGGTCGAACGCCAGCCGCAGCGGCAGGCCCCCCAGGCTGTCCAGCGCGGCGTCGCCGCCGGCGTTCTCGTCATCGTGGCTCATGGTCCAGCCTCCTTGGTTCAGCTCGCTCGTTACCGTCAGGCCGGTGTCGCTCCAGTAGGCCCGCAGGCCCCAGTCGCCCTCACCCAGCCAGAGTTCGCCATCGGGCGTGAAGAACACGTGTTCCATCAGCACCGCATCGCCCACCGCCAGCCGCGCGACCTCATCGGCCTGCAGCCAGGTAAAGCCCAGTTCGGCGCGCAGGCGCACTGGCAAGTCGTCGGCGGGAAGGGCATTGCGCATCGGCGGCAAGGCCGCCGCCAGGCCCGCCATCAGCATCAGGCCCAGGGCATCGGTGGCCAGCCGCCCGCGCACCACGCCGTCGCCACGGCGCAGCTCCAGCGAGAACGCATGCGGCAAGGCGGTGGCGGCGGCGGGGCCGGGCAGCAGGGCCTCCAGGCGGACCGGGCCGCGCTCGCGCGCGGCCAGCGCCTCGGCCAGGCCGGCGCAGGCATCTTCGATCAGCGCGGCAGCGTATTCAGGCGGCAGGCGGGGCGCGTCGACCTCGGGGTGCGCCGCCTGGATCCAGCCCTGCGCCGCCGCGCCCGGCAGCAGCACCTCGAACACCGCGCCGCCCCAGCTGGCCTGCAGCAGCCACTGTCCCTCTTGCACCGGCGCCGCCGCGGGCCCGGTCAGTGGGACGAGGGTGAGCTGCCAGGTCTCCCCGCTCCAGTCGAAGCGGCAGCCGCGCACCTTCTGCGCCAGCGCGTTGCGGGCGTCGGCTTCGGTGGCGGTCAGCCGCGGGATGGCGGCGCTAGGAGCGAGGTTCATGGAGGGGTGGGTGTGGGTTCAGGCGCAGGCCAGCACTTCAAAGAGACAAGGGTCTTCCTCGTCGTCGGTACAGGTGCGCAGCAGCACGTCGCGCGCGAGCCGCGCCGCCATCTCGGGCGCACGGGCCGGCAACTCGGCGTTCAGCCGCAGCCGGGACGGCTCGACGGCGCAGATGAAATCGACGCACACGCGCCCCTGCGCTTCCTCGATCACGACGGTCACGCCAGGCAGCACGTCCTCGGCCAGCGTCATGCGAACCTGCTTGCCGCCACCGCCGTCCTCGCCGACCATCAGGCCCGAGAGCAGCTCGTCGAGCTGGGCAAACACCTCGGACGGCTCGGGCGGCTCCATCGCCGCCGCCGGGCGCAGGCCGCCAAACAGCGTGAAGGGCGTGGGCGCTTCGTCCTTGGCCTTGCCGGCCTGCGCATCGGCCGGCTCGCCCTCGAGCGCCTTGCGGAAGTTGTCGCGGGCTTGCGGATCGGCCTCCTGGCGCGCCTGGCCCATGCCGCGCGAGCCCTGTGCGTCCGCACCAGGCGCCCCGCGCTCGGGCACAGACAAGTTCAGATGAATACCGCGGTCGACGGTCATGTTGCGTCTTCCATGTACTCAGCCCAGTCGGCGCGGTCACGACGCAGCTCGGCCACCTCCTCCATCTCGGCGTCTTCCTTGCGTTCAAGTTCGCGCACGACCTCGTCGGCATGGTTGCGGGCGAGCTCGACGAACTTCTCCTTCATGCGCGAGGCATCGGCATGCACCTGCTTGCAGGCGTCGAGCTCCACCTGTTCCTCGTCGCGATGCTCCTGCGCCTTGTCCTGCTCCTGGACGTGGTGGTTCTCCTGGGTGCGCATCTCGCCCACCGCCTCGTGCACCTCCTGGATCTCGCGCAGGCGCACGGTGCGCGAGCACAGGTCTTCGAACAGTTCGCGCTCACGCCGCTGGGCCCAATCGCGAAACTCATCAAGCGCGCTGCGGGCCTGCTCGAACGCATCGACCGCCTCCGACAGCAGCACGCGCTGGCGATGCACGGCCATCTCGGCCTTGTTCTCGCGGAAGGTCTTGATCGCCAGCAGGTCACGCAGGATGGTCATGGCGCGGCTACCTCTCCACGATCTCGCGCAGCCGCTCCAGCGTGTGGCCGAAGTCGGATTTTTCGTCGGTGCGCTGGCGCAGGAACTCGCGGATCATCTCCTGCTTGTCGATCGCCTCGTCGGTGGTGTCGTCGCCGCCGCGCCGGTATTCGCCGATCTTGACCAGCAACTCCACCTCGGCGTACTTGGCCATCAGCTCGCGCAGCCGGCCCGCGGCGACCTTGTGCTCAGCGCTGATCACGTTGTTCATCACCCGGCTGGCCGAGGCCAGCACGTCGACCGCCGGGTAGTGGTTGGCCGAGCCGAGCTTGCGCGACAGCACGATGTGCCCGTCGAGGATGGAACGGGTCTCGTCGGCGATCGGCTCGGTCATGTCGTCGCCTTCCACCAGCACGGTGTACAGCGCGGTGATCGAGCCTTTGTCGTTCATGCCCACCCGCTCCATCAGCTTGGGCAAGGTGGCGAACACGCTGGGCGGAAAGCCCCGGCGCGTCGGCGGCTCGCCGGCGGCCAGGCCGATCTCGCGCTGGGCGCGCGCGAAACGGGTGACGCTGTCCATCAGGAACAGCACCCGCTTGCCCTGGTCGCGAAAATACTCCGCGATGGCGGTGGCCACATAGGCCGCCTTGGCCCGCTCCATCGAGCTCTTGTCGGAGGTGGCGCAGACGATCACGCTCTTGCGCCGCCCCTCCTCGCCCAGCTCGTGCTCGAGAAACTCGCGCACCTCGCGGCCGCGCTCACCGATCAGCGCCACCACCGTCACGTCGACATCGGCGCCCTTGACCAGCATGCCCATGAGGGTGGATTTGCCGCCGCCGGCCGCCGCGAAGATGCCCATGCGCTGGCCTTCACCACAGGTGAGCGTGGCGTCGAGCACGCGCACGCCCAGCTCCAGCGGCTTGTGGATCAGGCGGCGCTTGAGCGGATCGGGCGCCTCGGCGAACACGGGGTAGAACTTTTCCGACTGCAGCAGGCCGCGCTCCTTCTCGTCGAGCGGGCGGCCCAGGCCGTCGAGTACGCGGCCCAGCAGCCCCGAGCCCACCGGCACCATGTGCGCGCGCCCGGTGGGGATCACCTCGGTGGAGCCGCTGATGCCGTACATGTCGCCGATCGGGGTGAGCAGGGCCGCGTCTTTCACGAAGCCCACCACCTCGGCCTTCATCTCGAAGTCTTCGCCCGGGTTGCGCAGCAGGCAGACCTCGCCCACCTTCACGGTGGGGACCACGGCCTTGATGATGGTGCCGATCACCTGCACCACCCGGCCCTTGATGCGCAGGGTGGGCGTGTCCTGCAGGGCCATGGACATCATTTCGGTGACGTAATCGAACTGGCGCATGGTCGATGTGTCCCGTAGTCCTGCTCAGGACACCCGGCTGCCCAGCACCTTGTGGAAAGCCGTGCGCAGGGCGCCCAGCTGGCCCTCGATGCTCGCTTCCACCAGGCCGATGTCGCTCTCGAGGATGCAGGCATCGCCCTTGAGCCGGTTGTCGGCAATGATGTCCAGGTAGCCCACGCCCGGGTACTCGGCCAACAGCTCGTTGACCCGCGACTTGACCACCTCCACCTGCGGCGGCGCCAGCCGCAGGGTCATCTGCTTCTGGTTGCGCACCACCGCCAGCACATTGCGCACGGTGATCAGCACGCGGTCGCGGTCGTCGAAGTCGGCGATGATCTTTTGCACCGCCTCCATCACCAGGTCGACCATGCGGCCTTCGACCTTGCCGAAGTAGTCCACGTTGCGGCTGATGTTCTCGATCATCTGCTCGGCCTGCTCCAGCCGGGCCTCTTGCTGGCCTTCCTCGTAGCCTCGGCGGCGCTCGGCCTCGTAGATGCCCTGGGCCTGCGCGACGATCTGCTCGGCCTGGGCATTGGCCGTGGCCACGGCCTGCTCGGCGGTGCGCAGCGCGCGAAGCTCCCCCGCACGCAGCACCTTGCGGCTGTCGTCGATGCCCAGCGCCAGTGTGCGCTGCGGCTTCAGCGGGGAGCGGGGAACGATGAAAGCCATGCGGGCTCCAGTTCGTCGAGGACCGATCGGGCCAAAGCCAGGGCATTGGCCGGACGCTCCAGTGGGTGCGGCAGGTCGATCACCGCGTCCTGGGCATCCACCGGCAGGCGCAGCAGGGCGCGCTGGGCCACCGGCTCGGCCGCGGATGCCGCGGCCAGCCACAGCAGCGCGGCGCCGGAACGCAGCGCCTGCTCATACACGCCGTTCGCGGCGGGCTCCATGCTCACCGGCCCGGCCGCGTCCCACAGCCGCGCCGCCGCACGGGCAAAGCGCAGGCCGTCCTCCCCCAGCTGTGCTTGCAGGGCCAGCACCTCCGCGCGCGCGATCACGCGGCGCAGCGAAGGGCCCAGCACCACCAGGCCGCAGCACAGCGTGAGCCGCTCGAACAGCGGTGCCGGCGCCATGAACAGTGGCAGCGCGGGGTCGTCCAGCCTTTCGACACGGGCCAGCCCGAGCCGGCGCAGCAGCGCCCCCGACACATGCCGCGCCAGCGAGCCGGCCGCCGGCAGCGCCTGCGCACCCTCGGGCTGCCATTCGGCCTGGCGGCTGGGATGAAACAGCCACGCGGGCTCGAGGTTGAAACGCAGCAGCATGCCCGCCAGCGGGTGCGCCATCCAGGCATGACGAGCGGTCGCGTTCATGGAGTCCCCGCGCCAGGCCTTGCGTTCATGCGGCACCCGCCGCGCTCACGCGATGCGGCCACCAGTAGCGCCAGGCCAGGAAGCCCGCGGCCCCCAGACTGGCGACCAGCAAGAGGCCCAGCACCACCACCAGCGGCACCAGGTCGCGGCCGCCCTTGGACGCGGCCGCCGGGGCGGCGGTGGTGGTGGCGACCGCGGCGGCGCCGCCGGAAGCCGCAGCTTCGGCCGGCGCCACGCCATCGGCGGGCGCGTCCTTGCGAAGCTGCGCCGCCGGCTGCGCATTGACCAGCACGATCGACACCTTGTCGGCCGTCAGCCCCGGAATGCTGTTGGTGACCAGCCGGCGAATCAGCGGCTGCACGGTCTCCAGCGAATAGCCGTCCTGGTGCTTGATGAACACCGCCGCTGACGAAGGCACGGCCGGCTCGCCGGTGGCGCTGCGCTCGGGCAGCACCACATGCACGCGGGCGACGATCACGCCGTCGATCTGGGAAATGGTGGCCCCCAGCTCCTGGGACAGGGCGTACAGGTAGCGGGCGCGCTCTTCCAGCGGCGAGGAGATCAGGCCCTCTTTGCGGAACACCTGGCCCATGCCGGCGAAGCGTTCGCGCGGCAGGCCTTTTTCGCGCAGCAGGTCGACCGCGCGGCCCACCTTGTCGGCATCGATGTTCAGGCCCACCATGCCCTCCTTGCCGGGCACCTTGGTGGCCGAGATGCCGGCGTTCTGCAGGGCGGCCATCACCTCGTTGGCCTCGCCCTCGGGCATGGCGGCCATCAGCTCCACCTGCCGGCCGCAGCCGGCCAGCAGCAGCGCCGCCAGGCAGGCGGCCAGCACAAAGCGCAAGGTGTGGCGGCGCGGGTTCATTGCATCTTCACCAGGGCGTCGAGATCCTGCGCGGTCTTGGTCACGGCCTTGCCGAGCAACTCCGACAGGAAGGAAAACTGGATCACCTGCGTCTGCAGCGCCATCAGGTCGCCCAGCTTGAGCAGGTTCGCGTCGGCCTTGGAGCTCGAGCGCACCACATCCCAGGAGCGCCGCACATCGGCCGACAGGCCTTCGATGCCCGACAGGATGGCGTCGCCCAACGTGCCGCCGACGCGCTGTGGCTGGCCGGTGGCGTTGGGCGCGGTGACGCCCGCCGCCTGCGGGTTGAGCGCGCGCTGGAACTGGTCGACCACCTCGTCGTCGGGCGACAGCTTGCGCGTCTCGACCACCGGCGGCGTGACCGGCTTGGCGCCGGCCAGTGCACTCATCGCGGCAATATCGGTCATGCGTGGCTCCTGGTGTTCGGTGGGCGATCAGGCTTCGCCGAGCATGGCCAGCGCCAGTGGCTGGGCGCCGGCCTGCTTGAGCGCCCGTACACTCTCGGAGGTGCGGCCCGCCAGCTGCAGCACCAGGCCGCGAAAACCATGCAGCTCGGCCAGGTCGTTCTGGCCTTCGACCCGCAGCCCGCGGTCGACCGCCTGCAACGCGTCGACGTTGCGCCCGACGGTGAGATAGGCAATGGCCAGGCCCACATAAGCGGCGGCGCTGGTCGGGCGCTCCCCCTCGATGGCGGCGAAGATGGTCTCGGCATCGGCCACGCGCGAGCGCATGGCGGCCATGAAGCCCACCTGCACCAGCACCCGCAGTTGTTCCTTATCGACTTGCATCGTCAGCTCCCTTGGAAAGCATCTCCAGCAGCGCCCGGGCCTTGGCAAGTTCCGCCGCCTTGGGCGTGGCGCGCTCGGCCCAGGCCACGTACTGCTGCAACAGGTTGGCCGCCAGCTTGCGCAGGTTCATGCCCAGCGCCGCCTCGACCATGCCGAACAGGTTGTCGGGCCGGCAGGGTTCGAAGGCATCGAGCGCGCGGTAGACCGTCATCGCTTCGGAGAACCGCCCGGCCTTGGACAGCAGCACGGCGCGCCCGCGCAGGTAGCGCAGGTTCTGCGGCCGGAAGGCGGCGGCCAGGGTCACGCGCTCGAAGGCCTCCTCGTGGCGGCCGGCCTCGGCCAAGGCATAGCCGTCGGCGTAGATCGACTCCACATCGTCGTCGGTCAACTCGGTCGTGGAAGGCAGCTGCCGCAGCTGGCCCAGGGCGCTTGCGGACGCTTGGGCCACCAGGCGGTTGGGTTGGGGTGTGTTCATGGTGGGGCCCCGTGCTCAGCCGAAATTGGCGACCCGTTTCTGGGCCTCCAGGCTGGAGTTGATGTTGGCGAGGTTGGATTGCGCGATGGCCTCTTTGGCCTGGGACAGCCACCCCTGCGTCTGTTGCGCCGTCTGCTGCATCTGGGCGAGGAACTGTCCCTGGCCGTCCAGCTCCTTGACGGTCGCGTCGTGTCCGCTGGCGCTGAGGTTGAAGCCTTCCGAGATCGCCTTGCCGATGCCCTCGCTGACCACGTGGCTGACCGAGCGGCTTGCCGACTCCAGGCGTGTCGCGTCCGCATGGAGCGAGGCCGCGGTGTTGTCGCCGGTCAGTGAGGCCAGCCCACGTTGGCCCAGGCTCTGGCCGCCACCTCCCGCGTCCAGACGCGTCGCCTCGAGTTGCTTGGATGCGCCTCTGAACCCCATGGCAGCGGAGGTGATCCCGCTTGCTACCGAGAAGCACGCCGAGATCATGGCCGCGGTGTAACGGTCCTGCGCGGCGGTCTTCATCTCTTCGACCGCCTTCTCATTGGTCTCCAGCTGCTGCACCGCCAGGTCGGCCATGAAGGAGGTGACCAGCACGCTCATGTCGCTGTACATGTCGATCGAGGTGTAGGCCAGGTCCTTCATCAGGGTGGCGTTGTCGTCCTCCGCCTTGAGCGCCGTCACGTCGAAGCCGTACTTGTCCGCCAGCGCATCCTTGTTGCGCACGAGGTTCTCGAAAACGAGTGTGGCCATCCCCATCACGTTCATGAAGTCGGCCATCTCCTGCGTGCGCTGCTCCTGCGGAATGGCCAGGATGGTGGCCTGCAGCGCCTGGTTGTTGGCGAAGGTCTGCGAAACGGCGATGGGCGCGGCCATGCCGGAGATGCCGCCGGCGCGCAGGGCGGCGACCATATCCCCGACCGCGCGCCGCACTTCTGCGTCACTGGGGGCGGCCTTGAGGTTGCCGGCGGCCGTGGCCTCCGGCGCGTCGCCGGCGCCACCGGCCTGCGGTCCCCAGACATAGCCGGGGCTGATGCCGCTGTTGTTGTTGACGTTGGACATGTCTTGCTCCGTGAGGGATTGCCACTCAGCCGTAGGTCGCCAGCGCCTGGGTGGAAGGGTTGATGTTCTGGTTGACGATCTCGCCGCAGGTGCCGGTCAGCTGGTTGACCAGCTTGTTCATCGCCTCGGCGCCCTTGCGCTGCACCTCCTGGAAGTTCTCGATGAACTTGAGCAGGCCCTCCAGCGCCTTGATCGACGCCCGGATGTCCTCGACCTCCTTGGTGATCTTGGCCATCTCGATGCCCTGCACACCCTGCGCGATCTGGGTGGCCGAGCCGGCCAGCTGGCCGGCGGTCTGGGCGGCGCGGGCGGTAGCGCCCGCGGCCTTGCCGGCCGAGACCGTCATGCCGCCGCCCATCATCAGCACGGCCTGCAGCGCGGTGAAGACCGCGCCAACGATGGCCAGCTTCTTGGCGTCGTCGGTGCCGCTGGCCATGGCGATGCCGGCAGCCATGTTGCCCAGGTTGCCCGACAGCAGCCCGCCCACGCCCATGCCGCCGGCCGCGCCAAGCTCCCCGGTGAGCGCCGATTCGAAGGACCACTCCTGGCCCTGGACGCCGGTGCCGACCATGGAGCTGGCCGAACCGGCGAGCATCATGACCATCACGGCGCCCAGCGCGATCGCGCCCGGCCCGCCGGCGCCCGAGGCCACCAGCACGCCCATGGCGATGGCCAGGCCCGCCACGGCGAAGGACTTGCTGATCCAACCCGTGATGCGGTTTCGCTTGGCGGCCCGCGCCTGGGCATCCATCCGGTCCCACATCTTCTGCTGCTCTTCGAGCTTCTGGGTCAGCTTGCCGCGCAGGTCGGTGATCTGCTTCTGGATCATCTCCTTGGAGGCGGTCAGCAGGCCCTTCTGGAAGGACTCGAGCGCGGCCGACAGCTCCAGCATGTCGACGCTGCCGATCGAGCCTTCCAAGATGGGCGGGCCGAACATGCCGCTGGTGGCTCGCGCCTCGGAGGCTGGCGGCAACGCCTGGCCCGCCGCGGCGCCCAGGACACCGGAGGCCGTGGGCCCGGTCGTGCCACCGATGTTGCCGGCCGTGGTGACTGGGTCGGGCGTGTGGGTCGGCACGACGCCCCGGGGGCTGTCGTTGACGTTCATGCGGTGCTCCCTTCTTGCTTGAGTTTGCGTTCGAGCAGCGCCTGCAACCCCAGCGCGCGCTGGCGCAGGGCGTCATGGCGCTGCGGCTGGCAGTCGGCGATGGCGCTGGCCAGTCCTTCGAGCGCCTCGTCGGTCTGGCCCAGCGCGATCAGGCATTCGCAGCCGTGGAACGTCGGCACCGGATCGTTGGGGTCCATGAAGCTGGCCATGCCATAGAAGCCCAACGCCTCGCTGGGGCGCTCGAGCAATTGCAGGGTGGCCGCGGTGGCGATCAGGTAGCGCTTTTCCACATGGTTGTGCAGCGTCACGAAGCTGAACAACTTCAGGGCTTCGTCGTAGCGCCCGGCCTGGTACAGCTGATGCCCGAGCGCGTAGAGCGATTCCAGGTTCTGCTCGGAAAAGCCGGCGGCCGCGCCCAGCGTGCCTGGGCCGTCCAGGTAGCTGGTCAGCAGGCGCACCATCGGCGTGAGCAGCCGCTCGACGGCTTTCGGGTCTTCGGTCAGGGGGGTTGCGGCCATGGCTCAGAAGCGCTGGATGGTGCCGCTGGACATCTTGAGCAGCTCTTCGATGAAGCCGCGGGCGGCCTGCAGGAAGTTGTTCTGCACGCCCAGGTTGTCGTTCGCGCCGGTCATCGCGCTCTGGTGGTGCTGGCCGATCACCTGCAACTCGGTCTGCATCATGGTGGAGGCGCTGGAGCACAGGCGGAAGGTGGTCGAGGGCAGCATGCCGCCCACCACCTGGTACTGCTTCTGGTCCTCGATGACTTCGAGGCGGGTTGCGACCTTCTTGTCGATCCAGGCATCGTAGTTCGGGGTCTTGGCGCTCATGCGCTGCTCCCCCGCCATCGTCAAGGTCTGCAACTGCGTCTGCGTCAAAGTCTTCGGGATCGTCGAGCCGAAGGCGGTCTTGAGCTGCACCTCGAAGGCGAGCTGCCATGCCGGCCGGGGCGGCGGAGGCGCGAACTGGTCCTGGTCGTTGTCATTGATGCCGGTCCACTCCCCCTGCGTGGGATGCGCCTGGTACTCCTCGAACATCCGGGCGGTCGTCTCATTGAGGAGTTCGATCGGGGTGGTCAAGCCTGGGCTGAGCGTCGCCGTCGTGGGAAAGAGCGTGGTGATGCCCAGCTCCTTGATCGTCAGGTTGATATCCTGGATCTCGTCGGGCGTGAGCTTGGTGCTCACCGCGTTGGTACTGCTGGCGCCGCCCGCCGACGCCGCGTCGTTGAGCTTCTTGAGCAACTCGCCGGCCTTGTTCATCCTGGCCGTGAGCTCTTCGAGCTTGACCTTGTCGGCCTTGAGAATGTCGGCCTTCTTCTCGCACTGCTGGATCATCAGCATGAAGATCACCTGCTCGATCGGGATGCGCTTGGGCGCGGGCCCCGTGGCGCCCTGCGGCCCCTGAGTCCCCTGCGTGCTGATCGTGGACGTGCCCATGATGTGCCCCTTAAACCATCGGCCGGAACTTGCGCCGCCGGGGCGCTTGTCCGGATGCATCTGACAACGGCGCGGGCGGCGGCGCGTGCCGGCGCTCGTGCTCGATCGCCTCGATGCGCTCGCGCGCCAGCTGCTCGGCCTTGGCGACGTCGGCCGGCAAGGCCTGCTGGACCATGCGCTGCAAATGCGTCTCGACATCGTCGACACCGACCGCCCGCTTGAGCGCGTCGGTCTCGTCAATGCCGGCCTGCACTTTTTCCAGCAGCGCCTTGGCCTCTTCGATCAGCTTCTCGGTTTTTTGCAGCAGGTCCGACACCGTGTGCGCCTCATATGAATGGCGCCGCTCCCGCACCCTGCGGGACTGACGAACGCCTGAACCCCCCTTAAGTAACGCTTGCGGCGCGGCGGTTCCGGCCTCGATTCGGGCCATTTCGACGGCAGTCGAAAGGGAACCGCAAGGCGTGGGCGGTTACTACCGTGGACCGAAACCCAAAGGCCCCGCGGCCGCGAGCCACCCGTCCATGAACCTGCGTGTCGATGCGAACCTGCCCGGCTCTCTGGCCGCCGGCGTGAACGTCGGCCAACAGGGCACGGCGCAAACCGGCACGTTCCGCGGCGAGAACGTGAAGTCGCTCAACGCGCCGTCGGCCTTGGGCGACGCGGCCGAGGAGATCAGCTTCGCGGCCAGCGAGGGCGTCGAGAAAAAAACGCACGGCGAGCGCAACGTCAAGGCCGGCGCACCGCCGCAGCGCATGACCATCGCGCAGATCACCGAGTACCTGAACAAGGCGCGCCAGGGCAATACCACCGACGAGTTGGTGGCGCTGGCCCGCCAGATGCTGCGCAACACCGGCCAGAACCCCGGGCAGCTGGCCCGCCAGAGCCAGAGCTTTCGCTCCCCCACCGACCAGTACCTGGTGCTCCAGTACGCCCGCGAGATGGCCGTGGCCGAGGGCGCCTCGCCCTCGGCGCTGGGGCGCATCGACGACGCGCTGGGCGACCTGCAGGCCTGGTACGGCAACCAGATACGCGCTGACCTGAGCACCATCGACTCGGCCGCGCGCTATGCCGACACCGCGCAAGAGGTGCGCAACTTCCAGGGCTCGGTGCAGGTGGTGCTGGGCAAGCCCACCTTGGCGCAGGCCCTGCAAGAAGTGTTGCAACTGGCCGGCAAGGCCGGCGGCAAGCTCGAATCGGCGTTGAACAACATGATGAGCGCCCTGGGCGCCTGCCTGTCGGGCACCACCTCCGCCGCCGAGAAAGTGCTGCTGGAGACCCTGGTCACCGACCTGTACCACCTCAAGGCCATGAAGACGCTGCTGGAGGACAGCAAGAAGCTGCTCAAGATGCTCAAGCGCCAGCCGGCCGGTGCCACCACGCCCCGCCGGCCCCGCCAGGGCGACGACGACCGTTCGGGAGGCGACGGCGATGGCCAGCGCTGACGACGATGACCTGGGCGCACAGGCCTTCGAGCTCATGAAGGAGCTGGTGACGATCACAGGTGAAAAGTGGGTCAGCCCGACCCGCTTTTCCGTGCTGGCCGACCGCTGGGAGCTGCGCGACCTGCAGGCGCGCATCGTTTTCCTCACCGGTGTGCGCGCCCTGCTGCGCGACCTGCCGGTCAAGGTCTTCCCCGACGCCGACGTGCGCCAGTCGATCCTGAACGCGGCGCAGGAAGCGCTCGACCAGGCGATCGACCTTGAAGAAGAACAAGAGGAACAGGAGTGAGGCCATGAGCTGGATCAACGACACGGTCGCGGACTTCGGGCGCCAGTTGGGCATGCCGCAGCTCGATCTGGGCGACCACGGCGTGATGCAGCTGGCGTTCGCCAGCGGCGGCCTGCTGGCGGTGGAGCCGGTGCAGCGCGGCGAAGGTTATATACCCGAGTTCCTGCGCAAGACGTTGCCCCTGACGGATACGCGCTACCTTAACAGCCGTGGTATCAGCAGCGAGACGTTGGCCAGCCACTTATTTGAGGGGC
>JAZKDA010000023.1:8562-17922 GCA_040387815.1 Pseudomonadota bacterium | reverse complement strand
GCGGCGGCCAGGACGAGGTGCTGGTGTACCTGGGCCGCCCGGTCGGACACCAGGCGCCGGCCCTGGTGCGCGTCGCCCTGGCCAAGGCGCACCTGGCCCAGGGCGGGCCCTGGCCGGTGCAGCTGGCCCTGCGCGGCAGCGGGCCCGACGCAATGCTGATGGCGCTGGTGCGCGTGCCCCAGCGCGCGTTCACCCAGCAGGCGCTGTCGCAGGCGGTCGACTACCTCACCCGCTGGCTGGACGAAGTCCAGGCCGGCCAACGCTGATCAAGGCACAGGGAGCACACCATGGCGGAAATGCACATCGGGCACAGCCCATACTTCGCAAGGGGCATCGAGAGCATCGTCACCGGCGATCCGAAGGCGGCCTCCCACCTGCCCGAGACGCGCAAGCTGCTGCCGCTGGAGGACCCCGGGCGCTCGATGCTCGACCAGCTGCTGGCGGCGCCCACCTTCGACGCCATGCTGGACGACCTGATCCGCCCGATCGTCGACGACTTGTCGCAGCTGTCGCCGCGCGGCTTCACCGAGGGCCTGAACGCGGCGCGCAGCACCCTGGCGCGGGCCGCCGAACGCATCGACGACGCACGCTCGCCCGAGGCGCGCGTGCTGGCGCGGGCCCAGCGCCTGCTCGACGAACACCTGGAGCTGCGCGCCCTGGCGCAGATGTACGCGAACGCGCTGGTCGCGGGCTGACGTGCCAGGCGCCCCACCCGTGATCGCAACCCCTCATCCATGAACCCCGCCGAGAGCACCTTGCTGTCCGTCCTGTCCTTCGCCCTGCTGCAGAACGCCCGCCCGGAAAAGGCCGCGACGCTGCTGGAGGCGCTGGAGGTGCTCGAGCCCGGCAAACCGCGCACGCTGCGCGCCCTGGCGATCGCGCAGATCCGCAGCGGCAAGGCCGACAAGGCCCTGCGCACGCTGGACAAGCTGGCCATGGCCGGCGGCGCCGACGCGGCCTTCCACCTGCTGCGCGCCCAGGCCCTGGCCGCCCAGGAAAGGCCGATGGAAGCCGGTGTGGCGATGAAGACATTCCTGCAGATGCGCGCCGATGCGGCCGCCCCGGCGCCAGCCGCCGGCAAGAAGGGCTGAGGCCATGCAACGCATTCACGCCCAGCTCACCCGCATCGTCCTGCTGGCGACCAGCCGCAATGACATCGTGCTGGCCATCATGCTGGTGGCCATCATTTTCATGATGATCCTGCCGCTGCCCACCTGGCTGGTGGACGTGCTGATCGGCGTCAACATGACGGTGTCGGCCATGCTGCTGATGGTGGCGATGTACCTGCCCTCGCCGCTGGCGTTTTCCAGCTTTCCCTCGGTGCTGCTGGTGTCCACGCTGTTTCGCCTGGGCATCTCGATCGCCACCACCCGGCTGATCCTGCTGCAGGGCGATGCGGGGCACATCATCTACACCTTCGGCAATTTCGTGGTGGGCGGCAACCTGGTGGTCGGCCTGGTGGTGTTTTTGATTCTCACCATCGTGCAGTTCATCGTGATCACCAAGGGCGCCGAGCGGGTGGCCGAGGTGGCGGCACGCTTCTCGCTGGACGCCATGCCGGGCAAGCAGATGTCGATCGACGGCGACATGCGCGCCGGCACCATCGACATGGAGGAGGCCAAGCGCCGCCGCCGCATCGTCGAGAAAGAGAGCCAGCTGTACGGCGCCATGGACGGCGCGATGAAGTTCGTCAAGGGCGATGCCATCGCCGGCATCATCATCGTGGCCGTCAACCTGCTGGGCGGCATCCTGATCGGCACCATGCAGCGCGGCATGACGGCCGCCGAAGCGACCAAGGCCTACTCGGTGCTGACCATCGGCGACGGCCTGATCGCGCAGATCCCGGCCCTGTTCATCGCGATCTGCGCCGGCATGATCGTCACCCGGGTGCAAAACGACGACGCCGGCCCGACCAACGTGGGCCGCGACATCGGCGCCCAGGTGCTGGCGCAGCCCAAGGCGCTGGTGATCGCCTCGACCATCGCGCTGGGCATGGGGCTGATTCCGGGCATGCCCCTCATGACCTTCCTGGCCCTGGCGGCGGTGCTGGGCGGGGTGGGCATGACGCTCATGCGCGGCACCCGCAAGGTGGTCAACGCCAAGACCGGCGAGGTGACCGAGGTGCCGGCCATGCAGGCGGCCAACGAACCGGCGACCAAGGCCAAGAGCGAAGCCGGCGAGGAGTTCGTGCCCACCGTGCCCCTGCTGATGGACGTGGCCGCGCACCTGCGCAGCAGCTTCGACGCCGAGTCGCTCAACGAGGAGCTGCTCAAGATCCGGCGCGCGCTGTACTTCGACCTGGGCGTGCCCTTCCCCGGCATCCAGCTGCGCTTTTCAGAGCACCTGCCGCCCGAGACCTACAGCATCATGCTGTCCGAAGTGCCGGTAGCTGACGGCAAGCTGCGCCCCGGCCATCTGCTGGTGCGCGAGAAGACCCAGCACCTGGACGCGCTGCAGATCGCCTACGAGGCGGACAAGAAATTCCTGCCGAGCATTCCCACGCTGTGGGTGCCCATCGCGCTGCGCGAGCCCATGGCCGCCGCCGGCATCGCCTACATGGACGCGGGGCAGATCCTCACCTACCACCTGGCCTTCGTCCTCAAGAAGTATTCGGCCGACTTCCTGGGCATCCAGGAGACCAAGTTCCTGCTGTCGTCGATGGAGGCGCGCTTTCCCGACCTGGTCCGCGAGGTCACCCGCGTGCTGCCAATCCAGAAGATCGCCGAGATCTTGCAGCGGCTGGTGTCCGAGGAGATCTCGGTGCGCAACCTGCGCACGGTGCTGGAAGCGCTGATCGAGTGGGGGCAAAAGGAAAAAGATTCGGTGTTGCTGACCGAGTACGTGCGCTCCACGCTCAAGCGCCACATCAGCCACAAATATTCAAGCGGCCAGAACCTGCTGCCGGCCTACCTGCTCGCGCCCAATGTGGAAGACACCCTGCGCGGCGCGATCCGCCAGACCAGCGCCGGCAGCTACCTGGCGCTGGAGCCGGCCACCAGCAAGCGCCTGGTGGACAACATCAAGAAGACGGTGGGTGACTTGGGCTTGTCGGCGCAAAAGCCGGTGCTGCTCACCTCGATGGACATCCGGCGCTACCTGCGCAAGATGATCGAGCAGGATTTGTACGAGCTGCCCGTGCTGAGCTACCAGGAGCTCACGCAGGAGATCAACATCCAACCGCTGGCGAGGATCGAGCTGTGAACGCTTTGCTCTCCTCGCCGCGGTCGGCCTCACACCTTTGCGATGGCGTCGTCCAAGTCGGTGGTGACGGCGAACAGGTTGAGAAAGCCGCTCATCTCGAACACATCGCGCACCGCCTCGCGCATGCCCGAGAGCACCAGCTTGCCCTGCGTGGCGCGCAGCTTCTTGCCGGCCACCAGGATCACGCGCAGGCCGGCGGAGCTCACATAGTCCATGGCGGCCAGATCGAACACCAGGCGCTTGCAACCCGCATCGAGGCATTCGATGACGCTGCGTTCGAGCTCGGGGGAAGTGGCGCTGTCGAGGCGGCCCACCGGCCGCAGGATGGCGACGTCGCCGCGGATTTCGTGATCAAGATTCATGCTGCATCACCTCGTAAGTACGACGTATGCATTGTAGGCATTTACCATGAATCGTGACCGCATGTTCGAGCTTCGCGTGCTCACCGGCACCCATGCCGGCGCCCGCGTCTTGCTGCCCGAGGGCGAGCAGGTGCTGGGCAGCGCCGACGAGTGCGACCTGATCCTCAGCGACGAGGGCGTGGCGGCCCAGCATGCCCGCCTGGAACACCAGGACGACGGCAGCACGGTGCTGCGCTGGCTTGATGGCAGCCTGCCGCCGCTGGTGATCCGCCCCGGCGAAGGCGCCGTGGTCGGCCCGGTGCGCATCGCGGTCGAGGCCGCCGACACGCCCTGGCGCACCGATGTGCCGATTCAACAGCCGGCGCCCGAGGCATCGGACGTGGATGGCGCGCAGGCACTGCCCGCCGGCGACGAGGCCGCGCAAAGCCCCGCGCCGCAGCCCGCCGCGCATGCGGCGCAGCTGTCGCACCGCTCGATCGCCTCCAACCTCACGCTGGCGGGCCTGACCCTGCTGGCGGTGACCAGCATCGCGCTCGTGTGGTGGACCTGGCAGCGGCATCGGCAGGCGCCGGCCGCCCCGGCGGCCTTGCAGGCCGCGGCGCCGGTGGCGAGCGGCGCACGCCCTGCCGCCACGCCCGCGGTGGCGGTGCGCGACCCCGTCACCGAGGCGGTGGCCCGGCTGGGCCTGGGCGATCGCGTCCTTGTCCAGGCGCGCAAGGGCCAGACGCCGCTGGTGCATGCCAGCCTGCTGTCCGACGACGAGACCGATCAACTCGCCAGCGCGCTGTCGCGCCTGTCGCCGCGCCCCGGGCTGCGCCTGCTGTCGCCCTCCGACGTGCAGGCCACGATCGACGCGGTGCTGGAAGGCCACACCGGCGCCTCGGGCCGCACGCTGAGCGCGCGCTATATCGACGGCCGCTTCAGCCTGCGCGGCCGCGTGGCCGACGAAGCCGCGCGCGAAGCGCTGATGGCCGAGCTTGCCAAGGCCTTGCCCACCGTGCGCGGCATCGACAGCGCGGTGCAGACCGATGCGCAGGCAGCCGAAGCCATGATCGCAGACCTGCGCACCCAGGGCGTGGGCGGCGTCAGCGGCGACTGGACTGGCGGTGTGCTGGCGCTGAAGGTCGATCTGTCCCCGGCCGAGGTGCCGCGCTGGGAGCGGGCCCTGCTGGCCGCCGCCGCGCGCCACCAGCTGCCGTTTCGCGCCACGCTGAACCTGCGCGAAGGCCCGCCGCCCGCGCCGCTGCGCCTGCCCTTCACGGTGCGCAGTGTCATGAGCAGCGAGATGCCCTTTGTCGTGCTGTCCGACGGCCGCAAGCTGGTGGCCGGCGCCACCGTGGCCGGCTGGCAGCTGATGGAGATCCGCGTCGATGCGGTTGTTTTCGAAGGCGCCGACGGGCGCCGGATCACCCTGGAGCGATGATGCAACACCCCACCACCCCCACGCCCACCCCCGGCGCCCCGGCAGCCGCCGCTCACACCGCGACGCCGCTCGGCGCGCGCCCGCCGACCGATCCCGGCGACGCCGAGCTGCGGCATTGGCGCGCGTCCATCGGCGCGCTGGAGGCCAGCCTGCAAACCACCTTGTCCACCTCGCTGCTGCCGCCGCGCGAGCATGCCCGCCTGGCCGCCTTGGCCAAAGCCGCGCGCTGCGCCCGCGACGTCCTGGCCAGCCCGGCCGCTTGATTTTCACCCGCCACTTCACCCTGAAAGGAGCTATCCATGACCGCCATCACCAGTACCACCGCGGAGACGAAACTGTCGCCGATCATCCTCTCCCTCGAGACCCAGCTGAACACAGCGATCACCGGGCTGAGCTCGACCAACATCAGCCAATCGACCCTGCTGCAGCTGCAGACGCAGATCCAGCAGTGGAACGTGGCGATTACCTTGCTGGCCAGCCTGAACAAGGAAATCGGCGACACCCTCAAGGGCATCGTGCAGAAGTTCTGAAGCCGCACGTTCGGCGCAACGGCCGGACGTGCCCTCAGATGCGCGCTCAAACGCGCAGGAAGTGCGCCTGAACCCGCGGCTCAATGGCCTCGGGCTTGAGTGTGTCCGCGCCCGTGGCGGTGGCGGCCGGCGCCGGCACGCCCGCGCTGAGTTTTTGCGTCCACTCCTGCACCGCGGTGACAAAGCGCTCGACGATGGCGGTGAAGTCGGGCGCGCTCATGCCCTGCACCGCGATGGCGCGGCACAGGACGATCTCGTTGTAGAGGGTGTCCACCGCCAGGGTGGCGCCCAGGGTTTGCGCGCCGAACAGGTTGCCCTCCAGCAGCATCAGCAGCATGGGGCCCTGCTCCTGCGCCGGCAAGGGCGCGAGCGTGCTGTAGATCTGCATGCCGCCGGCGCCCTCGTCCACCTCGAAATTGACGGCGATGCGGCCGTCGACCATCAAGCGCGCGCAGCCATTGGCGTCGAATGCCAGGCCGGGCAGGTTCATGGCCAGGCCCAGTTGGGCCAGCAGTTGTTCGGGCGTCATGAAGTGGGAATGTAGCGCAGGGCCACACAGGTGATGTCATCGATCTGCGGCTTGCCGCGCTCGAAGGCGCGCACCTCGCGCAGCAGCTCCTGCGGCAGGCTGCCCTGGCCCGGCTGGTGCCGCAGCACGGCGTCGAGCAGGCGCTGCTCGCCGAACATGCGCCCGCTGGGGTCGTTGGCCTCGGTGACGCCGTCGGTGTACAGCAGCAAGGTGTCGCCCGGCCGCAGCGCCGCGCGCCCCGGCTTGTAGCGCACATCTTCCACCACCGCCAGCGCCACGTTCTGGCCGCGTGGCAGCATGCGGATCTGCGAGGCCTGGCCGCGGATCACGGGCGGGTTGTGGCCGGCGTTGACGAAGTCGACCACGCCGGTTCGCAGGTTGAGCACACCAAAGAAGGCGGTGACGAACATCATCTGATCGTTCTCGGCGCACAGCTGGTCGTTCAGGCGCGTGACCACCTTGGCCGGATCGCGCAGGAACAGCGCGTTGCTTTTGAGGAGTGTGCGCGAGACGGCCATGAAGAAGGCCGCCGGAATGCCCTTGCCCGAGACGTCGGCGACCACGAAGGCCAGGCGATCGTCGTCGATGAGAAAGTAGTCGTAGAAATCACCGCCGACCTCCTGCGCCGGGATCATCAGCGCAGTGACTTCCACCCCGCGCGCGACAGGCGGATGCCGCGGCAGGATCGACAGCTGCATGTTGCGGGCGATCTCCAGCTCTTGCTGCAGCCCCAGCAGCACCGCCTGCTGCGTCATGGCCTGCTGCAGGTCATCGACCAGGCGCACCAGCTTTGCCCGCTGGTTGGTGATCAGGCCCGACAGCCGCCCCAGGATGTTGGCCAGGTCGGCCAGATCGTTGCCGATGAGAGCGTCTGGGCCGCGCAACGCCTGTGCCTCGAGCGAGCGCAGGATGTCATCGCGGGTGGTGTCGTCGAGGTTTTCCGCCAGCAGCTTGAGCTCGCGGCGAATCAGTTGCTCTTGCTGCTGGCGGTTGCGCACACGCTCCTCGCGCAGGGTCTGCAGGTGGATCATCTCGCCGCGCAGGGCGGCGACCCCGCGCGCGATCTGGCCGGACTCGTCGGCCAGGGCCTGGTCGCTCTCTTCGGGGGCGCAGCGCAGGTCGCCCTGCGCCAGCGCGCCCAGCACCTGCACCGAACGCTCCAGCGGCCGCATGGCCCGGCGCATCCAGGTGGAAACCGCCAGGCACAGCAGCAGCAGGAAGACGGCGGCGCCGGCCAGCCCCCAGGTGGCCAGTTGCTGGTCGCGCGCGCGCTCGCTGGTGACGTCGCGCAGCGAGAGCAGCGCGCCGATGCGCCGGTGGTCGGGCCCGGTGAGCGGCTGCACCACGGCGAGCAAGGTAGCATCCCCCGTCGCGCTGCGATGCTCGGTGACGGCCGGCTCGCGCAGGGCCAGTGCCAGCTGCTCCGCGCTGGGCATGCCCGGCCGTGTGCCCACCACCTCGCGCCCGCGCGACGTGAGCAGGAACACCTCGCCGCCCATCATCGACGACAGCTCGGGCAGCAGGCCGGCGGCGTCGCTTCCGACAGCCAGGACACCGGCAGTGCCATCGACCGAGAAGGCATGGGCCGACACCATGTAGAACTGGCTGGACGAGGGCTGGCTCAGGCCGCCTTCGGAGCGCGGCCCGGCCAGCACGCGCGTGAGCCAGCCGCCCTCGACCAGGGGCGCCTCGATCGCCGCGCTGGAGGTTGACAGCACCAACCGCCGGTCGTGGTCGAACAGGTCGATGCGCCAGAGCGGTTCGCCGCGGATGGCCTGGCGCAGGAGCTGGTCGAGGCCGGCCTCGTCCTGGGCGCGCCAGGCCGCCGTCCAGGCGGGTGACGCCAGCAAGGGCGCGGCGACCTCGTCCAGCCGGCGGACGGCTTCCGCCTGGAGCTTGTCCCAGCCGATCGACTGGGCCTGCAACACCGCCTCGTGGTAGCGCCGCTGCTGCTCGAGTTCGCGCCCGTAGAAGATGCCGGCGAACGCGGCCCACAGAGCCAGCACCGCGGCCATGATGACCAGCGTGATGCGGGTTCTAAGCGGCACGGGGCGCATCCAGCAGGTGCGGCGGGGCCGCCCGCGGCCTGCGGCGAGGCAGCCACCAAGTCACGCAGGCCAGGGCGGCGAGGAGGAAAAATTCGACCGCGAGCGCGGCATCGAGCAGCATCTCGAGGCCGGCGTCGCGCGCCAGGCCGCTGACCGCCAACCAGGGCAATGCAGCGCCAGCGCCGAGCACCACGGCCAGCAACACAGCGCGCCGGCGCGAGGCCGGCGGACCGGCCGGAACGCTCATCTCGGGCGGAATCTGGTCGGCGGCGAAGCGGTCGCTGCCGCTGGCCTCTTGCAGGATGAGGTCGAACTCGGCCCGGCGCGCGGGATCGAGTTCGGTGTTGCGCAGCGACTCGCCCAGATGCCGGATGCGGCGATGCATCTCGTTGAGGTTGCGCACGTCGGCCATCAACCGGGCCAGCCGGTCATCGAATGCGCGGCGGCGCACGGGCAGCATCCACCAGTCGAAGTCGCCGGCATCGATCAACTGGCAGGCATATCGCAGCTGGGCCTCGCGCGCCAGCATGCCGCGCGACCAGGCCAGGCGCAGCACCTGCCCGGCCAGCAGCGCCAGCGTGAGCAGCCACACCGCCAGCGGCGGCACCCAGGGCGCGACGATGCGGGCCAGCGGCGCCGGCCGCCAGACCACCAGCACGCGGGCAAAGGGAACGCCGTCGCGCATGACCGGCGCGAACACCCGGGGCCCGGGCGGCAGTCCCCGCGGCGAATTGGGCGGGTGCAGCCAGAGCAACTCGTCCGCCGGCGCAAGCAGCGCCACGGCGACGATCTCGGGGGAACCGCTGGGCAGCCGTGCAATGACCTTGTTGACGTCGGCGCGCAGCCAGGCATGCGCGTCAGCGGCAGCGGGCTGACCGGATGGACCGGCCTGACCGTGGAGGCCGGCGAGACCGGCTTGAAGGGCCAGGGCATTGGCGATCAGCTGCGCCTGGGCCTGCGCCCGGGCCAGCGCCGCCTCCCGCAATTGCGGCTGCCAGGCGGGCGCGAAGGCCAGCGCGCCCATCGCCAGCAACACGACGCCCAGCCAGCCCAGCGGGGCAACGGACCGGAAGGTGACCAGACAGCGGTGCATGCGGCTTCAATGCGGCCGGGGCGTCAGGCGCTCCAGCGCCCGCGCCAGCCGCGCCTCGGTTTCGGCCAGGCGCCGCGCGGCCCGCTCCAGCGGCTCGCGCGGGAGCGCGCTCTGGCGCGCGCGCATCACGGCATGCAGGCCTGCCGCCGCGGCCAGGGTGAATACCGCCAGCAG
>JAZKDA010000023.1:0-8552 GCA_040387815.1 Pseudomonadota bacterium | reverse complement strand
GGCCGCAAGGTGAAGGCGAGATGGCCGACCGGCACACCAGCGCGATCTCGCAAGGGCATGCCCAGCACCTGTTCGGGCGTGGCCAGGCGCCAGGTTGGCAGGCCCTCGGGTTGGCGCGGCGCCTGGGCGATCGCGGCCAGCCAGGCATCGGGGACCCGCTCGCCGAGGGCGCCGCGGTCGGTGTTGAACAGGGAGCGGCCCGAGGGGTCGAACACCTCGGCGGCCAGCAGACGGTGGTCGAGGGCCAGGGTGTCTTCGAGCAGCTGCTGGGCGCGCATGTTGCGCGCCAGCGCGACACTGGTGAGCAGGTCGGCCTCAAGCTGGTCGTGCACCGATTGGAGCGTGATCTCGACCTGGGCGCGATGCAGTTGCCGCGCCGCGTCCTGGTGGGCAAGCTCCACCAGCGCGACATGCGACAACAGGCCAGCGACCAGCACCAGCAGCCAGGCCCAGCCGGCGTCGATGCACAAGGCCAGGCTGGCGGCGGGGGGACTCAGTGCCGAGGACGCGGCGCGGTGAGGGCCGGTTCGCTGAAAAGCAGTCATGTACAGCTATAGTAGTGCAGTCAGTTTACCTTTCGACTAACACACGTCGCAACCCATGGCGCCGATCGACGATGGCCTCACCCCCGCACACTCCTGACGTGTTCCGGCGCGACTGCGAGGGCCGGATCGATGCCATTGCCGACCTGACCGACGCCCTCACGCAGTGGGCGAGCGAACGCGGGGTGCCGCCCAAGGTCATGACCAGCATGGCGCTCGTCCTCGACGAGTTGTTCAGCAACGTGGTGATGCACGGCTACCGGGAGGACGCCCCAGGCCGCATCGAGGTCGAGGCCCACATCGATGCGCAGGCCTTCACCGTCACCCTGGCCGACCAGGCGGCGGCCTTCAACCCGCTGCTGGTGCCCGAGCCCGACACCAGCTTGTCCATCGAAGACCGGCAGATCGGCGGCTTGGGCCTGCTGTTCGTGCGCCGCACGGCCGACAGCCTGGCCTACGAGCGCGTGCCCGGCGCGGGCGGCGTGCCCACCAACCGGGTGACGTTCAGCAAGCGACTGGCGGCTTGATGCCGGGCCGCTGAAGGTGCGGCCCGCACCGCCCATCAGCCCTTCACGCGAGGGCTTGGCGGAATGTCGTTGCCTTGTTCTTCAGTGAGATGGAAACCGGCGCAGGCGCCTGCAGGCGGGCGGACCATGTCTCGGCGGTGTCGAGCAGTTGCTCCAGTGCGCCATGCAGTGCCGAGACGTCGGTCTCGATGATGGCGAGATCGCGTTGCACACAGGGACGCCGGTCGGGGCCGATGGCCAGGGTTCCGCCGGCGGCGCCGCGGCCCATGAAGCTGCCCTGCAGCATGGTCATCATCACGGCCGCATCGAGCGCTTCGGGCGTGGCGGGGACACCGATAGGGCAGTGCAGAAAGAGGCGCCCGCCCGGCATGAAGGCCACGGTCACCAGCCATCGGCCGTCGAAGGCCAGTCGGCAACAGGCGGCGCGGTCGAGGTGCAGGCCCGGCAGGCCCATGCGGTCACCGAGTTCGAGAAGCAGGGCATCGGCAGCTGCGCGCGTCATGAATAGCCTCTTGAAAATAGTCGGCACCCGATCAGGGGAAGGAATGCCATCGAAAATTCGCTTTTTTCGAATTTCAGTTTAACTATTAGCTTACATCTTTTTTGACCTCATCCGCATCAGTAACCGCACCATCAGCAAGGCCCGAACGCACCGTGGGGTGGTGCAGCCGCAAGCGCAACTCGCGCTTGAGGCGCTCGTTCGACAGCCGCCGCGATTCGCTCATGAAACTCAAAAGCATCAGCGAAAGCTCGGACTGCGCAGTGCTGCGCGCAATGCGCGGTGGACGCGGCAGGCCGTACAGGTCAGCCGCCAGGTCGAAGTAGTCGCCCATCTTCAACTCGGTGTCGTCGCAGGCGTTGTAGACACGCTGCGGCCGGCCGCGCCACAGCGCGCAGCGCAGCGCCAGGGCCAGGTCGTCGGCGTGGATGTGGTTGGTGTAGACGTCATCGCTGGCCCGCAGCACGGGCGTGCCGCGCAGCAGGCGCTCGCGCGGCGTGCCGCCGGGCCGGTCGGCCGCGTAGATGCCCGGAATGCGCACGATGGACGCCGCCGCGCCGCCAGTGCGCCCGAAATGCCGCACGAGTGATTCGGCATCGGCGCGGCGCTGGGCCCGGGGTGTGCCTGGCGCGATGGGACGCGATTCGCTCACGCGCGCGCCGCCGCAGTCGCCATAGACACCGCTGGTCGAGGCATAGACCAGGGCCCGCGGCGCGGCGCGCCGCAGCAACGCGCGCAGCAGTGACTGCGTGCGCGTGTCGCGCCACCACTGGGGCGCGCCTTCCGAGGGCGGCGGTGCCAGATGCACGATGCGCGTAGCCAGCCCGGCCAGGCGGGCGAGGGTGGATGGCGTATCGAGATCGCCCGCCAGCGGCGTGATGCCGCGCTCTCTCAGCAGCGGCGCGCGCTGCGCCGACGAGGTCAGCGCCAACCGGCGCACACGCCCGCGCAGGCCGCGGGCCATGCGCAGCCCGACGTCGCCGCAGCCGACGATCAAGATGCGCTCGCGCCGAAAGCGCGCCGGCAGCGCGCCGAGGGGGGGGGTGTTTGCAGGCAAAATTGACGATTCGAACCCGCCGAGGATATCCAAAGAATGACGAGCGCCTCCCCTCCCGCAGCGCCCTTCCAGGTCACCGTACAACCCAGCGGGCGCAGCTTCAGCGTCGATGCCGGTGAAACCCTGCTCGCCGCCGCGATTCGCCAGGGCATCGGCCTGCCCTACGGCTGCAAGGACGGCGCCTGCGGCTCCTGCAAATGCCGCAAGCTCGAAGGCCAGGTCCAGATGCGCGAGCACCAGAGCAAGGCGCTGAGCGCGCAGGAGGAAGCCGCCGGCCTGGTGCTCACCTGCAGCGCCACGGCGCTGTCGGACGTGGTGCTGGAGTCGCGCCAGGTGACCGACGAAAGCGCCTTCCCGGTGCGCAAGATGCCCTCGCGTGTGCAGTCGCTGCACAAGATGTCGCACGACGTGATGCTGGTGCGCCTGCAACTGCCGGCCAATGACACCATGCGGTACCACGCCGGCCAGTATGTCGAGTTCATCCTGCGCGACGGTGCCCGGCGCAGCTACTCGATGGCCAATGCACCGCACACCCTGGCGGCGGCGCCCGCGGACGCCACCTCTGCCCAGGCGCCGGTGCTCCCTCCCCCGCCGGTGGTCGAGTTGCACATCCGGCACATGCCCGGCGGCAAGTTCACCGAGCATGTCTTCAACACCATGAAGGAAAAGGAAATCCTGCGGGTCGAGGGGCCTTACGGCAGCTTCTTCCTGCGCGAGGATTCGGACAAGCCGATCGTGCTGGTGGCCTCGGGCACCGGTTTCGCGCCGATCAAGGCGGTGATCGAGCACATGCAGGGCATCACCCGCCCCACCACCCTGTACTGGGGCGGCCGGCGCCCGGCCGACCTGTACCTGGACGACTGGGTGCGCGAGCGTTGCGCGCAGATGCCCCAGCTGCGCTACGTGCCGGTGGTCTCCAACGCCCTGCCCGAAGACGGTTGGAGCGGCCGCACGGGCTTCGTGCACAAGGCGGTGCTGGAAGACTTTCCCGATCTGTCCGGCCACCAGGTCTATGCCTGCGGCGCGCCGATCGTGGTCGACTCCGCCCGCGCCGACTACTCGGCCCAGGCCGCTCTGCCGCCGGAGGAGTTTTTCGCCGACTCATTCACCTCCGAGGCCGACAAGCACGCCGGCTGAGGGCCTGGCGCGTCGCTGGCCCAGGCCGCCAGTTCGCACCGCAAACGTGCCAGCACCGGCTCCCAGCGCCGGTCCGCACCCTGGCGCAGCAGGCGCGCGCTGTCATACCAAGGCGTCGTCTCGCCTTCAAGCATCCAGCGAAAGTCCAGCGGCGGATTCGGCAGCAGGATCCACACCGGTTTGCCCAGTGCCCCAGCCAGGTGCGCCACGCTGGTGTCGACGCTGACCACCAGGTCGACCTGCTCACACAGCGCCGCCGTGTCGGCCATGCAGTGCAAGGCCGGCCCGAAATGCCGCAGCGCGGGCTTGCCCTGCATGGCCGGCTGGTCGTCCGGCCGCACCTGCTGCTGCAGGCTCACGTAGTCAACGCCCTCGGGCAGCGCCGCGGCCAAAGCCTGCAGCGCGATGCTGCGCCAGCGGTCATTGCCATTGGCGGCCTGGCCAGACCAGACCAGCCCCACGCGCGGACGGCGCCGCTCGCCGAGCAGGCCACGCCAATGGGCGGCACGGGCGGGATCGCTGCGCAGGTAGCCGCCGGCGTCGGGGATCGCCTGCGGGCGCAACGCCAGCGCGGGCGGCAAGGAAAACAGCGGACAGTGGAAGTCGTACCCCACGCCAGCCATGCCAGCGGGAAGAACCTCGCCCACGCCCGCCAGGCCGCGCATCAGTTCGACCAGTGCCGGCTGCACCTCCAGCGACACCCGTGCGCCACGCGCCGCCAGGACCGAGGCCAAGCGCGCCAGCATGATGCCGTCGCCCAGGCCGTGTTCGTTGTACAAGAGGATGCTGCGGCCTTCCAGGGGCTCAGCGCCTTGCCACCGCGGTGCGGCGAAGGCGCGTTCGGCGGGGTGCCATGCGGCGCCGCGCAGCTTCCAGCGTAGCTCGAACAAGGGCCAGCCCTGGGCCCAGTCGCCCTGGGCGAGCAAGATCATGCCCTTCTGGCAGCGCAAGGCATCGGGTTGTAGGGGATTCAAGGCGAGCGCGTTGTCCAGGCAGTCGAGCGCCGCCTGCGCGTCGCCCGCCAGCCAGGCGGTGTGGCTGTCGCGCACGCACTGCCGCACCGCCTGCGCCAGCCGCTGCGCGAGATCGGCCGGCATGGCCGGCGAAAAACCGGAATACAAAGAGTTCATCTCTCTATCGCAGTCACACCTTTGAATGCAGTTCATTGGGCCATCGATGGCCGGCGTGCGCAAGAGCCTTCTCCCGCCAGGCCCCCGCACAGCAGCACAATAGGCAGCATGAAACGCCGACACCTGCTTGCTCTCGCACCCGCCGCCGCGGCCGCCGCCTACAGCCCTTTCGCCGCCGCCCAGGCCCGCCCGATCCGCATCGTGGTGCCCTATGCGCCCGGCGGCCCGATCGACGTGACGGCCCGGGTGCTGGCCGAGCGCGTCAAGGACAGCCTGGGGCCGGTGATCATCGAAAACCGCCCCGGCGGCGGCGGCAACATCGGTGCCGATGTGGTGGCCAAGGCGGCGCCCGATGGCCTGACGCTGGGGATCGCGGCGGTGGCCACGCATGCGATCAACCCGTGGCTGTTCAGCCGCATGCCCTACGACGCCGCACGCGACTTCACGCCGATCACGCAGATGTTGCGGGTGCCCAACGTGCTGGTGATGAACGCCGACACCGCCACGCGCCTGAAGATCAACAGGGTGGCCGAGCTGATCGCCTACGCCCGGGCCCACCCGGCGCGCCTGAACTACGGCAGCGGCGGCAACGGCAGCGCCGGCCACCTGGCCGGTGAGATGTTCAAGCGGGACGCCCGCATCTTTGCCGTGCACATCCCCTACAACGGCGGCAACCCGGCGCAACTGGCGCTGCTGTCGGGCCAGGTCGACTTCAACTTCGACAACCTGGCCACGGCCGCGCCCAACATCCGCTCGGGCCGCCTGAAGGCGCTGGCCGTCACCACGCCGCGTCGCTCGCCCAGCCTGCCGGACGTGCCCCCGGTGTCCGACACGCTCAAGGACTTCGCCATCGACACCTGGTGGGGCCTGGTCGGCCCGGCCGGCCTGCCGCGCGAGACCGTGCAGCGCCTGAACGCCGCCTTTGTCGCCGCCTTGCGCACGCCCGAGACGCAGAGCCGCTTCGCGCAGCTGCTGGCTGAGCCGGTGCCCAACACGCCTGAAGAGTTCGGCGCCTTCATGCGGGCCGAACTCGCCAAGTACGAAAGCGTCGTCAAGGCCTCGGGCGCGAAGGTGGACTAGCCCAGCGGTGTCCTACACGGCGTGTGCGGTTTCGCTGACATCCACAAGAGCCGCCGGCCGGATAAATTGCGTGTCCGGACGTACCAAGAGGAAAGGGCGATTCCATGATCAGGCGCTCGCGCTTTGCCCCGCTACCTGCCGTGGCCATGGTCGCCTTGGCTGCCTCGACCTTGGCGTTTTCGGCCGCGGCGCAGGTTGACAACCGCACCGGCATCCGCGGGCCCGACACCGGCCGCCATTCCATCGGCCTGAACCTGGGCACCGCGCGCTACCAGGTGGGCTGCGGGCTGCTCCCCGGCTGCGACACCACCGACCGCTCGGTCTATCTCTACGGCCGCAGCATGCGCAGCGACATCTGGGGCGCCGAACTCGGCTACCTTGACCTGGGCAGTATCGAGCGCGGCGGCGCCAGCACCAGCGCACGAGGCGTCAACCTCAGCCTGGTCGGCCGGGCTCCCTTTGGCACATCGCTCAGCGGCTACGGCAAGCTGGGCGTGTCCTACGGCCGCACCAACACGTCGGCGGCCGCTGGATCGGGCATCACAGCGGGCCGGGAGAACGGATTTGGCGTGTCCTACGGGCTCGGACTGAGCTGGGATTTCTCGCCGCGCATGTCGGCGGTGGTCGAGTGGGACAGCTATGACTTGCGTTTTGCCGGCGGCGTCCGCGAGCCGGTGCGCGCCACCAGCCTGGGGCTGCAATTTCGCTATTGAATCGGGTGCTGTTGGCTACTCGCCAAGGTACGCCGCCCGCACCTTCGGATCGTCCAGCATCGCCTTGGCCTGCCCGCTCATGGTGATCACCCCGGACTCCATCACATAGCCCCGATCGGCGATCTGCAGCGCGCGCGCGGCGTTCTGCTCGACCAGGAGGATGGTGACGCCTTGGTCATACACCTCGCGCACCACCTCGAAGATCTTGTCGACCATGATCGGCGACAGGCCCATGGAGGGCTCGTCGAGCAGCAGCAGCCTGGGCCGGCTCATGAGGGCGCGGCCCATGGCCAGCATCTGCTGCTCGCCGCCCGACATGGTGCCGGCCAGCTGGTCGCGCCGCTCCTTCAGGCGTGGGAAGATCGTGAACACCTTGTCCATGTCGGCCACGATGCCCGCCTTGTCGCGCCGGATGTGCGCGCCCATCTGCAGGTTCTCGGTGATGGTCATGCGGGTGAACACGCCGCGGCCTTCGGGCACCATGGCCAGGCCCTTCTTGACCAGGTCCCAGGCGCCCAGGCCGCGGATGCTCTGGCCCAGGTATTCGATGTCTCCGCCGGCCAAGCCCAGCGTGCCGGTGATCGCCTTCATGGTGGTGGTCTTGCCCGCGCCGTTGGAGCCGATCAGCGACACCAGCTCGCCCTCGCGCACCTCGAAATCGATGCCCTTGACGGCCTGGATGCCACCGTAGGCGACCTTCAGGCCCTTGACGCGCAACAGTACCTCGGCCATCAGGCATCTCCCTTGCCAGCGGTCGTTGCCGCATCTGATGTTGCGGCCGATGTTGCGGTGTGGTTGGCGCCCAGATAGGCCTCGATCACCCGCTCATCGCGCTGGACGTCGTAGGGGGTTCCCTCGGCGATCTGCTTGCCGTAGTCGAGCACGGTGACCCGGTCGCACAGGCCCATCACCAGCTTGACGTCGTGCTCGATCAACAAGATGGTGCGGTCGTCGTTGCGGATGCGGTCGATCAGCGCGCGCAGCTGCACCTTCTCGGTGGCGTTCATGCCGGCGGCGGGTTCGTCCAGCGCGATGAGCTGGGGATCGGTGGCCAGGGCTCGGGCGATCTCCAGCCGGCGCTGGTCGCCGTAGGACAGCGTGCGCGCCTTGTAATCGGCATAGCTGCCGATGCCCACATAGTCGAGCAGCTCGCGCGCGCGGGCGGCGATGGCCGCCTCCTCGGCCTGGAAGGCGGCGGTACGCAGGATCGCGCCGATCACGCCGCTGTGGGTGCGCACATGGCGCCCGACCATCACGTTCTCCAGCGCGGTCATCTCGGGGAACAGGCGAATGTTCTGGAATGTGCGGGCAATGCCGGCGCGGGCGACCTCGTGCACGGCGGTGGGCACATAGGGCTTGCCGGCCAGCTCGAAGCTGCCGCTGTCGGCCGTGTACAGCCCGGTGATGACATTGAAAAAAGTGGTCTTGCCGGCGCCGTTCGGGCCGATCAGGCCGTAGACCTGACCGCGCTCGATGGTCAGGCCCACGCCCGAGAGGGCCTGCAAGCCGCCGAAGCGCTTGGAAATGCCGGCAACGCGAAGGACGGGCTGCGACATCGCTCAAACCTCCTTGGGCAGCGTCTTGCCGTGCTCGGGCGAAGGCCACAGGCCGCGCGGGCGCATCAGCATGACGATGATCATGGCCAACGCAATGAGCAGCTGGCGCAAGATGGCGGGGTCGAGTCGGCCGCCGGTGATCGATTGCAGATCGAGCAGGCCGGACACCCAGCGCAACACCTCCGGCAGCGCCGACAGCAGCACCGCCCCCAGGATGACCCCCGGAAGGTGGCCGATGCCGCCCAGCACCACCATCGCCACGATCATCACCGACTCCATCAGGCTGAACGACTCGGGCGAGACGAAGCCCT
>JAZKDA010000022.1:0-12501 GCA_040387815.1 Pseudomonadota bacterium | reverse complement strand
AAAAGCACCCCGCCCTCCAATGCGCAGACCCAGAGCGCCAGCTCCGGCGGCCATCGTGACCCGGCGAAACCCATTGCGAACCGTCCGGTTGAAGACCTGACCAGAACGCTGAAATTTCTGCAGGGCACCGCAGACAAATCCGAGCAAGACTTCATCATGTTGCAGCTGCTGATCGGCGAACAGGCAACCACCCCGGCCGAGCTCGAGCCCAAGCTGCGCGCCCTGCTCGCCAACACCACCGGGGACCATGCCGCCTTGCTGGAGTTCGTCGGCGCCGCACTCTTCAAAAAGGGCTATTCCAAGGCCGTGATTCAAGAACGCCTGGCTGATCGTGCCCCAGACGCCACTGCACCGGGGGTGGCGTCCGGGCTGGCCGAGCGCAGAGAGCGGCTGCTCGCCGGCATGGGCGCCGACGAGAGCGAGGCGGCGCAGGCACAACGCAACAAGGTGCGCCTGAAGGCCCAGACAAGCGCTGCGAAAGGCGACCAGCCGGCGGACAAGCCGGATCCCGCGCCCCCCCGCCCCTTCATCGTCGAAACCAAGAACACGCCGGCGCAGGCCACCCAAACAGACCGCAAACACAGCCCTGGCCCGGCGGTTCAACCAGCAAATGAATTCAGCGAACTCAGCAGCGCCCAGTTCGCGAGGCCGGGCACCATCGACGCCGCGCCGAACCAGCCGAGCGCCGTCATCTGGCACTTCTCGCAGCCAAGCTCCTCGGCGCCTCATGTCGTGCCACCAGATCGTGCGTCCGACCTCGCAGACGAAGAACTTGAACTGTCTGACGAGCCGGATGGTGGGCCGAGCGTGCCGCCGCTACCCGACTCCAAGGCCAGCCTGGGCAGCGTCCGTCCAGCCGTCGTTGCCGACCCTGAGCTCGAAACATGGGTCCAGAGCGATCCGGCGACGGCCGCGAGTCGTTTCGCAACGCGGATCGCAGCCAATCCGACCGATCGCGCCAAGATTGCCCGCCCGGTTTGGGAACGCGTCCTGCGAAGCGACATCGCCGAGGGATGGAGAAGCGACTTTCTGTCGAAGCTCGTCGAGGCCATGCGGCAAGGCGACCCAAGTGCGCGCCGATCGACCAAGGGCGCGCTGCACGGCGCACTCAACTACGCTTCAGGCAGGTTGATCGCCAAGGCCGGTCGCGACGGGGACGACAACGAGAAGCAGAGGCTCGCCCGACAAGCGATCGCCATAGGAAAAGCACTCGACAAACTGGCCGACCGATCCTCCGCCGCATAGCCCACTGAGCCTGCGGCGGAACCGAACCGCCCGCGCCGCCACTCAGCAAGCAAGAGCCCATGACGCTGGCAATGCCCAGGGCTTGATTCACGCAACGCAAGGAGGGCGCCGTGTCGGTGGAAGGCAAAGGGTTCAGGGTCGCGCCACTTGGGATAGAGCAGGCGCCTCGCGGGCGCTCGCAATCCGTCGGAGGTGGAAGCGGCATCGGGGTGCTTGGCGGCCGAGAGGTACGGCAAGCGGACCACCCGGCACCGCAGCGTCCGCGCGCGAACTCCAGTCAACTCCCCGCCCGGCCCTTGAGAGATCGGCAGGTTGAGATCGGACCGGGCACTCCCGAGGCGGCGGCAGCGCGGCGAGCCGTTCGTCAGGGCCGCTATGGCGCCGTTCTGAACACGCAGGGAACGCCTGCGCAAGTCAGGGCGGCGGCGGCCGGACTGACCAGCACAATCCCCGCCCACCAGCTCTTCGCGCCCCCAGGTAGGTTGGAACCGTCTTTCGCGCAACAACTGCTCACGCAGTACGCCAATGGCATTCGCTCCACGGAAAATTTCACCGCCGCCCTGGACGGCCTGCTCGATGGCCTGAAGGCCACTGGCGGCGGCGTGCTCTCCAAGAACGACATCTCCGCCTACCTGGCATTCGCCTCGCACCTGCCCGATGCTAGCCCGGCCGCCGCCGAAAGAGCCAACCTGTGTCTGTCGCGCCTGGCGGTGGCGCTGGGCGCCGATGCCAATGCTTTGGCGGTGGCACACAACGCCGAATCGTCGGTTGACGACACCATGTCAAGCACCCTGGCGTCCCTGGGCACGGTGTTGAACGCCAAGCGGCCGCAGGACGCGGCCGCCCTGTTCTCCGCTGCGCTATCCCACGCCAACCCGCTCGACCGACAGTCCATGCTGGACGGCGTGCTCACACGGCTCATGACGCAGCAAGTCACGCTCGGCGAGCAAGGCTTCAAGGCCCTGGCCGCTGGCCTGCTGCAAGGCAGCGGCGTGCGTGAAGCCGGGAGCACGCAAGGCGCCCAGGCGATCCTGGAAGGTCTGATTCAATGCGCCGCGGCGCAACAGCCGCAAGGTCATCCGGATGCATCGCCGGCACTGCTGGACTTGTGCAAGGTGCTGGGCCAGGAACTTCACCACCTGGGCCGCGATCCGCTGCGCCAGCCCGAAGAGGAAGCGCGGTTGGAAACCACGATTGAACGTCACCTCCAGCCGCCGGCATCGCAGCAGGCCGTGCAGGCCTTTCGCGCCGGCCGGGCAGAATCCCGCCCCCAGCCCATCCCCGCCGATCCACCCCTGGGCCCGCCACCCGACGTTAAGGCCCAGTCGGCCAACGACAAGCGAGTCGCGCAGGCCAAGAGCCAATACGACGCGCTGATGGATCGCATTACGAACAACCCCCATGAGGAGAGCGCCCAGCACCTCATGTCGGACATCATCGCCTGCGCCGTCAAGCTGCACAAAGTCGACTCGACGTGGCCTACGAAGCTGATGGCGGCCATGAGGGAGCGCCTGGGCGGCAATTCGCCCGACAAGGCGCTCGTCACCATGTGCCTGAACAAGTTCGCGCATGCGGCGCTCAACGAGACCCTCAACCCCCAGGAAAAGGACAACTGGGAGCTGCTCACCGACACGGAAAAGCAGGAACTCGAATCGCGCAACTTCTTCAGCAGCAAGGCCCATCGCAGCCTCGGCGTCGACAACGACGAGACGGTGCTGCGCTCGCTGATGGACGGCTTCACGCAGGCCCTGGGCGGCGACAACGACAACATCAGCGACGAGATTCGGCAGCACTGCCTCAAGACAGTGACGCACCTGGACTACCTGACGCTGGACGAGCCGCAGGTGGTGGCCCGCCTGTTCCGGGGCCTGGGCTACGACATTGACGAGCACGGCGCCAATGGCCGCTCGGTCCCCGACAAGGCGGCCGCCCTGCTGACGAAGAACGAATGCGACAAGATCCTGGTGGCCACCAAGCTGTGCCCCGTGGACTGGAAGCTCGATCCATCGGCGGCCGCGCGGCGCGCCGCCAGGAGCGCCGCCAGCGCCAACGAACCGGCCGCGCCAGTGGCGTCGCCGGGCGCGAGCGGCATCACGGCCAAGCTCACCCAGTACATCGGGCAAGGCCGGACATACGAAGCCGGCAAGGCGATGGTGGAGGCACAGCGGAAAAAGGAAATCAAACCGGAGGAACTCAAACCCTTGGCCCGGCAGATCGTGGCCCACCTCTACCAGGATCCGAACGCCTGGCGCGAGCGGGTCGACGGTTTCATGAAAGGGTGGGCCAAGGAGGCCATCGTGGACGCGGGAGACTGGTCGCCAAGGGATGTTCTGATCGCCATTCGAGAGGCCGCCGAGGACGACGCGAATGCCAAGGGCGCGCAGCAGGCCACGCACCGTCAAGGTTTCGTGGACCTGGCACCCCATGTCCAACGGAAGGACTATGCGAATGCAGAGACTGACTTGGAGGCGATGCAAGACCGCGCGGCCGTCGCGGAGGACGTCGAGTCGTGGCGGTCGTTCATTCAACCCGACGTCCGCTAGCCATGAACAGCGTCAATCGCCAGGGGAATCCGCCCCTCACGCCCTCTGATCCGAAGCCGGCCGAGGGCAAGCCCGGCGGCCCGGAGCTCACGTCCCCAGGGCCGCCCCGCCTGACCACCACGCCCACCGCACCCGCGCCTGTGTCGTCCGCGCAGTTGTCCGTCGGGGCGACGCCAAAGGTCTCGCGCGCCGACCTGGAAAAGTGGATTGCAAGCGCCCCCTCGAACCCGAATGAAAGCCGCCACAACGTCTACCGCGCCATCTTGGACAGCGGCCGGCCCTCGGCCTCGGTCATGGCCGCACTGTGCCGGCAGGTGGGCGACGAACACAGGGTGTGCAGCGAGTTCGTGGCGCATGTGCTGGATGCCCGCGCCAACAACCGCATCGACGAGGCGCACTGCCACCACCTCCTGATGTCCATGCTGCGCGCCATGGGCCCGGTGGCGCGCCACGATGTCGACGTGTACGTGGCCGCCGCCACCCGCGGCTTTGTAAACCGGGAGGGTACGCGCGACTACCACACCCGGTTGCGCGAGGCCATGATGGACAGCCTGTCCACCCTGGGCGAGGCCATCGGCCTGCAGGGCAACAACCTCAACCTCAAGTCGCCGCGATGGGGCAGCAAGGCCTGGGATCGTGCGAACGACGACAGGCGGCTGCTGGGGCACCTGCACCCCGACAAGATGCGGGCCGACCGCGCCGTCAATGCCCGGGCGGCCATCGCGCAGACCGCGTGGCAAAGCGCGGGCTTGCGCGACGAAGCCTTGAGGCGCTTCGCGCAGGGCCTGAATCTGGGCAGCCATGGCGAGAGCGCGCATGCGCCGGCGCCTGCTGCGTCCCAGTCACACCCGCTGGAGCATGAGACCCTGCAGGTGCGCAAGGACACGAAGCACAGCGGGATGCCTGATCAACCAGCCCCACCCCCCGAGCTGTTGAAGCCAAGTCCTTCGCAGCCGTCCGCCCCGCCGGTCAAGGCTCTTGCACAGACGGACCCGGCACGGACCGCCACAGCGCCTGCGCGACACCGGCCAGCGTCGGACCTGGCGGGCGTGGATGAAGGCGAAGTGCAATGGCCCTCCGCGCTCGATCAGTGGGCTCTGGATGTCAGCGACGTTGCCACGCCCGACCTGCCAGATAAGCTGCGCGAACTCCTGGACATGCCCCAATTGGATGACCGGCAACTCCATCGCGCCGTCGATATGTTGGCCAAGAGGATCGACCCGTTGACGTTGATCGAGCAATGGCACCTGATGGCGGGACTGCGGATCCGCAACGGAGCTGGGGCTTCGCAGGTGGAACGAATCCAGTCCGCCCTATTGAACTCACTGGTCGTGCCGGACTTTCGCGTCGACTATGCCTTGATGTATGTGCAGCAGGCGGTGCAGTCAGAGCATCTGCACAACACGCCAGCCTTTACCGTGCAAACCCTCAAGGAGTTCGCGCGTGCGCTCGACGCGGCAAGGTGTCACGCGGTCGCAAGCCAGGTGCGCGATGCGCTGGATGGCCATGACGAGCTCCAGACCGAGTTCAACCACGCGTACCTGGCCGCGCGCGCCGCTCGCCATCCGGATGCCCCGGCCTTCCATGACCGAGTTCCCGAACGCGCGGTGGAAAACGATGCCGATCGGCGCGAAGTTCGTACCGCAGGCGTCGCCTACGTCACCTTGCCGCCCAACGCACCGCCTAAGAAACTGGATGAGCCGATCACCACCGGTTCGACACGCAAAGACCGCAAGTCTGCCACCGACGTGCCGCAACTGATGGCCCCGCCGCAATACCTGGCGTTGATTCGCCAGCTCCCGACCTATCCAGACGGTCCGGACGACTCAGACGATCCAGAAGGTCCGCAACTGTTTCATGCCTTCCGTGCCGCCACCGCAACCGTCTTCAATCGTGTCGCGGGCAGCACCGATGCCTCGCAGTTCTGCGGCGGGTTCATCCCGGCCTTGGTCGACCACATCGCCCAGCTGTCCATCAGCGACGCGACCAAGAATGCGCTGTCCACGGCGTGGGCGAGACAGGCCTTCATGACCCTGCAAACCATGGACAGTCTGAAAGAAGTGGACCTGACGGCGCTGAAGGCGGCGCTCGCGGCGCGTCCGTCCAATCCCGTCGCCGACTGCTTCGAACGCGAACGCAGCTTGTTCGCCAGTCTGCGCTAAGGCCCCTTCGCCCCCGCCCCGAACCAGGCCCCGATCACCCCCCGCTCCTGCTCGGTAATCCCGGTCGAATTGTTCATCGGCATCAGCCGCGACACCACCACCTGCTGATGGATCGCCTGCGCGTGCTGGCGAATGCCCTCAGCCGAATCGAGCCGCACGTTCTTCATCTGCACCTGCGCGCCATGGCACGCCAGGCAGCGCTGTTCGACGATGCGGTTGACGGCCGCGAAGTCGGCGGCGGGGGCCGCAGCCGCTGCTGGCGCCGAGGGCGCCGGCTTCATCCACACGATGGCCGCCGCGATGATGGCCACCCCCACCAAGGCATAGGCCAGCGGGTTGCGGTTGCGCCCCAGCTTCCAGCCGTGGCGCAATACGAAAAACTGCCGAATGGCCGCGCCGGCCGCCATCATCAGCACCAGCACCAACCAGTTGTGGGGATGACCCCAGGTGAAGCTGTAATGGGTGGACAGCATGGCAAACAGCACCGGCAGGGTGAAGTAGGTGTTGTGCACGCTGCGCTGCTTGCCGCGCTTGCCGTGGATCGGGTCGACCGGCTGGCCTTGCTTGATGGCGGCCACCATCTTGCGCTGGCCCGGGATGATCCAGTGGGCCACGTTGGCGCTCATGGCGGTGGCGATCATCGCGCCCACCAGCAGGAAGGCCGCACGCCCGGCGAACCATTCGCAGGCCAGCCAGGACGCGGCCACCACCAGCACGGCCACCAGCGCGCCGACGATCGTGTCGCCGTTTTCGCGCTCGCCGAATGCGCGGCAGATCACGTCGTAAAGAACCCAGAACACCACCAGAAAGCCCAGGGCCACGGCGATGGCCATACCCGGGGACCAGTCCATGCGGGCCGGGTCGATCAAATAGGCGCGGGCGTTCCAGAAATAAGAAACCGTCAGCAGCGCAAAGCCCGACATCCAGGTGGTGTAGCTCTCCCAGTAGAACCAATGCAGGTGGGCCGGCAGCTTGGGCGGCGCCACCGCGAACTTGACCGGGTGGTAGAAGCCGCCGCCGTGCACGGCCCACAGCTCGCCGGAGACGCCTTGTTTTTTCAGGTCCTCGTCCTCGGGCGGGGTGAGGCTGGAGTCGAGAAAGACGAAATAGAAAGACGAGCCCACCCAGGCGATGGCGGTGATGACATGCAGCCACCGCAGCAGCAGGTTGGCCCAGTCGAGAAAGTAGCTTTCCATGGCGATGTGCGTTGGCGCGAGTGTATGCAAGTTTCAGACCGGTCGGCGCGCCAGCAGCTGCGCCGCCACGCTGACCGCGATCACCTCGGGTTCCTTGCCGGCGATGCCGGGCAGGCCGATCGGGCTGGTGACGTGGGCCAGCTCGTCTCGCGAAAAACCACGCTCGGCCAGGCGGTGGCGGAAGGTGGCCCATTTGGTGTGGCTGCCGATCAGGCCGATGAAGGGCAGGTCGGCGCGTTCGCGCTGGCGGCGCAGGCAGGCGGCGACGATGTCCAAGTCTTCGGCGTGACTGAAACTCATGACCAGCACCTGCGTGCCCGGGGACAGTGTGGGCACGGCCGCCTGCACCGGGTCGGAGTGCTCGCAGTTCACCTGCGGCGGCACATCGGGCGGGAAGATCTCGTCGCGGCTGTCGATCCAGGTCAGGGCATAGGGCAGGCCGGCCAGCACCCGCGCCAGCGCCCGGCCAACATGCCCGCCGCCGAACAAGGCCGCCGGCGACAGCGCCTGCGCCAGACGAGCGGCCAGGGCGGCGCGGTCGACCGCGCCCACCCGCTCGAAGCGCAGATGCACCACGCCGCCGCAGCACTGGCCCAGGCTGGGCCCCAGCGGGTAGCGGCGGGGCTTCGGGTCATCGGGTGCGGCGCCGGCCAGGCGGCGCCGGGCCTCTTCGATGGCCTGCCACTCCAGCTGCCCGCCGCCGATGGTGCCCAGCACCTCCTGCGCGAAGACCGCCATCCAGGTGCCGGCGTCGCGCGGGGCCGAGCCTTCGGTGCGCTCGACGCGCACCAGCACGGCGTCTTCCAGGGCCAGGCGGTCGCAGACGTTGCGGGTAAGCAAATGAATCATGTTGTGATTTGGCGGTCGAGATCGGCGCTGGCTCAGCGCCAAGGTTCAAAATCGCATCATGGAACAAACCCGTGCCCGTGCGAACGTGCTTTTGCTTCTCGCGGCGGCGGGCGCGCTGTTGGCAGCCTGTGTGCCGACGCCGGTGCGGCACGATCCGCCTTCACCGACGCCGGTGCAGCCGGGGGTTGTGATCGTGCCGCCGGCGCCACAGGCGCCGCCGCCGGGCCAAGTCATCCCGGAGCGCTCGCGCGGCTCCATGGCCTCGACCGAACGCGAATACCGCCGCGACGCCGCCGCCCACCTGTACGCGCTGAACCGCGAGCGCATCTACGTCGGGCGCCTGCAACCCATGCTGTATGCCATCGGCGTGCTGCAGCTCGATGTGGACAACCGCGGCCAGTTGCGCCGCCTGCACTGGCTGCGCGCGCCACGCCACGCGCCGGAGGTCATCGCCGAGATCGAACGCACCGTGCGCGCAGCGGCGCCCTTCCCGGCGCCGGTACGCCTGGGCCGTGTCACCTACACCGAGACCTGGCTGTGGGACCGCAGCGGCCGCTTCCAACTGGATACGCTGACCGAAGGCCAGGATTAAGGCGCGCCGCTTCAGGATCCCCGGTAGGTCGAGTAGCTCCAGGGCGTACACAGCAAGGGCACGTGATAGTGCTGCTCGTTGTGCGCCACGCCGAAATCCAGCGCCACCTGGTCCAGAAAGGGCGGCTCGGGCAGCTCGACACCGCGCGAGCGGTAATAGGCGGCCACGTCAAACACCAACCGATAGGTGCCGCGCTGCAGCGTGGCCGTGTCGTAGAGCGGGCCGTCGGGGTTGCGGCCGTCGGCGTTGAGCGTGAAGCGCTTGACCAACTGCGGCTGGCCGGCCTCGGTGCGGTACAGCGCCACGCTCATGCCGGCGGCGGGCGTGCCGTGCATGGTGTCCAGAACGTGTGTGCTCAGTCCCATCGATGACTCCCGGAATGGTGAACGCCAGTGTATCGAGGCGGCCACGGAACCAGCCGGGCGCGCACGCCACTCACTGCGCACAAGATCGCAAACAAGATGGCAAGGAGTGCGCAATGACCGGCATCAAACCCGTATCGGTTCCAGGATCGTTCGCCGCGCGCCTGGATCCGCGGTCGGTCAGTCCACGTGCCGGCGCCCCCCTGCCTGGCAAGCTACCCGCGCCGCGCGGTGAACTCATTCAAGAGCGCGGCCAAGACACAGCGCTCAGCGCGCGCCGCGTGACCGCGGGCACTGGCGGCGTCTCGGCCGCATCGACCCGCGCTGCGGCGCAGGGCATTGGTCACGCCCCGCTGGCTGGGCACGCCCGCTTGCCGCAGGAAATCGCACCGTCCTGGACCCGCGGCGCGGCACCCGAGGCCGCCGCCCAGCGCCGCAGCGCCAATGCCCAAGTGCTCAGCGCCGTGCTGTCCAACCCCGGCACGCCGCCCTCGGCCGGGCTGGGCATCTTGCTGCGCCTGGCCGACCCCGCGGCCACGCAAGACGCCGCGCTGCTGTCCACAGGCACGAGCGCACTGGCTCGCCGGCTGGCCGGGGAACCCGAGTCACAGCGGCAGGCCTATCTGGCGATCGTGGCCACGGCCTATCAGCAAGGGCGGATCAACGACGACGCTCATGGCATCTTCATGAAGCAGCTCGGCGCGTGAGGCCTGGATTCCCGCCTTCGCGGGAATGACGAGTGGTGCCCCTTTATCATGCTGCCATGAAGCCCAGCACCCGCTGAACACGGCGCCGTTGTGCCGGGCCCCATCAGATGACCTACGACACCACCGCCCCCTACCCGCGCGACCTGGTTGGCTACGGCCCGCGCCCGCCGCATGCGCAATGGCCAGGCAATGCCCGCATCGCGGTGCAGTTCGTGCTCAATTACGAGGAAGGTGGCGAGAACGCCGTGTTGCATGGCGATGCGGGCTCCGAGCAGTTCCTGTCCGAGATGTTCAACCCGGCCAGCTACCCTGCTCGGCACCTGAGCATGGAAGGCATCTACGAATACGGCTCACGCGCCGGGGTGTGGCGCATCCTGCGCGAGTTTGAAAAACGCGGCCTGCCCCTGACCGTGTTCGGCGTGAGCATGGCCTTGCAGCGCCACCCCGAACTCACCGCCGCCTTCAAGGAGCTGGGGCACGAGATCGCCTGTCACGGCTGGCGCTGGATCCACTACCAGGGCATGGACGAAGCCACCGAGCGCGAGCACCTGCGCATCGGCATGGACATCATCGAAAAACTCACGGGCGAACGGCCGTTGGGCTGGTACACCGGCCGCGACAGCCCCAACACCCGGCGGCTCGTGGCTGACCACGGCGGCTTCGAATACGACAGCGACTATTACGGGGACGACCTGCCCCTGTGGATGAAGGTGCGCCGCACCGACGGCACGGTGGTGCCGCATCTGGTGGTGCCCTACACGCTCGATTGCAACGACATGCGGTTTTCCCTGCCGCAGGGTTTTTCGCACGCCGACCCATTTTTTCAGTACCTCAAGGACAGCTTCGATGCGCTCTACGCTGAAGGCGACGAGGCACCCAAGATGATGTCGGTGGGCATGCATTGCCGCCTGCTGGGGCGGCCCGGACGCATCGTGGCGCTGCAACGGTTTCTGGACCATATCGCCCACCACGACCGCGTCTGGGTGTGCCGCCGCATTGACATCGCAGGGCACTGGCGGCGGGTCCACCCCTGGGCGGGGTAGACCCAGCCGAACTGTCTTAGCGCATGGTGCCGCGGCGGAACAGGTTCACGATGGCCAGCAGGATGATCGCACCCACCAGCGACACCGCGATCGAGCCGATGCTGATGCCTTCATTGATGGTCGCCACACCGACCATGGGCGAGATCACCCAGCCGCCGATGAAGGCGCCGACGATGCCCACCACCACGTTGAGCAAAATGCCTTGTTGCCCGTCGGTACGCATGATGAGGCTGGCCAGCCAGCCGACGACACCACCCATGATCAACCAGATCAGAAAGTTCATGAAAAGACTCCTTTGCCGCAGGGGCGTGTTGTTGAAACCGGCAGCCGGTGAATCAAATATGGTTGGGTGCCGCAAGCGCGGGCGTAGTCGCCGGCTCAGGTCCGCCGTGCGCGCTTGGCGCGTCGCCCCGTCGGATAAGCCCTACCCCAGCGGCAAGCAGGGCGGGCCGCAGGGCATCCGGCTTTCCCCTGTTGCCCTGGGAGCCACACCAAGGCACCCTTCTTGCTTTGACGGTTGAGTTCTCGTTTTTCCTCAAGTTTGGAGATTTCACATGACCAAGAGGTGGTTCCTTCAATCCGCCGCCGCGCTCGCCCTGGGCGCCGGCCTCCTGCCGATGGCCCACGCCCAGGCGCTGACACCGATCAAGTTCCAGCTCGATTGGCGCTTCGAAGGCCCGGCGGCGTTCTTCCTGCTGCCGGTGGCCAAGGGCCAGTTCAAGGCCGCCGGCCTGGATGTGACGGTGGATGCGGGCAACGGTTCAGGCGGCGCGGTGACACGGGTGGCCTCGGGCACCTATGACATCGGTTTTGCCGATCTGGCGGCCCTGATGGAGTTCCACGCCAACAACCCCGACGCGCCGAACAAGCCGGTCGCGGTGATGGTGGTCTACAACAACACGCCGGCCTCGGTCATGGCCCTCAAGAAGTCGGGCATCACCAAGCCGGCCGACCTGATGGGCAAAAAGATGGG
Organism: Pseudomonadota bacterium; assembly: GCA_040387815.1. Lineage (GTDB taxonomy): Bacteria > Pseudomonadota > Gammaproteobacteria > Burkholderiales > Burkholderiaceae_C > Ramlibacter. Next base: position 829 of record JAZKDA010000022.1, on the reverse strand, counting down.
CGCCCCGGTGTTCGACGCCGGCCGCCGCGCCTTCCCCATCTTCCAGAAGGCCAACAGCATCGGCCCGGTCAACTGGACGGCGATGGACCCGCCCCTGCGCGAGACCATGCTGGCCCGCGGCGACGTCGATGCCATCACCGGCTTCACCTTCACCTCCTTGCTCAACCTCGAGGCACGCGGCGTCAAGGCCGAGGACGTGGTCGTGCTGCAATACCCCGACTACGGCGTCAAGCTGTATGGCAACGTGATCATCGCCACGCCCAAGATCATTCGCGAGAACCCGCAGGCAGTGCGCGCCTTCCTGTCGGCGTTCGCCAAGGGCGCCAAGGAGGTGATGGCCAATCCCGAGGCGGCCATCGAGTTCGTCAAGCAGCGAGACGGCATCATCAACACCGCCCTGGAGACGCGCCGCCTGAAGCTGGCCATCGACACGGTGGTCAACAGCGCCGACGCGCGCGCCGAAGGCTTCGGCCAGCTCAACCCGGCCCGCCTGTCGCTGATGGCATCGCAGGTGTCCGACGCGTTCGCCACCAAGACCCGGGTCAGCCCCGATGCGGTGTGGAACGGCTCTTTCCTGCCGGCCAAGGCCGAACTCGCCGGGGTGCTGCCCGCGCCCAAGCGATGACGGTACAGACGCTCGCCGCAAGCGCCGCAAGCGCCGCGGGCGGCTCGGCGCCGGCCTTCGTCGACTTCGGCGACGTCTGGCTGGCCTACAACGACGAGCTGCTGGCGCAGAACAATTACGCGGTCGAGGCGATCGACCTGAAGGTGCGCCAGGGCGAGTTCATCGCCATCGTCGGGCCTTCGGGCTGCGGCAAGTCGACCTTCA
>JAZKDA010000021.1:67255-71907 GCA_040387815.1 Pseudomonadota bacterium | reverse complement strand
ACGGTGACGATGTTCTTGCCGATGTCGTGCACGTCGCCCTTGACGGTGGCGATGACGATCTTGCCCTTGGCCTTCACGTCCTGGCCGGCGGCCGCCTGCTGCTTTTTTTCTTCCTCGATGTAGGGAATGAGGTGGGCCACCGCCTGCTTCATCACGCGGGCCGACTTGACCACCTGGGGCAGGAACATCTTGCCTTGGCCGAACAGGTCGCCCACGATGTTCATGCCGTCCATGAGGGGGCCTTCGATCACATGCAGGGGCCGCCCGCCGTCGGCCAGGATGCCGCGATACGCCTCCTCGGTGTCTTGCACGATGAAGTCGGTGATGCCCTGCACCAGGGCATGCGACAGGCGTTGCGCCACGGTGCCGGCGCGCCATTCGTTGCGCTTGCTGTCGTCCTTGGCCGCGCCCTTGGCCTGCTCGGCGATCTCCACCAGCCGCTCGCCGGCGTCCTTGCGGCGATTGAGCACCACGTCTTCCACCCGCTCGCGCAGCTCGGGCTCCAGATCGTCGTAAACGCCCACCATGCCGGCGTTGACGATGCCCATGTCCATGCCCGCCTGGATCGCGTGGTAGAGGAACACGGTGTGGATGGCCTCGCGCACCGGGTCGTTGCCGCGGAAGGAAAAGCTCACGTTCGAGACGCCGCCCGAAACCTTGGCACCGGGCAGGTTCTGCTTGATCCAGCGGACGGCCTCGATGAAGTCGACCGCGTAGTTGTCGTGTTCCTCGATGCCGGTGGCAATCGCGAAGATGTTGGGGTCGAAGATGATGTCCTCGGGCGCGAAGCCGACCTCGTTGACCAGGATGCGGTAGGCCCGCTCGCAGATCTGCGTCTTGCGCTCGAAGGTGTCGGCCTGGCCTTTTTCGTCGAAGGCCATCACCACCGTGGCCGCGCCGTAGCGGCGGATCAGGCGGGCCTGGCGGCGGAACTCGGCCTCGCCTTCCTTCATGCTGATCGAGTTGACGATGCCCTTGCCCTGGATGCAGCGCAGGCCCGCTTCGATCACCTCCCACTTGGAGCTGTCGACCATGATGGGCACGCGCGCGATGTCGGGCTCGCCGGCGATCAGGTTCAGAAAACGCACCATCGAGGCCTTGCTGTCGAGCATGGCCTCGTCCATGTTGATGTCGATCACCTGGGCGCCGTTTTCCACCTGCTGGCGGGCCACGGCCAGCGCCTGCTCGAACTCGCCATTCAGGATCATGCGGGCGAAGGCCTTGGAGCCGGTGACGTTGGTGCGCTCGCCGATGTTGACGAACAGCGATCCGGAATCGATGGACACCGGTTCAAGGCCGGCAAGGCGCAGGGCGGGGGGTTGGACGGACGACGGGGGCGGCATGGGCGACTCACCTGGCTTTGGAATGCCGACAGGGGCCGGCGGAGAATGCGAGGTGAGCGCGGTTGAATCGGGTTCCCAAGCCTGACGGCCGAGGGTTATCGGCCGCTGCAGCGCTCCTTGAGGCGGCCCATTTTACGCAAGCCGGCAACGCTGGCGAAAGCGCAACACCCCTGCGGGCAATCCGGCGGTCGGAACAGGGGCTGTAGGGGTGAAAACCGCGCGCAAGCCCAACGGCAGTTATCCTGACACAGCCGCGCTCCGTGAAGGGAGCCAAGAGTATCGCCACTACGCAAGAAGAATGAAGATTCCTGGATCGCTACGGCTGAGCTGGAAGCGCTTGCCCGCCGCAAGGCGTGACCTGTCCGCCGTGCTGGCGGGGATCGCGGTGTTCGCGATCGGCCTGGGCCTGACAGCCGCTGCGGTGCTGAGTGCCCAGTCCGCCCTGCACAAGGAAACCCAGGCCCGGCTGGAGCGGGGGGCCGACCGCCTGGAAGCCGAGCTGGAACGCCGCCTGACCCTGGTCAACTACGGGCTGCGAGGCGCTCGGGCCAGCTATGCGGTGGCTGGCGATTTGACGGGTGACGACTTTCGCGCCCTGGTGCAGGCGCGCGACCTGCCGACCTACTTTCCCGGGGTGCGCGGTTTCGGCTTCATCGCGTTGGCGCCGGGCGATCGGCTGGTGCCGCGCCATGTCGAGCCGGCCGAGCAAAACCGTGGCGAGGCGGGGCTCGATTTCGCAAGCGATCCGGCGCGGCGCGAGGCGGCCGAGCGGGCCATTGCCACCGGGAACACCGTGCTCAGCGCCCCGGTGACGCTGCCGGACGTCGATCCGCGCGAGCCCGGCTGGGTGCTGATGGTGTCGCTGGCACGCGACGCGACACCCCGGCCGGACGGCCCCCGCGCCGCGGCCGGCCTGTTGTACGCGTCCATCGTCCCTTCGGTGATGTTCGGCGACGTGAAGGACTTGCTGCAAAGCCAGGTCGATTTCCAGCTGGTCGACACGGCGGGGCCGGGGCCCGGCGCGCTGCTGTTCGACAGCCGCGGGCCCGGGGCGCGGCCCGCGACCGAGCCCCCGGCCTCTGCCAACGAGCGCCGGCTGCTGCTGCACGGGCGCAGCCTGCTGCTGCGGGTGAATGGCACGCCCGCGCTCAGCACCTTGTCCGGCCGTTCGCTGCCCTGGTTCATCGGCCTGGGCGGACTGGCCCTGTCGATCCTGCTGGGGCAGGCAGCCTGGCTGGTGCTGGCCTCGCGCGACCGGGCCCAGCGCATCGCCGCCGGCATGACCTCCGACCTCGAGCGCATGGCCCGCGTGGTCGAGCGCACCTCCAGCGCCGTGTTCGGGCTGGACACCGACGGGCGCATCACCTGGGCCAACGCCGGGTTCCAGCGCCTGACTGGCCTGCCCGAAAAGGCCTGGTCCGGCCAGCGTGCCAGTGAGCTGGCGCAAGTGGTGGGTACCGATCCGCATGCCCGGGCCGCTTTCCAGGACGCGATCGACCTGCGCCAGGCGCGCCGCATGGAGTTGGCCAACCTGCGCCCGGACGGCAGCTTCTTCTGGACCGACGCCGAGTTGCAGCCCACCCGCGATGCGCAGGGCGCCGTCACCGGCTTCATCTGCATGGCCTCGGACATCAGCCGGCGCAAGGTGGCCGAGCTGCGCATGCAGGACAGCGAGCACCTGATGCGCGTGATCGCCGACAACCTGCCGGCGCGCGTGTCCTACTGGGACGCGCAGCGCCTGTGCCGTTTCGTGAACCGGCGCTTTCGCGAGGTGTTCGGCCGCGAGTCTTTCGAGCTGGTGGGCGCGCCGCTGTCGCCGCAGATCTTCGGCAACGACCTGTACAGCGAGATGGAGCCGCACGTGGAGGCCGCGCTGCGCGGCCAGGCGCGTTACTTCGAGCACACCGCCACCGACCTGCGCGGACGCAAGTCCAGCTGGCAGCTGCACTACATCCCCGATGTGGACCAGGGCCAGGTGCGGGGCTTTTTCGTGCTGGGCCTGGACGTGACCGAGCTGCGTCAGGCACGCGACACGGCGCTGGAGGCCAGCCAGTCCAAGAGCCGGTTCCTGTCGAACATGAGCCATGAGCTACGCACACCCTTGAACGCCGTGCTGGGCATGCTGGCACTGCTGCGCGGCACGCCGCTCGACGAGGTTCAAAAGGACTACGCCGGCAAGGCCGAACGCGCGGCGCGCTCGTTGCTGTCGCTGCTCAATGACATCCTCGACCTGTCCAAGATCGAGGCCGGCAAGATGACGCTCGATCCGCGCCCCTTCGCGCTGCAGGATCTGGTGCGCGACCTGTCGGTGATTCTCTCGGGCAACGTCGGCGCCAAGGACGTGGACCTGCACTTCGAGCTTGACCCGCGGCTGCCGACGCGGCTGGTCGGCGACGACCAGCGGCTGCGGCAGGTGCTGATCAACCTGGGCGGCAACGCGGTCAAGTTCACCGAGCGCGGCTCGGTCACCCTGGCCCTGCGCGAGATGGCGCGCGACGGTGACCGGCTGCTGCTGGAGGTCTCGGTGTCGGACACCGGCATCGGCATCGCGTCCGAGGAGCAGGCGCGCATCTTCAGCGACTTCGGCCAGGCCAACGACTCGACCGCGCGCAAGTTCGGCGGCACCGGGCTGGGTTTGTCCATCAGCAACAAGCTGTTGCTGATGATGGGCAGCGCACTGCGGTTGGACAGCGCCCCCGGGCGCGGCAGCCGATTCTGGTTCGAGCTGGAGCTGCCGATCGCCACCGAGCCCGCCGACTCAAGCGAGCTGCCGGCCCCTCCGCCGGGCGAGGCCACGCCGGCCGCGGCGCCGCCGCTGGCCGGCCTGCGCCTGCTGCTGGTCGAGGACAACCCCATCAACCAGCAGGTCGCCTGTGAGCTGCTGAAGAAAAAGGGCGCGCAGGTCGATGTCGCCAACGACGGGTTGGAAGGCCTTGAGCGGGTGCGCCAGGACGGCGACGCGTACGCGGCGGTGCTGATGGACGTGCTGATGCCGGTGATGGACGGGCACGCCGCCGCCCGCGCCATCCGCGAGGAGGGCAACTGGCGCCTGCCCATCATCGCCATGACCGCCAATGCGATGAAAAGCGACCGCATGGAGAGCCTGGCGGCCGGCATGAACGACCACGTGGGCAAGCCCTTCGACATCGATGACCTGGTGGCCACGCTGCTGCGCCACATCCGGGGTACGGCTGGCGCCGCCACGGCTGCCGCGACCTCCGCGCCGGCGCCTTTCCCGGTGGACGACGTGGACGCCGGGCTGCTGGTGCTCAATCGCGAAAGCGCGATCGGCCGGCTCGGAGGCGACAC
>JAZKDA010000021.1:37079-67245 GCA_040387815.1 Pseudomonadota bacterium | reverse complement strand
TGAGCACCTGCTGCCAAGCTTCGCGGAGAACCTTCGGGGCACCCGCGATCGGCTGCCGACCCTGCTCAACAGCGTGCCACGCGAGGAGGCCAGGCGCTTGATGCACACCCTCAAGGGAACTGCGACCACCATGGGCGCGGACCGGCTGGCATTGGCCGCCGCCCAGGCTGAGGCCAGTCTGAGCGGCGGCGACGAGTCGGCGCACCAGCACTCGCTGCTCCATGCGGTGGACGATGCCATCGCCGAGACGCTGGCCGGCCTGGACCTGGCGGGGCAGACCGAGTGAAAGGGCCGGCCCGCCCGCACGGAGGACCCGATGGCACATGACGCTGGCGGACCGTCCGCCGCCAGGCCCTGGCTCACGCGCCAGACGCTGGAGGCCATTGCACAGAACGCGTCGGCCCGGGTGCTCAAGGAGCCCGACGGCCAGCTGGTCATGGGACCGGCGGCGCAAGCCACCGGCTTGGCGGCGCGGCTGCGTGCGGTGCTCACCGGCGTCGGCCCGATGGACGGCCCCCGCCAGCCCCGCGCGCGGCCGGCCCACGACGCCGAGATCATGGAGGCGGTGCAGTCGCACCTGCGCGGTATCGACGGCCCGGAAAAAGCCTTCCTGCCGCGCAGCCTCGAAAGCCGCCATCCGCGTGCCGCCGCCCAGGAAGCGCTGGACAAGCTGCGGGCCGCCCGCCAGCGGCTGGCGCAGGCGCAGCCCGCGCTGCGCTCGGACGAGGCGATTGAGCAGGCCCTGCGCCAGCACCTGCCGCAGGCGAGCGACGGCGAGATCGGCGCGCTGACGGCCGGCGCCATCGCCTTCGCCCGCCAGCGCTGGACCGACGCCTACTTCACCCACCAACTGCGTCCGCAGGACATCGCCGACGCGCTGACCGCCGCCCGTGTGCAGCGGGCGCGCCAACCGCCGCCGACGGCCTGATCAGGCCACCGCGCTGTCCTCACTGTCTTCGCGGTAGAAGACGTCGCGGCGCAGGCTGCGGGCGCCCAGCGGCGCCACCGCGTCATGGATGGCGCCGATGTGCTGCGGCGTGGTGCCGCAGCAGCCGCCCACGATGTTGATCAGCCCCTCCTGCGCAAACTCGCGCAGCAGGCGGGCCGTGACCTCGGGCGTTTCATCAAAGCCGGTCTCGCTCATGGGGTTGGGCAGGCCGGCGTTGGGGTAGCAGCTGATGTAGGTGTCGCCGGCCACCTTGGCCAGCTCCTGGATGTAGGGACGCATCAAGGCCGCGCCCAGCGCGCAGTTCAGGCCGATGGCCAGGGGCTGGGCATGGCGCACGCTGTACCAGAACGCGGTGACGGTCTGGCCGCTGAGAATGCGCCCCGAGGCGTCGGTGACGGTGCCGCTGATGATCACCGGCAGCCGCTCGCCCGACTGCTCGAACCATTCGTCGATCGCGAACAGCGCCGCCTTGGCATTGAGCGTGTCGAAGATGGTCTCTACCAGCAGCAGGTCGACCCCGCCATCGCCCAGCGCCTGCACCTGCTCGAAGTAGGCGGCGCGCAGCTGCTCGAAATCGACGTTGCGGGCGGCCGGGTCGTTCACGTCCGGGCTGATGCTGGCGGTGCGCGGCGTCGGGCCAAGCGCGCCGGCCACGAAGCGCGGCTTGTCGGGGGTGGAGAACTTGTCGGCGGCTTCGCGGGCGATGCGGGCCGAGGCGAGGTTGAGCTCGCGCGCCAGGTGCCCGAGCGCGTAATCGTCCTGGGCGATGGAGGTGGCGCCGAAGGTGTTGGTCTCCAGAATGTCGGCGCCGGCCGCGAGGAAGCTCTCGTGGATGTCGCGGATCACGTCCGGGCGCGTCAGGCTGAGCAGTTCGCCGTTGTTCTTGAGATCCTTGCCGTGCTCCGCAAAGCGCTCGCCGCGCACCTGCGCCTCGGTCAGGCGAAAGCGCTGGATCATGGTGCCCATGGCGCCGTCGATGATCACGATGCGTCGGGCAAGCAGGTCGGCCAGGGCCTGGCCCCGGGTGTAGGAAACGACAGTCATGCCGCGATTGTAGAAAGTGCCGGCGCGGCGGCCGGTCCGAGGGCTTCTCAGCGGCGGGCGGCGCGGGCAAGTCGGTCACAATCGCGGCCATCTTGTCCACGATCGCGTCCCCTTCCCTGTCCGCTGCTGTTTCCGCGCCCCTGGGCGTCCTGCGCGAGATCTTCGGCTACGAGCAGTTTCGCGGGCCGCAGGCCGACATCATCGAACACGTCTGCGGCGGTGGCGATGCATTGGTGCTGATGCCCACCGGCGGCGGCAAGTCGCTGTGCTACCAGGTGCCGGCCATCGTGCGCCAGCGCGCCGGCCAGGGCATCGCGGTGGTGGTGTCGCCCCTGATCGCGCTGATGCACGACCAGGTGGGCGCGCTGCACGAGGCCGGGGTGGAGGCGGCCTTTCTCAACTCCAGCCTCAGCGGCGAGCAGGCGGCGGCCGTGGAAAAGCGTCTGCTGCGCGGTGAGATCACGCTGCTGTACGCCGCGCCCGAGCGCGTGACCACGCCGCGCTTTCTGGCCCAGCTCGATTCTCTGCACGAGCGCGGCCTGCTGTCGCTGTTTGCCATCGACGAGGCGCACTGCGTCAGCCAGTGGGGCCACGACTTTCGCCCTGAGTACCGTGCGCTCACCGTGCTGCACGAGCGCTATGCCAGCGTGCCGCGCATAGCCCTCACGGCCACCGCCGACGCGCTCACGCGCCAGGACATCCTCGAGCGCCTGCAGCTGCAGGACGCGCGCCAGTTCGTCAGCAGCTTCGACCGGCCCAACATCTCCTACACCATCGTCGAGAAGAAGGACCCCACCCAGCAGCTGCTGCGCTTCATCGAGACCGAGCACGCCGGCGAGGCGGGCATCGTCTACTGCCAGTCGAGAAAGCGGGTGGAAGAGGTGGCGCAGATGCTCAAGGACCAGGGCATCAACGCCCTGCCTTATCACGCGGGCCTGGAGTCCGAGATGCGCCAGCGCCATCAAGACCGCTTCCTGCGCGAGGACGCCATCGTGATGGTGGCCACCATCGCCTTCGGCATGGGCATCGACAAGCCCGACGTGCGCTTCGTCGCCCACCTGGACATGCCCAAGAACATCGAGGGCTACTACCAGGAGACCGGCCGCGCCGGCCGCGACGGCCTGCAGGCGGCCGCCTGGATGGCCTATGGCCTGCAGGATGTGGTGAACCAGCGCCGCATGATCGACGAGAGCCCCGCCGGCGAAGAGTTCAAGCAAGGCCTGCGCGCCAAGCTCGACGCCTTGCTGGCGCTGGCCGAGGCCACCGACTGCCGGCGGGTGCGGCTGCTGGCCTACTTCGGTGAAGACAGCCAGCCTTGCGGCAATTGCGACAACTGCGTCGCGCCGCCCAAGGTGTGGGACGGCACCGATGCGGCGCGCAAGCTGCTGTCGACCATCTACCGCGTCGAGCAGCAAAGCGGCCTGCGCTTCGGCGCCGGCCACATCATGGACATCCTGCGTGGCAAGGCGACCGAGAAGGTCAAGCAGCACGGGCATGAGTCGGTCAGCACCTTCGGCATCGGTGCCGAGTTCAGCGAAACCCAGCTGCGCGGCGTGCTGCGCCAGCTGATCGCCACCGGCGCGCTGACGGTGGATGCGTCCGCCTTCAACACCCTGCAGCTGACCGCCGGCTCGCGTGCGGTGTTGCGCGGCGAGCAGACGGTGCGGCTGCGCGAGGCGGTGGCCGCGGCCCCGGCCAAGGGCCGCCGCACCAGCGGCACGGCCAAGCTGGCCAGCGCCGCGGTGGCCGCTGGCCTGACCGAAGGCGGGCGCCAGCGCTTTGACGCGCTCAAGGCCTGGCGCGCCGAAGTGGCGCGCGAACACAACCTGCCGGCCTATGTCATCTTCCACGACGCCACGCTGGCGGCGATCGCCGCGCGCGCGCCGCAGCGCCTGGGCGAGCTGGAAGGCATCAGTGGCCTGGGCGCCAAGAAGCTGGAAGCCTACGGGCAGGAAGTCCTTCGGGTGGTGACGTCAATCGGCTGACCGCGATCCTTTCGATGCAGCAACGCCAGTCCACGCCAGGCCCCGAGGGCACGGACACCACCGCCAAGGCCTCCTTCATGGCGCTGTTCAGCGCGGTGATGCTGCCCATGTTCCTGGCCGCGGCCGACCAGACCCTGCTGGCCACCGCCACGCCGCGCATCGCGGCTGAACTGGGTGGCCTGGCCGAGAGCTCCTGGATCATGGTGGGTTACCTGCTGGCCACCACCATCACCGCGCCCTTGTACGGCCGCATGGGCGACCGCTTCGGGCGGCGCAACGTGATGCTGTGGGCCCTGGGCATTTTCGTGCTGGGTTCGCTGGCCTGCACCTGGGCCCCCAGCATGCCCACGCTGATCGCCTCACGCGCCCTGCAGGGCCTGGGCGGCGGCGGGCTGATGGTGCTGTCCCATGCACTGATCGGCGAGCTGGTGCCGCCCTGGGACCGCCCGCGCTACCAGGGCTATTTCGCCATGGTGTTCACCGTCGCCAGCGTCAGCGGCCCCTTGCTGGGCGGCCTGGTGGTCAACAGCGGCCACTGGCGCTGGTTGTTCCTGGCCAACCTGCCGCTGTGCGCCCTGGCCGCCTGGCGCGTGCTGCGCCTGCCCAAGGCGCCACCCTCCGCCCAGCGCAACGCGCCCCATGACCCGGTGGGCGTGCTGCTGTTCTTCGTCTGCGCCAGCGCCACCTTGCTCTGGCTGGGTCAGGTCGGCCGGCGCTTCGCACTGGCCTCGCCGCCCAGCCTCGCCCTGGTGGCCGCCGCCCTGGTGGCCGGGGCGCTGCTGTGGCGCCAGCAGGCGCGCCACAGCCACGCCTTCCTGCCCATTGACGTGCTGCGCCTGCGCGGCGTGCCCTGGCTGTGCCTGTCGGCGATCGGCATGGCCGGTTGCCTGTTCGCCCTGGTCTTTCTGCTGCCCATCTACCTGCACCTGACGCGCGGCGCCAACGCGGTGGACACTGGCCTGTTGCTGCTGCCGCTGACGCTGGGCCTGGTGGTGGGCGGCACCCTGGCCGGGCGCTTCATGGCCCGCGCCCAGAGCACTGGCGCCGTGCCGCCCTGGAGCCTGGGCGCATCGGCCCTGGCCCTGCTGGCGCTGGCCTTCCTGCCGGGCAACCCCTGGACCGTGACGATCGCCGCCGCCATCTGCGGCATGGGTTTAGGCACCGTCATGCCCAACGCCCAGCTGGCCACGCAGGTGCTGGCCGGGCGCGAACACCTGGGCGCCGCTGCGGCGCTGATGTCCTTGACGCGGTCCACGGGTGCGTCGATCGGCACCGCGGCCTTTGGTGGCCTGCTGTTCGTGCTGCTGCAGGCGCCGGCGGCTTCGGGCGCGGGCGCCGCCGTGCAGTTGGAGGGGCTGGACGCAGCGCGCGCCGCGCAGGCCTTCCGCTGGGTGTTCCTGGCGCTGGCGGGCTATGCGGCGCTGGCCGCGCTGGCGGCAAGCCGGGCGCCGAGGGTGGCGTTGCGTCGGCAGGGGGCTGAGGGGGCTTGAGCTCAGCCGATCTCGTAAACCGTGTAGTCGTTGGCAATGCCGCGCAATGCGCACTTGCGGGGTGTGGCCACGAGACCGGCCCGATCGATCAGTGCGTTGGTTGCCTTGTGGGCCACGACCGGCTCCGTCGCGAACACCGATGGCGAGTCAGCCAGCGCTTGCACGCGTGAGGCGATATTGACCGTCTGGCCGAAGTAGTCCAGGCGATCGTTCAAGGTGACGGCCAGGCAGGGACCCTCGTGCACGCCGATTTTGAGCAGCAGGTCCTCTCGGCCATGCGACTCATTGAGGCGATGCATGGCCTCGCGCATTCGCAACACCGCGGCCATGGCGCGGTCCGACGAGGGGAAGGTCGCCATGACCGCGTCGCCGATCGTCTTGACCACGGCGCCGGCCTCCTGCGCAACCGCGCTTCCCAGCACGCCGAAATGCGCCTTGACCAGCTCGTAGGCGGCGATATCGCCGATGCGCTCGTAGAGCTCCGTGGACGCCTTGAGGTCTGTGAACACGAAGGCAAGGCTGGTGATCTTCAGCCGCTGGTCAATGCCCAGCGTGTCGGTGCCGAACAGGTCGCGAAAGGTCTGGTGCGTGAGCAACTGCTTGGCGGTGAGGAACTCCTTTCGCTGGCCCAGCATGCGGTGCAGGTCTTCGCCGACCTTGTAGAGGGCGGGCAGCACCCGTGTGTCGGCACGGTTTTCCAGCGTCAGGCGCAATGAACCTGGCCGCAGCACGTGCTTGGCCGTCGGCGCCTGCAGCTTGTTGAACACGATGCCGAGCTCCTGCCGCTCGCGGGTAGGCTCGCCCTGTGCGTCCAGGAACACCGCGGCGTGCGTGACGGGGTCGAAAACGATGACGATCCCCGGCGGCAGCTGCACGGACATGGTGGCCTTCTCGCCCGCGCCGATCTCGACCCAATCGACGATGATGTTCTGGATTTGAGCCGCGAACTCGTCGGGCGCAGGCAGCGCGATTCCGGAGGCCCAGTACATCTGGCGCACGTACTCCCACATGGGCAGCTGGTGCGGCGTGTGGGCGGCGATCTTGCGCACGCGCGGGCTGACCGTGAACGACACCTCGACACCCTCGTCCAGCGTCGGCTCGTAGCCGGCAGCGCAGATTGCGCAGTTGTAGTCGTGCTGGTGCACGGTGTGCAGGCTGGCATTGGCGTCGAGCACGCCGCCACACCCCGGACACAGGATGTTCCAGGACATCTCGAACATGCCCAGGCGGGCGGCATGCAGGAAGGCGTCGAGCGCCTTGGGCAAGGGCAGGTCGCGCTGCCGGGCGAACTCGATCACGTTGATACGGTTCAGGGCGGCGTCCTCGCCCTCGCGCACCAAAGCCTCGATCGCCGCCACAGCGGCCGGGGCCGCCGATTGCCGCAGCACGCTGAACCGGGATTCCGCATTGCTCATGGTGTGCTCCTGAGTGTCTTCGCGCCGCCTGGTCGGGCCGCCGACACCCGTTCACTGTAGTTTCACGAGCGCGCCAAGGCAATGCGCATCGGCGAATTCTGGCGCTCCAATACCGGAAAGACATCCTCGCAGGTGCGGCGAAACGTCCGCGGTCGAACCCGCCCTACGGCCCGTCCGGGCGTTCCCTACCAGCTGTCCACCGCATCAGAACGACAACTTGTTGCTCGCGGCCACGCCCTTCCAGCGGGCGATGTCGTCCTGGATGAACTGCGTGAGTTCCGCTGGCGAGCCGATGGCGACCTCCTGTCCGAGCTGCTCGAACTTGTGGCGCATCTCCGGTGCCTCGAAGGTCTTGCGCACGGCCTCGTTCAGCTTGGCCAGGATCGGCTGGGGCGTGCCGGGCGGTGCGAACAGCGCGTTCCAGGCGACGGCATCGAAGCCCGGCGACACCGTCTCGGCCACCGTGGGCAGCTGCGCCATGGCCGGCGCGCGGCGCACGCTGGTGACCGCAATGGCACGCACGTCGCCGCTGCGGATGAAGGGCGTGGGTGCGAGCAGGTCGGTCAGGCCCACCTTCGCATGTCCGGCGCGCACGTCCGCTACCGCTGGTGCGCTGCCGCCGTATGGAACGATCGTGACGGTCAGACCAAGCTTGGCCACCAGCAGTTCGGCGGCGAAGCGCCCCGAGGTCGCGGGCCCGCTGACCGCGATGCCGGCGCCGGGGTTCGCCTTGAGGTAGGCCACCAGCTCGGCCATCGTGTGCACCGGCAACGAGGGGTTGACGAAGATCACGTTGGGCACGCGCGTCACCAAGGCCACCGGCGCGAATGCCGTGACGGGGTCGTAGGTCTTAGGAAACACGATGGTGTTGACCGAGTGGCTCGCCGAGGTGCCCATCACCAAGGTGTGTCCGTCGGCGGCGGCGCGCGAGACCTGCTCGGACGCGGTGGTTCCGCTCGCGCCGGGCCGGTTCTCGACGACGGCCGATTGCCCGAGGGTCTTGGTCATGGTTTCGGCCACCGCGCGCGCCAGGACGTCGGAGGCGCCGCCTGGCGCATAAGGCACGACGATTCGGATCGGGCGATTCGGAAAGTCTTGTGCCCAGGCCGATGGGCTGGCGAGATGCGCTGTCGTCAACATCAACGCCCATTTCAAAATCGCTCTTCTGTCCATGAATCATTCTCCTGTCAAGTGGATGTCATTCCGAGAGAATGGCCTCGGCACAGCGCAACCCCGTCACACTGGACTTCACCAAACCCCCGACATAGCCTTTGCTTTCGCCACCTTCCAGTCCGCCGGTGGCGCACCCTACCGCATACAGGCCGGGCACCACAGCGCCCTCGGGGGTGAGTACATGCGTTTGGGCGTCGACCGAGATGCCACCCATGGTGTAGGTGACGCCGGCGACAGCGGGAAAGGCGTAGAACGGCGCCTTCTCGATCGCAAAGGCCTCGAACTTCTGAGTACTGCGGGCCGGCGACAGGGCTGCGAGCCTGCCACTGCGCACCGCCGCGTTGTACGCCTGCACCTGCGCGACAAAGTTAGCGCGGTCCAGTCCGGCGCGATCGGCGAGTTCTTCCAGCGTGTTCGCCCTGAACACCGTGCCGCCGTTTTGTTCCAGACGCGGGTTGGGGGGCAGGATGTTGAACGTGCCGCGGTCGGCCCAGATGCGATCGTCACAGATCACGGTGGTGTCCAATGGATTGGGCCGCACGGCGATCGCGTTGGCCACATGAACGCCGCCTTGCCCTTCATCGGCGAAGCGGCGCCCGTCGGCCCCGACGATCATGCCGGCGGCCAAGAGGAAGTCCAGCCACGTGTAAGGCCACAGCTTGTCCGACTGCAAGGCGTTGCGGGACTGAACGTGGCCATAGAAGCCCCGCAGGTCGGTGATGGCGGCGCCCGCCTGGCGGGCCATTTTCAATCCGTCGCCCATGCCGGTTGCCGCATTGCGTTGCAGGATGCCATTGGGGTCACTGGTCACAGGTCCGCGGGTGAGCTCGGGGTTGGCCTGGAACCCGCCGTCAGCGATGACGACCGAAGCCGCATTCACGCTGAAGCTGCTGCCGTCGGCCCGCGCTCCCGCAAAACCGCAGACGCGTCCGTCACGCTTGATCAGTTCGGTCGCCCGGTGTCCACGCAGGATCTTTCCGCCCAGCTTGTTCAGTTCGGCTTCGAAGGTGCGCAGCATGACGTCCCCACCCCGGCCTTCCCACTGCCGCCCCTGTGGCGTGATGGTGGGCGGCGACAGCATGAACGATTGGTAGTCCATTGGCCCCTTGATGAAGCGGATGCCCACGCTTTGCATGAAGCGCACCGCCCGGATCCCGTCTTTCGCGACCGCCTGCGCCAGGTCGGTGCGGGCATTGCCGCCGGTGACCTGCATGATGCGCTCGGCGAGCGCGGCCGGGTCGCTCTGGATGTCCATCTGGCAGCAGTGCCAGATGCCCGCCGTCAATCGCGAGTTGCACACATAGCGATCGTCCGGTGTCTTTTCGAACACCAGAACGTGGCGGCCGCCCTGTGCGCTGCGAATGGCGGCGATCATCCCGGAAATGCCGCCGCCGATGATGGCAACGTCACAGGCAAGTGGTTGGGTATCAGCCATTAGGGAAATTGCTTGAGGTGGTTGTGTGAATGTGCATCGGGCCGGGTCTCGGACAGTGCGCCGAGACCATCGGTCAATAGTCGTTGTAGATCGTCGCGGTCACCGCCTTGGCCTGGTCGCGGTCCAGGCCAATGGTGTTGACACCGCGCTTGGTGCGAAGCGGCGTCGGGATCTCGCCCTCGGACGAGATGTGCCACATGATGCGCGTCTGGTCGTCGGACCAGCCGTCACGCGAGTGAACGGTGGCCCGGTTGTCCCAGATCACGAAGTCATCAGGCTGCAGGCCTACGCCACAGTCGAAATCACACTTGTTGGTGAAATCCCAGAGTTCCTCAAGCAGCGCCCGGCTATCTTCTTCAGACCAGCCCTGAACGAAGCTGTCGCGGCGCGTGGGCAGGTACAGAAACGGTTTGTTGTTGCCCACATGTCGGCGCACCAGTGGATGTACGAAACCGCTCTTGCGGTCCTCCAGCGGCATCGACGGCCCGTTCGCGTGGATCGCCACTTCGATCTGGCGCGGATAGAAGTGGTGAATCACCCGAAGGTCGTCGATCTTGTCCCTCATCGCCTGCGACAACGCCTCATAGACCTTGATCATGTTCTTGAAATAGGTCTTGGGAACTGGATTGACGGTCTGCCGGCAATAGAACGCGATGTGACCGACCGGCGCCTCCCAGGGCGTCGAATCCGAATGCCATATCTGCGCCGAAGAATTGCCATCGCCGTACGGAATGCCATCGGGCGCCAGGCCGTTGGAGATCACCTTGATCCAGGGCGCGCCCTCAACGTGGTGGGCCTTGTTGCCGGCGCGCTTGATGTCCAGCAGCGGACCGAAGTTGGCGGTGAACGCCTCGGCCGTGTTCGGCTCGACCTTCTGCTTCGGGATGAACACCAGCAGGTGTTCGTCGAGCAACTGCTTCATCAGACGGATGAAGGCGGGGTCGCGCGCAACGGACTCAAACTCAAGCCCGGTGAGCTTGACGCCCAGATGCTCGCTGACAGGTTCGATACGGATGTTTTCGACGGACATATGTTTCTCCTCAATACACGGACAACTCAGCGGTGCCGGCCGCGCTCATCGCCAACGGCCTCCGGCGATGGTCAGGACCTCGCCCGTGATGTAGCCGCTGCGGCGGCCAACCAGGTACAGCACGCCATCGGCAATGTCACGCTCATTGCCCAGGCGAGCCGTGGGTGTCTTCTCAAGGGCCCGCGACTTCAGGTCCTTGAAGTAGGGCAAGCCGCGGGTACGCTCGGTTTCGCAGAATCCGGGCGCGACGGCGTTGACGGTGATGCCGCTCTTGCCAAGCTCGATGGCCAGTGCCATGGTCAGCCCGACCACGCCTTCCTTGGCGGCTGAGTAATTGCACTTGAAGTTGTCCCCCGTGCGGGCACGGGACGAGACGTTCACGATACGGCCGTATTCCTTGGCCTTCATGGCCTTTGTCACGGCCCGCGTGACATAAAAGGTTCCGTGGAGGTTGACCGCGATGACGTCGTGCCACTGCTCATCGCTCATCTCGGTGATCGCGGCGTCGCGCGAAAACCCGGCGCAGTTGACCAGGATCTCGATCGATCCGCGCTCGCGCAGGATGCTGGCAACGGTGTCGTTCACGACGGCCGAATTGGTGACGTCTGCGCTCACCGCCGAGGCACTGCCGCCGCTTTCACGGATCGCCGCGGCCAGTTGGCTGGCCGCATCGTCGCGATCCCACACCACGACGTGCGCGCCCTCCTCCGCCAAGGCCTTGCACATCTGCGCCCCCAATCCACGAGCGCCGCCCGTGACGACGGCCACTTGGCCCTTGATCTCCAAATCCACTGGATGTCTCCTCTGGTTTAAATGCGGACCACTTTCAAGCGAAGGCCCGAAGCAGCCATTCGGCGTTGGGTTGCGACTCCAGTTGCTCGACGCGCGCGATGTAGCTCTCGGCCTGCACACCCGACATGAAAGGCTCGGCCAGGCGCCGGAACTTGCCGCGCACCTCTTCGTCGCTCATGGGGTTCCACTCGCTGCCGCGCGGCGCATCGTTGCTCTCCTCCAGCAGCACGCGCCCGGATTCATCGAGCAGCTCGACCCGGCTGAAGCGGTAGTGACCATAGGCCGGGTCGGCCACGACCTCGAACCTCTTGAGCGCCGCAGCGATGTCCGCGCGCTTCAAATGCTCACCACAGTTCATGCTGTGCTCGGGCAAGATCACGTCGGTGTCGACGCTGGCATGCGCAAGGCAGTACTCGATGTTAAAGCGCGCCTCGTTCGGAGTGGCCGGGGCGCGACCCCCCTTGGAGATGGCGGGGATGATGTAGGCGGGGACGTGCACGCGCATGCGATTGGCGCCCACCAGCCGGCCGCTCGCGCGCATTCGCGCAATCAGGTCGATCGCCGAGTGGGTGTATCCGCAGCAGGCGTGAAGCTTGCGACGCGGCTGCGCCAGACGCCAGTTCTCGAAATCCAGAACCACACTGCGATCGTGGGCACGGGCCACGGTCGAGTAGTAGCCGATGGGACTCTCCAGCAGTCGGCTGGGGCCGGTGATTCCGTTGCGCGCATAGTTGGCGCCCACCAGGCCCATGGCTCCCGGCCAGCCGCCAAAGAGAATCGGTTTGAGCGTGTTGCCCTCGCCAAACACAAGCTCCGCGGGGCCCCAGCTGGTCACGGATGCGGCAATGGCCATGGCCTGCATCGTTTGTTCCGCGTTCAGCTTCATCAGCTTGGCGGCCGCCGCGGCGGCGCCAGCGGCCGACGCGATGGTGACCTGCACCATGGCGGTTTCCGTGAACGGCTTCTGATGCGCATAGAAGCCCCCATGGACGCGGCAAACGACTTCGATGCCGGCGATCACGGCCTCCACCAGCTCGGCGCCCGAAGCGCCAATGGATTCAGCCAACGCCAACGCCGGCGTGACGGTCGTGATGCTGGCGTGGCCTCCGATCAGGTCGTTGAGCTCGAACACGTCGCCCATATAGCCGTTGACCCGCGCGGCAGCTTCGATTGGAAGACGCTGCCCGCCACCCAGGACCGTGGCCTCTTGCGGACCGCCGCGCGAAGACTCGGCAGCCAGCAGCTGTTGCGATTCGACAAGGCGCGCGCCTGATGCGATACAGCCGATCGTGTCCAGGATATTGAGCTGCGCCTGGCGGCGCACTTGTTGCGGCACATCGGCAAGCCGGATGCCGTGAGAAAACTCGGCCAGGCGCGCGAGCAGGGACGGCTCGGCGGCGGTTTGCACTGAATCGGTCAAGGTGGTTTGCTCCTGGTTGGTGGGGTTGTCGACCCAATAGGGCTTACTATACTTAGTATGGTCTTACCAAACAACCGTTTTCTGACCAAATCCCGTGGGAAATCCCTCAGTACGTCGCGCGGCCGCCGGAAAGGTCAAACACGGCGCCCGTGCTGTATGAGCAATCCTCGGAGCACAGCCACGCGATCATGGACGCGGCCTCGTGCGGCTCGCCAATCCGCCCCAACGGAATCTTGGCTCTGAGGGCCTCGAGTTGCTCGGGCGCCATGTTCACGCGCGTGCGTTGGTGCATGGGCGTATTGAAGATCGTCGGCGTGACGCAGTTCACCAGGATGCCCTTCGGCGCGAGTTCCTTGCCCAGGGACTTGGTCATCCCGATGACGCCGGCTTTGGCACTGGAATAGGCTACGGCAAAGGGATTGCCGTCTTTGCCAGCCATCGACGAGACGTTGACGATGCGGCCATAGCCGCGCTCGAGCATGGGCCCAAGCACCGCCTGGCAACAATAGAAAGTGCCGCTCAGGTTGATGTCGAGTTGCCGCTGCCAGTCCTCGAGCGGATAGTCCGCGGCGGCCACGAAGCGGCCGGAGACGCCAGCACTGTTGACCAAAGCGTCGATGCGCCCAAATTTTGCGGCGACCGCGTTCGCCGCTTCGCGCACGTGTGCCGCATTGGCGACGTCCACTTGGCGGGTGTCCACATGCCCGAGCGGCGCCAGCTCGGCTTTCGCCTGGTCGAGACGCTCCTGGCTCACGTCCCAGATCGACACGGTGGCGCCCGATGCAAGAAAGCGCCGTGCGCAGGCCAAGCCTATTCCCGCGGCGCCGCCAGTGATGATGGCAACGCGGCCCGACAGATCGATCTGGTTCACTCGGGAATCTCCTTGCTCGCGCCGTGGCCGGCTGACTCGTTGAGGTATTGCGCGATCACGCTCGCCAGTTTGCGCGGCCTCGATTGCAGCAGGTCCCGATCGTCGCCAGCCATGCAAACCGCGCGACCGTGCCGCAATAGCGCACACAAGGCATCCGCCTGGCGTCCAAGGGATTCTTCCTGAGGCACCGCCAGCTCCAGCACCATCGTGGGCGCCTGAATCAGCGGGAGCACGCTCGCGAGGTCGAAGCCGTAATTGGCCGCATACAGCGTGTCGACACCCCGCGCATTCAAGCGGTCGACCTGCTCGTCGCGCCAGGCCGGCGGATCTTGCGCCGGGTCCGTGGGCGGCTTGGTCTGTACGTAGGCGCGCATCGCCTCATTGCGGCGTTGCGCATCCACAATGATGCTGTGGGTCATGCCCGCAAGAATGACGCGGTCCATCTGTGCCGGATGGCCAGCCGCGAGCGCGGCCGCCACCTTGTTGCCGGTGTGCAAGCCAAAGACGCTCACCGCGCTACCGTGCAGCGCGACGATGGCCTGCGCCACGACATCCGCGATGCCGGCCATCGTGATGCCAGCGGGCAGATCGCAGGACAGCCCAAAGCCGGGCAGGTCCAGCGCAATGACCCGCACGCCGCCGATCTCCTCGAACGCCGCCATGAGGCGCCGATACACCAGGGACGACCGCGGCGGCGGGTGAAGCAGCAGCAGCGGCCGCCCCTGCCCGCGGACGCGGTAGTGCAGCTGACCGAGCCGGGTATCGACGTAGCCCGCGCGCGCGGAAGGTGAGCTCATGCCGCAGCGGCGGAACGGCCGGCGATGCGGCCGAAGATGACCGCCTTGCCCAGCGAGGATCCGCTCATGTAGCCCGCGCCATGAAAGCCACCCACCACCTCACCGGCCGCGTACAGGCGTGCGATCGTACGGTGACGCACATCCTGCACCCGCATGGCCGTGTCCACGCGCAGCCCGCAATAGGTGGACAGCAAAGCGGCGGAGCAGGGCAGGATGTACCACGGCGGTGTCTCCAGGAGCACCGGCGTGCCGAAGCCGCCGCCGAGCGTCTTGCGCCCGAAATCGACATCCTCTCCCTGGCGCACCAGCTCGTTATAGCGTGCCACGGTCGACTCCAGCGCCTGCGGGTCCAGCCCCACCTGTTGGGCGAGCTCCCGCAGAGTGTCGGCCTGACGGATCGCGCCTTTGGCCAGCGCACCCTTGAGGTCGTTCACCGTGGGAACGGGCGCCGATTGGTTCATGACAGATTGGTCGAACACCTGGAACGCGATCGCCTTGGGCTGCGCCAGGCATCGCGTGGCCAAGACCTTATAGGACTGGGATTCGTCGGCGAATCTCTTGCCGTCCAGGTTCACGGCGATCCCGCCGCGGTACATGGCCATGCGCAGCAGCAGCTCATCGCCCTTGCGCACGTCGACCTCAGGGTAGTGGTTGATCGCCACGCCGAAGGTTCCAGTGACGTACCCCATGTCCACCAGGTCGGCGCCGAGCTCCCAGGCCATGGTCAGGCCGTCGCCGGTGTTGCCCTCACCACCCCACGCGGGCGCCTGGGCGAGTTCGGGAGCGAACTTCTGGACCAGATCGCGGTTGCGCGTAAAGCCCCCGGTGGCGATGACGACGCCGCCAGTGCGCACGACGGCGGTGCGTCCTTCATGGGTGTACTCCACCCCGACCACCCTGCGTGGATCGCCATCGACCAGCAGGCGCGTGGCGGCCGCGCCGGTAGCCAACGCGATGGCCCTGGTTTCGCGCACCCGGGCCTGGAGGGCTTCGATCAGTTGGCGCGGGTCGGTCGGATGGGTGCGCGGCACCGCGGTGCCTGAGCTGAGCGACACCTTGTGAAACACCACGCCTTGACGCTTGAGCCATTCGTAGGCATCCGCCTGCTGCTCGACATACAGCCGCACCAGCGCCGGATCCGCCTTGCCGCCGGCTACTTTATGCAGCTCGGCCTCCAGGCCGTCAGGCGTGTCCTTGACTCCCGCGGCCGCCTGCAAGTCGGTACCGGCGAGGGCGAAGGACCCGGCGCTCATGAGCGTGCTGCCGCCGGGTCCGGCCGATTTTTCCAAGAGCATCACGCTTGCGCCACTCTCGGCGGCGGCCCGTGCGGCGCAAAGGCCAGCCAAACCGGCGCCAAGCACCACGACATCCGCCTGTGGTGATTCCTTCACATCCTTCATAGGTTGATCTCCTGAACACCGCACACCCGACATGCTAAAAGTCGCATTGTGCGGGAAGATTTTTAATGGACTTACCATATCATACTTAGACCCAATCGAGGAGGTCGGTCAATCCATGCACATCATCACCATCACGGCGTACATCGATTCGCCCCCCCTCCGGGTGTGGGAGCTGGTCGGGAATTTCGGCGGCTTGACCGCATGGAGCCGCGCAGCGCAGGGCTGCAGACTGGAGGGCGAAGGCGTCGGCTGCCACCGGGTCATCACCCTGGCCGGCGGCGAAGTCCGAGAGCGACTGGAGGAGCGCGATGGCGCGTCCATGCGTCTGGCTTACTCGGTCATCTCCGGATCGACCCTGCCGGTCACGGGAATGCGCGCGACACTCCAGCTCACGCCCAATGCGCAGGGCGGCACCCGCGTGGACTGGACGCTGGAGGGAGAACCGCAAGGCGCGCCCGCTGAAGTTGCGGCGCTGCTTCAGCCACGCTACGCGGCGCGGCTGGAGGAACTGCGCGAGGCCGCATCCACGCCCCGGAAAGGGCTGTCATGAGCAGCGCCCGGCTGCTTGTTGTGCTCGGTCACCCCGACACCAGGAGCTTTGGCGGCGCCCTCGCCGATGCGTATGCCGAGCGCGGTCGGCCCCTGCCCAGCGCGCGCCCGGCGCGCTAGCGCCGGTGCGCCAGTGCGGCCGCCTGCCGGCCGGCGATCCGGCCGAAAATGGCCGCCTTGCCCAGCGCTGAGCCGCTCATGTACCCCGCGCCATGGAAGCCACCGACAATCTCGCCCGCCGCGTACAAGCCGACGATCGGTTCGTCGTACACATCGACCACCCGCATTTGACGGTCCACCCGTAACCCGCAATACGTCGATAGCACGCCGGTGGTGCAGGGGTAAATGTAGAAAGGCGCCTGGTCGATCAGCACGGGCTGGCCCCAGCCGCTGCCGAGCGAGCTGCGGCCGAACTGCGAGTCGGCGCCGGCGCTCGCAAGGTCCGCGTTGTAACGCTCCACTGTGGCGCGCAAGGTCTGCGGATCCAAGCCGACTTCGGCGGCAAGATCCTCCAAGCTCGCTGCGGTGCGCAGCAGGCCTTTGTCCAGCGCACTGCGATAGTCGTTCGAAGTGGGCGCGGCCACCGACTGGTCCATGATCTTCTGGTCGAACACCTGGAAGGCAACGGCGCTTGGCTGATCCAGGCACAACTCGCCGATTTGCTTGTAGGAACGGGACTCATCGACGAACCGCTCGCCTTTCAGGTTCACCGCGATCGCTCCACGATAGATGGCCAGAAGCAGGATCGACTCGTCGCCAGGCTCCAGCGTCCGCTTCGGATACCGGTTGAGCGACATGCCGAAGGTTCCGTTGATCCAGGCCATGTCAACCAGGTCGGCGCCCAGGGCCCACGCCATCAAATGCCCCTCGCCCACATTGGCCTGGCCGCCCACAGCGAGTGCCTGTGAGAGCCTGGGAGCGAAGCGCGCAAGCAATCCGGGGTTTCGAGAAAACCCGCCGGTGGCCAGCACAATCGCCGCCGCCGGCTCATTGCGCCCGTCGGGCCACGAGAATCCCACGACGCGCGATCCCTCGCGCAGCAGGCGACTCGCCTGGGTCTGCCCACGGTAGTCAATGCGGGGTTCAGCTCGCACCCGCTCGTGCAGTGCCGCCATCACCTGCGCCGGCAAGGTCGGATGGCTGCGTGGCACGGACATGCTAGAACTTAGCGCGAGTTGCAGGAACTCGACGCCTCGACCACGCAGCCATTCGAAAGTCTCCCCCTGACGCTCGACATACAGTTGCAGCAAGGACGGATCGGCCTGCTGTCCACTGGCCTTGAGCAGGTCGGCCCGCAAGCGCTCGGGTGAATCCTCGACGCCGGCCTCACGCTGCAGTGCGGTGGCGGCGAACGCAAATGTCCCACTGCTGAGCAAAGTGCTGCCGCCGGGCTGCTGTGCCTTATCGACGAGCATCACGCGGGCGCCGGCCTCGGCGGCTTCCAGCGCAGCGCAGTGGCCGGCCAGACCGGCCCCCAGGACGACGACGTCAAATGAACGCGCCATGCGAGCGCTCAGGCGGCGCCGCGCACCGTGTCGATGATCGCCAGCGCGTCCTGCGCAACCGCATCGCCACGCCAGACGACATGCCCGTCCGGGCGGACCAGCACCAGCTTTCGCTCGTAGAGCGAGGCCACCTTGGCATCGCCGATGTCATTGACCTGCAGGGGCACGCCGCGTTGCGCCGCCGCCGCTTCCATGGCCTCGACCGACGCCTTGGGATCAAAGCGCAGCAGCACGAACCCACGCCCGAACAGGTCCAACGTGGACAGCCCGGGCTTGAGCCACGCATGCGGTGCCCGGTGACCGGGCCGGGACGTTTGTTCGTAGGTGCTGACCGTGTCGGGCGGCTCGGGTGTGCCGTCCGGAACGACGATCGGCGAGCCTTCATACCGGTAACCGAGATGAATGCCGACGGTGTGCCACTCGCGCTTCATCATGGCCGTGTAGGCCTCGCCGAAGGCCTTGCGCGCCGCATCGCCGGCCGCACCGGGCTCGAATGCACCCTGGAGCTGATCCTGCTGGGCTCTCGGACTGAGCATGTTCTTGAGGTTGTTGGTCGCCTCCTGCACGTTGCGGATGGCGACAGGCCGCCGTTCGATCTCGTAAGCCTCCAGCAGACGCGGCCCGCCCCAACCTTCAACCAGCGCCTGAAGCTTCCACCCCAGGTCCACAGAATCCTGGATGCCCATGTTCATTCCGAAGCCACCGGTCGGAGAGGTGAGATGGGCTGCATCGCCCGCGATCCAGACCCGCCCGCGCCCGTAGCTGTCGGCCACCAGCTGACGACGGATCCAGGGCATCACCGACAGCACTTTGAACGGAACATCGTCGCGGCCGACCATGCGCCGGAAGATGCCGGCCATGTCGTCCTCGTTGAGGGAGCGCGCGTTCCCGTCGCCCACCAGCGAGATGCGCCACTGGTCGCGGCCGTTGATGGCCACCATGGTGCCCCAGGTGCCTTCGGGGCCAATGAAGATGTAGCGATACCCGGGCTTCTTGTCGTGCCACGACTCCAATCCCTTGCACTCGACGATGGCGTTGGTCGTGTAGGTCAGCACCGGGCTGCCCGCCATCTGAAGGCCCAATGCCTGCTTGACACCGCTGGCGCCGCCGTCACAGCCGATCAGGTACTGGCACTCGACCTCGTACTCCTGGCCGCTTTCGAGATCGGCCAGTTGCACCGTGACACCGCGCTCGTGTTCCTTCATGGACCGGAACTCGGTGCGGTAGCGTTGCTCCACCACGCCACTGCGCTCGACGAATCTGCGCAGCACCGGGTCGAAGAAGTTCTGTGGACACCGCTCGCGCTTTTGCGGGCTCTGCGGCGGACAAGGTTCCGCCTTGATTGACGGGAAGGGTTCGCGGCCGAACTCGTAGCCGCCGCTCAGGCTTGAAACCCAGGCGTAATCTTGCGGGTAGTCGCGGTTGTAGCCCGCTTGCTCGACCCAGTCCACAATGCCCCAACGGCGGCAGAACTCCATGGTGCGCACACTGACCAGATCCATCTTGGGCTGGTGGATCTCGCCTGTGCCGCGCTCGACCAGCAGGCAAGGCACGCCGCGCCAGCCCAGGTCACCCGCGAGCGCCAGACCCACGGGACCGGCGCCGATCACCACGACCGGCCAGGTTTTTTCGCTTTGCATGACTTTCATTGCTCCTCACGTAGCCAGTTGAGCTTTCGCATCAGGGGTTCGTCGGTGACGCGTAGCAGGTGGCTGCGCTCGAGGCCGCGGTGGACGGCCGGCCGCCAACCAGGCACCGCGATCACGTCGCCGCGCGACCAGTGGAAGACCTCCCCGTCGATTTCGGACACCCCGGAACCCTCCATGACGGCGTAGATGGAATGTGCCGTCGTGCGACCCGCCCGCCTCACAGCCCCCGCGTCGAGCCGCTCGACGAACAGGCCGATGGTGTCCAGGTGCGGCGGCCCAAGCTCGGTTACGCACCAACCGTCGGTGACGGGGGCCTGGTCAAGCTTTGCCTTGGCTTCGGCAAACGGAAACCGGAAGGGCGAGTCGGGCCCGACCTTGTCCGTGCGTTCGATGCGATCCGGATAGGGTTCGAAGAACATGGCCTCCAGGAAGTGCATCAGCGGCACGTCCAGGAAGTCAATCCAGTAGGCGCAGGCCTCGCTCTCGTTCGAGTGTCCGTGCCAGGCCCAGTTGGGCGTCAGTAGCACGTCACCCGGCAGCATGGGGATCTTGACCCCATCGACGATGGTGTAGGTGTTGGGGTCGGCGTCGATCACCAGCCTCAGCGCATTCGGCCGGTGCCGGTGGCTGCGCGCCATCTCGTGCGGCATGACCATCTGGTAAGCCGCAATCAACGTGCGAACTGTCGCATAGTTGTTGCCCGGCACCGGATTGGCCAGGATCAGGTTACGTCGCTCGGCCAGCTCGGTGCTGACAAAGCGCCCCGCCGCGTCGAGGGCCGGCTTGGACTTTGCGTACGACCAATGCGCCGGCAGAAAATTCTTGCGCGGTGAGGGCCACAGCGATGGCTCTGGCTTGTTCCAGCCGGGGCCCATGCCGGTGGCCGCCAGCAGCTCGTACAGCTGCTCCATGTTCTGTGTGGCGCCGAAATTGGTGGCCGTGCTTGTTTGCATGTTCTGCTCCTTGGATATGTGCGAAAGGCCATCAGCCGTATCGGCCACCCGTGACATAGAGAACCTCGCCCGTAACGAAGCCGGCCCCCGAGCTCGCCAGGTACGCTATGGCGGCGGCCATGTCGGCAGGGGTTCCAAGCCGGGCGGTGTGGACGCTGGACGAGGCTCGCGCCTGGATGTCGGCGAAGTTCGGCAACGACTCCAGGCGCTCGGTGCGGGTGAACCCAGGGGCCACCGCGTTGACCGTGATGCCTTGCTTGCCCACTTCGACGGACAGCGCCTTGGTGAAGCTGACCACGCCACCTTTGGCGGCCGAATACGCCGTCTTCAGCGGCTCGCCGCCCAGGTGCGCGCGCGAAGCGACGTTGACAATTCGCCCGTACCCCTGCCTGAGCATGGATGGCAGGACGGCTTGACTGCACAGGAATGTGCCCTTGAGGCAGACATTCATCATGACGTCCCAATCGTCCTCACTCATCTCGAGGATGGCACGATCGCGCGAGAAGCCGGCGTTGTTGACCAGCACATGGACGGTTCCAAGCCGGTCCAGCACGGCGCGCACCATGCTTGTGACGCTCTCCTTGCGTGAGACATCGCCTTCGAATGCGAGGGCGCGCCCGCCCTGCGCCCGGATGCGCGCGGCGGCGTCTTGCGCCGCCGGCAGGTCGCGGTCACACATGGCCATCTGGCAGCCTTCGCTGGCGAGCAATTCGCAAGTTGCCGCGCCAATGCCTCGCGCAGCGCCGGTGACCAGCACAACCTGATCCGCAAGGCCGAGGTCCATCAGCCGGCCGCTTTCACCGTCAGGGTCATGCCGCCGACGCGCTCGATCTCGATGCGGACGGTGTCTCCCGCCTTGACCGGACCGACCCCCTCGGGCGTGCCGGTTGCGATGATGTCCCCCGGTTCAAGCGTGGCCACTCGCGAGGCCAATTCGATCATCCCGGGAATGTCCAGGATCAGGTCGCGCGTGTTGGCGTCCTGCCGCAACTCGCCATTCACCCAGAGCTTGGCCTGCAGATTGGACGGGTCCGGCACTTCGTCGGCGGTGACGATCCAGGGCCCGAATGGGCAGAAGGTGTCCCACGACTTGCGCATGACGCGCTCCTCGTTGCCGCGCACCACCATGTCGATCAGGCATGAATAGCCAAAGATATAGCCGAGGGCGTCTTCGCGGCGGATGTTCTTGCCGCGCCGCCCGATGACGATCCCAAGCTCGCACTCATGGTGGATTTCACGACCCGGCAGGCTCGGAAGCATGATCGAATCGTTCGGGCCGCACAGGGAGGAGTTCGCCTTGAGAAAGAAGCCGTTGATGTCGGCCTGGTTCTTCGAGTTCATCTCGAGCTGATGCAGGCGGTAGTTCGCGGGGAACGCGATCAGCTTGTTCGGCCACTCGATCGGCACCTCCAGCCGCACACTGGACAGGTCGATGCGTCGAGCACGCGCGTCGCGCAGCGCGGCTGGCACCCGATCTTCGAAGCTCGCGACCACTTGCACCATCTGTACCGGAGGCCAGGCCTGCGGATCGATGCCCAGGGCCTCGGTGAGGTCGAATGCGCCCTCCGGGGTCACGACGCCGATGCGGCCACCGTCGAAGCGAATGAGTTTCATTTTTTAGGTTTCCTGTTGTTCTCAGCGGGGCAGCAGCGTCTCGGCCACCACTTCCACAAGTTCGGCGGCCAGGCGCAACGCGGCCCAGACCACGAGGGCCACCACGAGGCCCACGACCAGGGTCACCGGTTCGCGACCGACACCGAACAGCACCAATGCGAGCAACGCCAGCACGGCGCCCGCCGCGATCGCGATGCGGCGGCCATGGGTCGCCATGAGCACAACCGCAGGATACGTTTTCACCATCTGTTTACTCCTCGACAGGACACCAACTGCCCAGTCATTTCGGCTCTATTATTAGTATGGTAAGACCATATGTCAACTGCGTGAGCCCTCCACAGGGCGTGCAAGTTGTGCACGCAGCACATGCGGCAGCAGTCCGCCCGCGCGCACGTAGTGCGCTTCCAGCAGGGTATCGACCCTCAGCTTCACCGGCAAACGCTGGGCGGCCCGGCCGTTGCGGTGCACGCTCAATGTGAGCGCCATGCCGGGCTGTACGCCATCGTCCAGGCCTTCGATGTCGATCAGCTCGTCACCCACCAGCTGCAGGTCGGCGGGGCCGACGTCCACTGGCAGTTCGCAGGGCAGGATGCCCATCCCCACCAGGTTGCTGCGATGGATCCGCTCGAAGCTGCGGGCAATGACCGCACGCACGCCAAGCAGGGCGGGCGCTCGGGCCGCCCAATCGCGCGACGAGCCGGTACCCCATTCGTGCCCGGCCACGATCACAAGTGGCACGCCTTCGGCACGGTAACGTTGGGCCGCCTCGTAAATGCTCAAGCGCTCGCCGCTTGGCATATGGCGAGTCACACCACCGAGCTCGCCGCTTGCCAGGGCGTTGGCGAGCCGCGGATTGTCGAAGGCGCCGCGCTCCATCACCTGGTGATTGCAACGGCGCATGGCATAGGTGTTGAGGTCGGCCACAGCCACCGCGGCCGTCTCGCGCAGCCAGCGACCCGCCGGCGATCCCGGGCTGATCGCACCATTGGGTGTGATGTGGTCGGTGGTGATGCCATCGCCGAGCAGGACAAGCATGCGAGCTCCGCGCACGCCGGCCGAACGCGCCGGGTCTGCGGCGACCGCCTGGAAAAACGGGGGCTCAACCAGGTAGGTGGAATTCGGATCCCATGCGAACAGCGCGCCCTCGCTGGCGGGCACCTCGTTCCAGAGCGCATGCTCCTGGCCGTGCTGCGCACCGTTGGCGCGATAGTGCACCGGCGACTGCGCATGGGGCATCAGCGCATCGATCTCCTGCTCGCTCGGCCAGAGCTCGTGCAGGTACACGGGTCGGCCGTCCCGCCCAATCCCCAGAGGCTCGTTCCGAGGATCAATGCGCACGGTGCCGGCGAGCGCGAATGCGACCACCAGCGCCGGACTCATCAGGAAATTGGCTTTCAGTGCCGGGTGGATGCGCGCCTCGAAGTTGCGGTTGCCGGAAAGCACCGCACAGGCAAGCAGCCCCTGGTGCTTGACGGCGTCCTCGGCTCCCGGCAGCAATGGACCGGAGTTGCCCATGCATGTCGTGCATCCGTGTGCAACGATGTGGAAGCCCAGGGCCTGCAGCGGCGCGAGCAGGCCGGCAGCCTCCAGGTAGGCGCCGACGGCCCGGGATCCCGGCGCCAACGACGTCTTGACGTGCGCCGGCACCGACAGTCCCGCCGCCACCGCCTTCGCCGCCAGCAAACCGGCTCCCAACATCAGCCGCGGATTCGATGTGTTGGTGCAGGACGTGATCGCGGCGATCAGGATGTGACCATGCCGGATCGCCGACGCGTCGCCACCCGCGTCGGCCACACCAGCGTCCGCCATCAAGGCGGCAAACCGGGCCTTCAGGTCACCCAGGGCCAGACGCTGCTCGGGCTTGTTCGGGCCGGCGACCGTCGCGCCGACGGCCGCAAGGTCCAAGGCGATGCACTCGGTGTAATCGCATTCGCCCTCCTGCGCAATGCCGAACAGGCCCTGTGCACGCAGGTAGCCCTCGGTGCGCTTGACGTGCTCAGGCGATCTGCCGGTCGCCAGCAGATAGGCCATCGTCTTGTCGTCGGCGGCGAAGTACGCGCAGGTGGCCCCATAGTCCGCCGCCATGTTGGACAGCGTTGCCCGGTCCGCCACGGGCAGCCAGCGGGCCCCGGCGCCGAAGAACTCGACGAACTTGCCGACGACACCGGCGCGCCGCAAGCGCTCCGTGAGCACCAGGACCAGGTCGGTGGCGGTGACGCCCGGACGCAGGCTGCCGGTGAGGTGGACGCCCACCACGTCCGGGACCGCAAACGCCACTGGCTCGTTGAGCAGGGCGGCGGTCGCCTCCAGGCCCCCCACACCCCAGCCAAGAACCCCCAATCCGTTGATCATCGGCGTGTGAGAATCCGTGCCCACGAGGGTGTCCGGAAAGCACAGCCCGTCCTGGGCGCTGACCACCTCAGCCAGGCGCTCCAGGTTCAGCTGATGGGCGATGCCGCTACCGGGCGGCAGCACCCGCAGGTGAACGAAGGCCTGCTCGGCCCACTTGAGCAGGCGCAAGCGCTCGGCGTTGCGGTGGTATTCCAGCCGCAGGTTGCGCACCAGCGCATCGGAGCGGCCATGGACGTCCACACTTACCGCATGATCTACAACCACATCCGCCCTGACCGCCGGACCGATCGATGTGGGATCGCGACCCAGCCGGGCGGCGACTGCGCGCATGGCCGCCAGGTCATTGAGTACGGGCAGGCCGGAGAGATCCGGCAAGAGCACGCGCGAGACAATGAACGGGACTTCGCCTTTCCGGCGACCCTGCGCCTGCCACGCCGCCAGCTCGCGAACCTGCTCAGGTGTCACCCGCCGCCCATCGCAATGGCGCGCCAATGACTCCAGCACAATCCGCAGGCACACGGGCAGGCGCGAGACGCGACCCCAGCCTTGCTGTTCGATCGCGTGCAGAGACACGAGGCTGTCACGGCAACCCGGCGCCCACTCGAACGGGCGGCGCAGCCCCAGCAGGTCGGGCGGCTTCAAGCGCGGGCGCCCGCACCCGCGAACGACTCGACGATCCAGCGCCAGTCGGGCTGTGATTCGAGGTCCGCGAAGCCTCGCGCATACGTGATCGCCTGTTCCCTGCTCAGGGCCTGCGGGGCCACCATGCGCACGAACTTCTCGACCACCTCCTCATCGCTCAGCGGGTTTTGCGGCGTGCCACGCGGACCGCTCCCGTCCAGCCGGACAAGCACCTGCGCATCCTGGTCCAGCAGTTCGACGCGGCACTGGTGGTAGTGGGACAACTCGGGGTTGCCCGCCACTTCGATGGCGGCCATCGTTGCCACTAGCTCGGGGCGCCGCAGGTGCTGCTCGAATTCAAGGCTGTGGGCGGGCAAGATGGTGTCCGCTCCATGAACAGCCAGCGCGACGCAGTACTGCAGATGGAATCTCGCGACGTTGGGCGAGCTGGGCGGCGCCGTCTTGGACACACCGGGCAGGGTGTAGGGCGGCACTTCGATGCGGATGCGATGGGCCCGGTCCACCGGATGTCCCTGCTGCCGCAGGGCAACCACT
This sequence comes from Pseudomonadota bacterium, assembly GCA_040387815.1. Lineage (GTDB taxonomy): Bacteria > Pseudomonadota > Gammaproteobacteria > Burkholderiales > Burkholderiaceae_C > Ramlibacter. Next base: position 41,646 of record JAZKDA010000021.1, on the reverse strand, counting down.
GTATCGATCGCCGAATGGGTGTAGCCGCAGGCGGCGTGCCACTTGCGCCGCGGTGCGCCGACATACCAGGTTTCCCGGTCCAGCACATTGGCTGGAAAGCTGCGCCGCGCCGCGGTCGCGAAATAGCCAATCTCGCTCTCGAGCAGGCGCAGCGGCCCGGTCATGCCCTGTTGCGCATACCAGGCGCCACGCAAGCCCGACTCCGCCGGGCACGAGCCATGCAGCATGGGCTTGAAGCTGCCACCGCCGCCATAGATCACCTCTGACGGACACCAGCTCGCCAGACCGCCGGCGATCGCCATGGCGTGCGCCATCTGGTGGGCCGTCAGCCCGAGCAGCTTCGCGGCGCCGGCGGCCACGCCAAGGGAGGAAGGGAAGGTGACCGGACACATGCCCGTCTCCGTATAGGGCTTGATGGCCGGGTAATAGCCCATGTACACGCGCGCGGTGACCTCGTTGCCCACGAGCACGGCTTCGACCAGGGCGGACGCCGGCGCGTCGAGCGATTCGGCCAGCGCCAGCATGGCACTGACCACGCCGATGCTCGCATGGCCACCGATCAGATCGTTGAGCTCAAACAGGTCGCCCAGGTACGCATTGAGCCGCGCCGCACCCTCCACGCACAGACGCTGACCGAGGCCCACCACGGTCGCCTCGGCCAATCCACTGCGCTTGCGCTCCACGAGGTCGATTGCACGCCAGCTCTCGTCCTGCAAGCCCGCCACCATGCAGCCGACCGTATCGAGGATGCACAGTGCCGCCTGCCGGCGCACCTGCGCGGGCACATCGGAAATGCCGATGCCATGGGCGTAATCGGCCAAGCCGGTGATCAGGGTGTCGGTGGGTGTCATGTCTTGCGGGGGCGGGGTGAAATGTGTATGGTAAGTCCATTAGCATTTTGGCCATTTTCATGTCCTTGCGCCAGCCATCCCCATCGTCGAACCGCCAATTCCTCCTTGGCGGCGCGGTTCCCGTCCATCGAATTGCTTTCGGCGCCATGCGCCTGACCGGCCAGCCTGGCAACTGGGGGCCCTATGCCGACTGGGAGGCTGGCATACGCTTGCTTCGGCGATCGGTGGACCTGGGCGTCAACCTGATCGATACGGCGCGCAGCTATGGCGCAGGCTGGAACGAGAAGCTGATCGCTGACGCCCTCGCGCCCTACCCGCCTGGGCTCGTCATTGCAACGAAGGGCGGCATCGAGAAGGTCGCACCGGGACAGGTGAAGGTCGACGGGCGCCCGCAGACGCTGCGCAAGCACGTCGAGGAAGCGCTGGTCCAGTTGCGCACCGAGCGCATCGACCTGTTCCAGTTGCACCGGCCGGACCCGACCGTCCCGCTTGAGGAGTCCATCGGCGCGCTGGCACAGTTGCAAGCGCAGGGCAAGCTGCGCTGGATCGGCGTCTCCAATGTGGATCTGCACCAGCTCGAGGCGGCGCGACGCGTGGCGACGATCACTTCCGTGCAAAACCGCTGCAACCAGTTCGATGCACCCGACGAAGCCGTGCTGGCGTATTGCCAACGCGAGGGTATCGCCTACCTGCCGCACGGGCCGCTCGCGGCCCATGCCCACGTTGCGGGCGCCCCCATCGTCCAAGCCGGCGGGTCCGCCACGTCAGCCCTGCGGTGGCTTCTCGAACGCGCACCCAATGTCATCGTCATCCCCGGCACCACATCGCTTGCGCACCTGGAGGAGAACATGAACGCCTGGGCCACATGACGCTCAAGGACGGCGCGGCCCGCCGTCTCGCCGCTGTCAGGCGAAGGCACCGACGAGCCAGTCCCACTTCTGGTGGCGCTCGAGCTGCAGCGCCTTCTCCAGGTACTGGTCCAGCGCATCGCCGGACAGGCGGTGCGCGACCAGCCGCCGGAACTTGCCCAGAACCTCCTCGTCGGTCATCGGGTTCTGGGGCGAACCTTTGGGTCCACGGCCCTCGCGGCGCAGCAGCTCGTGCCCCTGACCATCGATCAGCGTGACCGCGCAGTGGTGATAGTGCTTCTGCGCAGGGTCCGCCACGACGCGGACTTTCTCCAGCATGGCACGCACCTCGGGCTTGGCCAGATAGGTTTCGAACTCGATGCTGTGCTCGGGCAGGATGACGTCCTCGCCAAGCGCGGCCACTGCGACGCAGTATTCCAGGTGAAAGCGCGCCTCGTTGCCGGTGGTCGGGGGCCGGCTCTTGGAGACACCCGGGATGGTGAGCTCGGCGACCCCGACGCGCAGCTCTCGCGCCCGGCTGAAGTCCACGCCCTCGTGACGCATGGCCACCACCACGTCCACCGGCGAGTGGATATAGCCGCAGGCTGCGTGGTACTTGCGACGCGGCGCCGCCACGTGCCAGGTGTCGCGGTCGCGAACCGCGTCGGGAAACATCGCTCGCGCCGCGGTAACGAAGTAGCCGCGAGGACCTTCCAGGAGCCGCTGCGGCCCGGTCATGCCCGCCTGAGCGTATCTCGCGCCCGTGAGACCTGAGGTCGCCGGGCACGCGCCGAACAGCATGGGCTTGACGGTCCCACCGTCGCCAAACACGACCTCTGCCGGACACCAGCCGGCGAGCGTCCCGGCGATGCCCATCGCATGGCCCAGCTGCGCCTGCGTCAGCCCCATCAGCCGGGCCGCGCCGGCGGCCACGCCGTAGGATGAAGGGAAGACCACTGGGTTCATGCCAACTTCGTCATACGGCTTCATCGCCGGGTAATACCCGTAATAGATTCTCGCCGTCACTTCCAAACCGACGACGACCGCCTCCACGAGTTGACGGCCGGTCGCGCCGATGGCCTCGGCCAGCGCAAGCAAGGCCGAGACGTTGCCGATGCTGGCGTGCCCGCCGATCAGGTCATTGAGCTCGAAAATGTCTCCCATGTACGCATTGACACGCGCGGCCGCCTCGGCGGGAAGGCGCTTGCCGGTGCCGATCACCGTCGCCTCCTGCCGCTCGCTCACAGCGGACTCGGCTGTCATCAATGGCTTCCAGTCGTCGACACGAGAGCCCGCGACGATGCAGCCAAGGGTATCGAGAATGCACAAGCGGGCCTGGCGAAGAACGACCTCAGGCACTTCGTCCATCTGGATGGACGAGGCGTAGCCGGCCAGCTCCTGCGTCAGGTCGTGTTCATTTTGATTTCTGGTCACGGTTTTCCTCCGGGCAGATGCCCGCTCAGTCGGGAAGCTTGACTGTCTTGCCGACCTGCGTCCACTTGGCGACTTCCTTTTCCATGAAGGTCCGGAAGGAAGCCGGCGTGCTGGTGGCGGGCTCGGCGAACAGGCTTTCGGTCATGCGCGACTTGATCTCCGGCATGCCGGAGATCTGGTTGACGGCCTCGTTCAGGCGACTGACGACAGCGGCCGGTGTGCCATTGGGGGCGACGAGGCCATAGAAGGTGTACGGCTCGATGCTTTCCAGCCCTTTGACACCCGTCTCGCGCAGCGTCGCCACCCCGGGCATATATGACAAAGGTTGGCTGGTGGTCACCGCCAACGCCCTGAGCTTTCCGGCCTTGATCAGCGGCATGGATTGCTGCGTGGTGGAGATGGAGAACTGGATCCGGTCCTCGCCGATCTCGCGCACGACGTCCGCGTCGGACTTGTACGGCACATGCGTCCACTTGGTCTGGGTCAGGCTCTGGAAATATTCAACCTGCAGATGACTCGCCGTGCCATGACCGGCCGAACCGTAGTTGATCTTGCCGGGGTGAGCGGCAGAGTACGCAAGCAATTCGGCGACGGTGCGCACCGGCATGACGGCGGGCACGATGATGACGCCCGGAGTGGTGGCAACCAGCGCAACCAGGTTGAAATCCTTCAGGGGGTCATAGGGCAGATCCTTGCGCATGCCCGGGCCCTGGGCCAATGAACTGCCGGTTCCGAGGTAGAGCGTGTAGCCGTCAGGCTGCGCAGACTGCAAGGTGCGAATCGCCGTCAGCTGCCCCGCGCCGGGCCGGTTCTCGATGATGAATGGCTGTTTAAGCAGCTCGGACATTTTCTGCCCGTACAGGCGCGCGATGGCGTCGGTGGCGCCGCCGGCGCCAAAGCCCACGATCAACTTGACCGGCCTGCTGGGATAGTCCTGTGCGAAGGCTCCCAGGGCGGCGCCCAGGGCGAGCGCGGTGGCGCAAATCGCGCGTGTCCATTTATTCATGAATGTCTCCTTGAGCTGATTACTTCTTGAGGCCGCCAAGCTTGTTCACGACCAGCGCCCACTTCTGCTTTTCCTGCTCGACGAAGGCGCTGAACTGCTCGGGTGTCTGCCCCGCGACCGGCGTGAGACCGGCGGCCGCCAGCTTCTCCTTGACCTCTGTGTCGGCGGCGGCGGCCTGGATGGCCACGTACAACTTCTGAACGACCGGCGCGGGCGTGCCGGCGGGCGCGAAAAAACCACTCCAGGTGCTGGCGTGAAAACCCGGAAAGCCGCTGTCGGCCACGGTCGGCACCCCTGCCACCGCCGAGGGTGCGCCAAGGCTGGCCAACAACTTGACCTTGCCGGCCGCGGACTGCCCCTTCGCGAACAGCGGCGAGAGCAGGCCGGCGTTCAGCCGCCCCGTGATGAGGTCCGGGACCATCGGGTTT